>NZ_JBFAML010000004.1:0-294479 GCF_040660295.1 Micromonospora sp. NPDC049891
CGGGCCGGGGGCGGCGCTGGGGGCGCTCGCGGTTACGCCATGTATAACCACCGGGCCGGGCCCGCGATTCCGCCGCCGGCGTGGCCCCGGTCACCCCATACAGGGTGATAACGGACATGCGGTGTCAGGTCGCCATCGGCCCCGCCCGCGTGCCCCGGGGCGGGGCGTTTTCGGGCGGGGCGAAGGGGAAAGCCGGGCGGACCAGAGGCCACGACCGAGGGGAGAGGTCCGTGCGGCAGCAGGACCGGTCCGTCGCCATCCGCGAGCGCCTGTCGCCGGTCGCCGGGGCGCCGCTGTGGTGCGACGCGCTTGACTTCGGACTTCGGGGCGATGGGGTCACAAACGACCAGCCTGCGCTGTCCGCTCTGGTCGACCGCCTGGGCGAGGGGTACGCCGCCGACGGTCGGGCGCGCGTCATCTACTGCCCGCCGGGGATCTACTCGATCCGGGACGCGGGCACGGTGTGGCGCAGCGGGGTGTCACTTATCGGTGCGGGGCCGGGAGCCACCCGGTTCGTGTTGAGCAACGAAGGTAACCGGGCCGACCCGACACCGTTGGCGTTCTGGACCACGGTGCAGCACGGCGCCGACCGGGACCGGCACATCGCCGACTGCACCTTCGCCGACTTCGAGATCGACGGCTCGGGCGTGGCCATGGCGGAGTACAGCTATCTGGCCAAGGGGCTCGGCCTGCAGTACGTCGTGCGGGGCGTCTTCCGCAATCTCTACATCCACCACACCGGTGCCACCGGCCTCGGCTGCGACTTCCTGCAGGACAGCCTGATCGACGGCGTGGTGGTGGTCGGCTGCGGGCGGCTGGACAACGGTGAGGAGATGGGCGGTGCGGGCATCGGCATCGGCATCGGCGGCTGGGGTGCGGTGGAGCGCTGCACCATCAGCAACTGCACCACGCTCGGCAACGGCACCAACGGGATCTTCCTTGAACTGCAGAAGCCGTACTGGACGCCGCCGCGGGGGTACCGCATCATCGGCTGTCACAGCCAGGCCAACCGGTTCGGCATCTCGGACTGGGGCGCCGACGGCCTGATCGTCTCCGCCTGCACGCTCACCGGGAACCTGGAGGCCGGCTTCGACGTCTCCGCCAACGGTACGGCGGGCGTTGCCGGCCGAGGTGGCATCCTCACCGACTGCGTGATCGACCGCAACGTCCGCGACGGGATCAGCATGGGCAACACCCCCGGGCCGTACACGATCCGGGGCAACCGGATCAGCGGCAACGGCTGGTACGGGTACCACCAGCACGACCTGGGCAACGGCTATCAGGGCCCGGCGTCGGACGTGGTGATAGACAGCAACGAGTTCTGGGACAACGGGCTGGACGGGATCCGGGTGGACCGGCCGATGGTCGACGCGTCGGTGACGAACAACCGGATCCGGAGCAACGGGCGGCAGTGCGCCCCGGCCGCCACCGGCTCAGGTGAATCGGTACGGTACGCCCGACGCGCCGTGTCGGACCGTACGGCGGGGTGGCAGCCCGACGGGCACCGCGGAAAGCTGCTCCGGGTGGGGTCCCGGCTGGCGCTCGTGGTCGGCAACAGCGAGATGGAGCTGGATCTGGCCGATCTGCGGCCGGACGCCGCAATCGCCTGGAACGAGGACGTGCCGCCACCCGGGGCGAGCTACGAGCTGCCGGCGGCGGCACCGGTACGGGCCGGAATCGCGGTGCACGCCCACTTCGAGTCGGCGATTGTGCGCGGTAACCGGATCTGGGACAACCGCGACGACCCGACGCAGAGTTACGGCATGTGGATCAGCGACCGAGGCGCGTGCGTCTCGTGCCGGGTGGAGGACAACGACCTCGCCGGCAACGCCGAGGGGGCGCTGCGGCTGGACAGCCAGCCGGTCGGCGGCCGTTGGGACCGCAACCACGCCGAAGTGGACTGAGGGACGCCTCAGCCGGCCTCGTCGGCCGGGGAGACCGAGCTGGCCTCCGCGTGCCGGTCGCGCAACCGGGCCCGGATCTCCTCCGGGGTGTACGCGCGCCGCCGTCGTTCCGCCCGGGCGATCACCACGCCGGAGGCCGCGACCCCGGCCAGACCGGCCAACCCGAGGACCTTCCACCACCGCATCCCTCGCCGCATCCGCTTAGGGTAGACCCCTATGAGCATCAGCCTGGACGAGGCGGTGGAGCTGACCCGTACCGGCGATCTGTGGGTCTTCCGGGGCCGCAGCGTGCCCGATCGGGCCATCCAGTTGACCACCAACAGCCCGGTCAACCACGTGGGCATGGCGGTGGTGCTGGACGACATGCCGCCGCTGATGTGGCACGCCGAGCTGGGCCGGTCGCTGCCGGACCTGTGGACCGGCACCCACCAGCGTGGGGTGCAGCTGCACGACCTTCGGGACGCGGTCTGCGTCTGGGCCAACCGGTACGGCCAGCGTGGCTGGCTGCGCCAGCTGGAGCCGCCGGCCGACGCGGAAATGGAGCGCTCGGTGCTGCGGACCATCGCCCGGCTGGACGGCACGCCGTTCCCGTCCACCGCCCAGTTGGCCTGGCGGTGGGTGCGGGGCCGGGTGCCGTCACCGCGGCTGCCGTTGCCGGCGTCCCGGCGTCGCGTCCCGGCGGGGCGCGACCTGGCCCTGGAGACCGCGTACTGCGCCGAGGTCGTCGCGGTCACCTACGAGGCGATGGGGCTGCTGCCGACGGGACGGCGACCGAACTGGTACGACCCGGGCCGGTTCTGGAGCGGTGACGACCTGGGGCTGCACGGTGGCGCCCGGCTCGGCAGCGAGATCGAGGTGCGGATCCCGCCGCGTTGAGGTTTCGTCGGGCCGCGCGCCGGCAATTGCTTGCGGCGTGACTGCTTCCACCGATCTCGACACGCTTACCGACTTCTTCGACAGCTACGGTGTGGCGCTGACCGTCGGGGACCTGCCGGCGATCGCCGGTTGCTACGCCCTGCCCGGGCTGGTGGTGGCCGACACCTACAGCTTCTCGTTCAACTCCCCGGCCGCCGTGGCGCTGTCCTTCGTGGGCGCCGCGCCGGACTACACCGAGCGTGAGCTGGTCGCGGCGCACGCCGACATCGAGCAGGTGCAGCAGGTGTCGGCGCTGCTCGTGGAGGTGGCGGTGCGCTGGGAGTTCCTCGACAGCCAGGGCCGGCAGGTGCCCGGCGAACGCTACCGCTACCTGCTGCGCAGCACCGACGAGGGACCGGCGATCTGCACTGTCGTGCGGACGGGCTGAGCCACCGGTACGGCCGGGGCCGTCAACCGGCCAGGTGCGGGGCGTCGTTGCGTCCGGCGCGCCGCGCGGGTCGGACGGCTTCGGCACCTGCCCGTTTCGCGCCCCGGGCCGGCGTGACTAGGCTGGCCCGTCGGCGACGACGAGTGGGGACCTCAATGTCAGTGCGGCCGTCCGGTGATGCCGACGACGATGCCACCGGTGACCAGAACGGCGACGGCAACCGTGCCGCCACCGGTGACCAGAACGACGACGCCGCTGGCGACCAGGATGGTGACGCCGCCGGTGACCGTACCGGCGAAGCCGCTGGTGACCGCAACGGTGACGCCGCCGCTGGGGTGGTCGGTGGGCACACCCTGTCCAGGATGATCGCTTCCGCGCCGTGGGTGGTGGTGCTTGTCGGTGTCGCGGTCCTGGCGGTGCTGCTGGTGGTCGCACTGTTGTCGTTCCGTGGTCCCGAGCGTCCGGTGGCCTGGTCGCCGGGTCCGCCGATCGCCCTGCCGACGCCCGCCGGGGAGAGCGCGGAGTCAGCGCCCACGGCGGGCTCGACCACCTCGACCGGCCCCTCCGCCCCGGCCACTCCGACGGCTTCGGTCGCCCCGACCGGCTCGCCGACGCAGTCCGCCGGGACGCCGGCACGGCCGACCGATCCGTCGCGCAGCGGAGCGCCCGCGCGGCCGGAGACCAGCCGGTCACCGAGCGCGTCCGCACCGGCGGCACCGGCCGACGGGGGTGGTTCGGTCACCGCCAGCTACCGGGTGCAGGACAGCGGCGACGCGGACTACTTCGAGGCCCAGTTGGTGGTCCGCAACGGCACCGGGCGGTCGAACGACTGGCAGGTGGAACTGCGCTTCAACGGCGGCGTCACCGGCATCCGGGCTTCCAGCGGCCCGGGCGTCTCGGTGACCATCAGAGGCAGCGGCTGGTATCTGCTCAGCGGAACCGGCCAGCTCGCCGCCGGGGCCCAGCAGTCGGTACAACTGCGTTTCACCCGTACCGGGGGCGGGGAGTACCCGGCACAGTGCACGGTCAACGGAACATCCTGCGGGGTCGGCTGAATCGCCGGTTAGGACAGTTGGTGGTTCGTCGGGCACTTTCCGGCGTGGCTGAAGATCGTTACGCTTGCCGGGCTGCCCGCTGAGGAGAGACATGTCCGGTATGCGTCGCGCGCCCCGTCAGTTTCCGCCGCACAGCTCCACCGCCGTGGCCTCCTCGCCATGGATCCTGGTGTCGATCGGGGTCGTCATCATGGTGGTGCTGCTCGTCATCGCGGTCGGCGCGTACCGGGGCCCCGGGCCGGACTTCCAGTCGGTGCCGCCGGGGCAGCCACCGGTCGCCGCCGCGCCGATACCGGAACACGCCTCGTCGGCGGGTCGGGAGACGTCGGTGCCGCCGTCGCTGGCGGTGCCGGGGCTGTCCCCGCGCCGTACCGATCCACCGAGTCCCACCCCCAGCGCGGCACCGACGACGGCTCCACCGCCGAACACCGAGCCGCCCGTCGAGCCGTCCCGTCCGGCGGTACCCCCGCCCGCGCCACCGCCCGACCCGCTCGACGCGCGCTACCAGGTCTTGCACGTGTTCCAGGGCGGCTTCATCGCCGAGGTGCGGATCCGGAACACCGCCCGGCGTGACCTCGACTGGGTGGCGCGGGTGGAGTACCCGGGCGGGCGGGTGGTGACCGCCTGGCTGGAGGGCGTGCCACAGGGGACGTTCAGCGGTACCGGCGGGGTGCTCACCTACCGCAGCGGTCCGGACCTGACGGCAGGCTCGTCGGTGTACCTGCGTTTCCACATCGAGTCGGCCGGTTCCCGGCCGGCGAGTTGCAGCGTCTCCGGACGCGCCTGCCGCGGCGTTTAGGCCGCACCGGGCTGTGCCGGTGCCGCCCGACCGTCGGCTCGGCCTCGGCTGCTCGGGCGCGGTTCTGTGACACGCGGCCCGAAGGTCCACAAGGACTGGCGGTGTCCCGCCTTGCGCAAGTGTCTGCTTTGTTGCGGGCCTGTTTGCAAGGTATTGCAGAATCTTTCGGCAAGAGCTAGCGTGCGGGCCAATCAGCGACCAGAGGAAGGCCGTCGATGAAACCCCCGCCGACTCCGCGCAAAATCCTGCTCGCCCTCGTCTTCCTGCTCACCGTCACCCTGGTCGGCACGCCGGTCGCGGTGACCCCCGCCGCCGCATCGGGCCGGTCCGCCGCCACCGGGGCACCGAGCGCCACCGGTGCCGTCACCTGGCACACCGAACCCTCCACCGCGGCCCTGCTCGACGCCGGCCGCCGTCAGGTGGGGGCCGAGCAGTTCTACTTCGTGCTACCGGACCGGTTCGCCAACGGAGACCCGCGCAACGACCGGGGCGGCCTCACCGGGGACCGGCTGCGTACCGGGTACGACCCCACGGACAAGGGGTTCTACCAGGGCGGCGACCTCAAGGGACTGACCGAGCGACTCGACTACATCGAAGGGCTGGGCACCACCGCCATCTGGCTCGCCCCGGTCTTCAAAAACCGGCCGGTGCAGGGCGAGGGCGACGACGTGTCGGCCGGCTACCACGGCTACTGGATCACCGACTTCACCCAGGTCGACCCGCACTTCGGTAGCCCCGCCGACCTGAAGAAGCTGGTCCAGCTCGCTCACCGGCGCGGTATCAAGGTCTACCTCGACGTCATCGTCAACCACACCGCCGACGTGATCACCTACGCCGAGGACAAGTTCAGCTACGTGGACAAGGCGACCGCGCCCTACCGCGACGCGCAGGGCCGGCCGTTCGAGGACCGCAACTACGCCGACGGCAGCCGGGACTTCCCGAAGGTCAACGGTGACTCCTTCCCGTACACCCCGACCTTCGAGACCCGCGCCGACGCGAAGGTCAAGGTCCCGGCGTGGCTGAACGATCCCACCATGTACCACAACCGTGGTGACTCGACATTCGTCGGGGAGAACAGCGAGTACGGCGACTTCTTCGGCCTCGACGACCTGTGGACCGAGCGGCCCGAGGTGGTCCGCGGCATGACGAAGATCTACGCCGACTGGGTGCGGTCCACCGGAGTCGACGGCTTCCGGCTGGACACGGTCAAGCACGTCAACATGGACTTCTGGCCGCAGTTCAGCCAGGGGGTGCAGCAGGCGGCGGCCCGCGCCGGCAAGAAGGACTTCTTCATGTTCGGCGAGGTGTACAGCGCGGACCCGGAGATCGCCTCCAGCTACGTCCGGCAGGGCGGCCTGCCCGCCACCCTGGACTTCGGCTTTCAGGAGGCGGCGCGTGGCTACACCGCGAACGACGGATCGGCCAAGGCGTTGGCCGACCTCTACGCCCGTGACGACCTCTACGCCGCCCGGGACACCCACGCCGGCCGGCTGACCACCTTCCTCGGCAACCACGACATGGGCCGGATCGGCTCGTTCATCGCCAACGGCCCCACCGACCCGGCCACCCACCTGCGTCGGGACCAGCTCGCCCACGAGCTGATGTTCCTCACCCGTGGCCAGCCGGTGATCTACTCCGGCGACGAGCAGGGCTTCACCGGCGCCGGTGGCGACAAGGACGCCCGGCAGCCGATGTTCGCCTCGCGTACCGCGGACTACCTCGACGACGACCTGCTCGGCACCGACCGCACCCACGCCCAGGACCAGTTCGACAGCGCCCACCCGCTCTACCGCACCATCGCTGACCTGGGCCGGTTGCGTCAGGCCCACCCGGCGCTGCGCGACGGCGTTCAGGTCACCCGGTACGCCGCCGACGGGCCCGGCGTTTTCGCCGCCTCCCGCTTCGATCCGAACGACCGCACCGAGTACCTGGTGGCGGTGAACAACGCTGCCACCGAGCAGACTGTCACGGTGGACACCTGGTCGGCCGGCGCCACCTTCACCGGTCTATACGGCAGCACCGCCCGGCCGGTCGCCACCGGCGACGGCAAGCTGACCCTGACCGTGCCGCCACTGTCGGCGGTGGTGCACCGGGCCGGTGAGGCGGTCGCGTTGCCCGGTGCCAAGCCGGGCATCACCATCACCACCCCCGAGGGGGCGCCGGCCACCCGGGCCGAGGTGACCGCCCAGGTCACCGGCGACCCGCTGGCGCGCGTGACGATGGCGGCCCGGGTCTCCGGCGGGAAGTGGACGCTGCTCGGCTCCGCCGACCACGCGCCGTACACCGTGCACCACGACCTGACCGGTCTGGCCGCCGGCACGAAAATCGAGTACAAGGCGGTGGTCCGCGACGGTCGGGGCCGCACCGCGTCCGCCCGCTCCACCGCCACCGTCGGCACCCCGGAGCAGTCCGGCTCGTCGCGGGACTGGCTGGTGGTCCACCACCAACGCCCCGACGGTGACTACGACGACTGGGGGTTGTACGCCTGGGGTGACATCGACCCGGAGTACGCCACCGAGTGGCCGCAGGGACAGCCGTTCGCGGGCACCGACGCGTACGGACGGTTCGCGTGGGTGAAGCTCAAGCCCGGTGCGAAGACCGTCGGTTTCCTGGTGGTCGACGCCGACGGCAACAAGGATGTCGACAACGACCGGACCGTGGACGTGACGCAGACCGGCGAGGTCTGGGTCAAGCAGGGCGACCCGGCGACGTACCAGACCCGGGAGGAGGCCACGGGCGAACCCGCTCCGCCGGTGGAGGAGGGCGTGGCGGTCATCCACTACCACCGGCCCGACGGCGACTACGACGGCTGGGGCCTGCACCTGTGGGACGGCGCGGCCACCCCCACCGACTGGGCGAAGCCGATGCCGCCGACCCGGACCGATTCGTTCGGCGCCGAGTTCCGGGTGCCGCTGGCCGAGGGTGCCACCGGGCTCAGCTACATCATCCACCGCGGCGATGAGAAGGATCTGCCGCAGGACCAGCGGCTCGACTTCGCCGACGCCGGCCGTGAGGTCTGGTTGCTCGCCGCGACACCGGGCCGGCTGCTGCCGGCCACGGCCACCGGCACCGGTACGGACACCGACATCACCAGGCAGCGGGCGCACTGGATCGACAGGTCCACAGTGGCCTGGCGCACCGGTCCCACCGACGGTCGGGCGTACGCCCTGGTGACCGCACCGGCCGGCGGGGTACGCGTGGTCGACGGCGAGCTGGTCGGGACGTACACCTCGCTGCCGTTGACCGCGCAGCGCAACGGGCTCACCGAGGCCCAGCGCGCGGCCTTCCCGCACCTGTGGGACCACCGGGCCTTCACCCTGGACCGGCGGGACCTGGCCAAGGTGCCGGCGGCGCTGCGTGGGCAGTTGCTGGTGACCGAGCGGGCCGCCGACGGCACCCTGCTCGGTGCCACAGGTGTGCAGATCCCCGGCGTGCTCGACGACGTGTACGCGCCGGCCACCAAGGCCAGCCTCGGTGCCACGTTCTCCGGCGGGGTGCCGACCCTGTCGGTCTGGGCGCCGACCGCCCGGACGGTGTCGCTGGAGCTGTACGACGCGCCGACGGCCACCGCGCGGCCGGTGGCGATGCGCCGCGACGACCGCACCGGCGTCTGGTCGGTACGCGGGCAGCGGTCCTGGAGCGGCAAGTACTACCGCTACCGGGTGCAGGCGTGGCAGCCGGCGACCCAGCAGCTGGTAACCGCCTCGGTCACCGACCCGTACTCGGTGGCGCTGGCGGCGGACTCCACGCACAGCCAGATCGTCGACCTGACCGACCCGAAGCTCGCCCCGGCGGGTTGGGCGCGGCTACCCAAACCGGCCGCGGTGCCGTCGGCCAAGGTGCAGATCTCCGAGCTGTCGGTGCGGGACTTCTCCATCGCCGACGACACCGTGCCGGCCCAGCGGCGGGGCACCTTCCTCGCCTTCACCGACCCGGCCACCGCCGGGATGCGGCACCTGAAGGCGATAAGCGACGCCGGGGTGACCCACCTGCACCTGCTGCCGGCGTTCGACTTCGCCACCATCCCCGAGCGCCGGGCCGATCAGCGCCAGCCGGACTGCGACCTGGCGGCGCTGCCGCCGGACTCGGAGCGGCAGCAGGACTGCGTGGCCGCGGTGAAGGAGACCGACGGCTACAACTGGGGGTACGACCCGCTGCACTACACGGTCCCCGAGGGCGGGTACGCGGTCGACCCGGAGGGCGCCCGGCGCACCACCGAGTTCCGGCAGATGGTGGCCGGGGTCAACGACGCGGGCCTGCGGGTGGTCATGGACGTGGTCTACAACCACACCTCGGCCGCCGGCACCGACCCGAAGTCGGTGCTGGACCAGATCGTGCCCGGCTACTACCACCGGCTGCTCGACGACGGCACGGTGGCCACCTCCACCTGCTGCTCGAACACCGCACCGGAGCACGCCATGATGGGCAAGCTGGTGGTGGACTCGCTTGTCACCTGGGCGAAGGCGTACAAGGTGGACGGGTTCCGTTTCGACCTGATGGGTCACCACCCGAAGGCGAACATCCTGGCCGTACGCACCGCACTGGACCGGCTGACGGTGGCCCGCGACGGGGTGGACGGGAAGAACATCCTGCTCTACGGCGAGGGATGGAACTTCGGCGAGGTGGCCGACGACGCCCGCTTCGTGCAGGCGACGCAGGCCAACATGGCCGGCACCGGGATCGGCACCTTCAACGACCGGCTGCGCGACGCGGTACGCGGCGGCGGCCCGTTCGACGACAACCCGCGCCGGCAGGGCTTCGCCTCCGGGCTCTTCACCGCCCCCAACGGCGACCCGGTCAACGGCTCGGCCGCCGAACAGCGGGCCCGGCTGCTGCTCCAGCACGACCTGATCAAGGTGGGCCTGACCGGCAACCTGCGCGGCTACCGGTTCGTCGACTCGTCGGGGCGGGCGGTGACCGGGGCCGACGTGGACTACAACGGCTCGCCGGCCGGCTACACCGACGCGCCGGGGGAGGCGATCACCTACGTCGACGCGCACGACAACGAGATCCTGTACGACGCGCTGGCGTACAAGCTGCCGCAGGCCACCTCGGCGACGGATCGGGCCCGGATGCAGGTGCTGGCCCTGAGCACCGTGATGATGGGCCAGGGCGCCGGGTTCGTCACCACCGGCACCGAGCGGCTGCGGTCCAAGTCGCTGGACCGCAACTCGTACAACTCGGGGGACTGGTTCAACCAGATCCGTTGGGACTGCGCTCAGGGCAACGGTTTCGGCATCGGCCTGCCGCCGGCCGAGGACAACCGGGACAAGTGGCCGTACGCGAAGCCGCTGCTGGCCGATCCGAAGCTGGTGCCGGACTGCGCGGCGGTCGAACTGACCGACGCCCGGTACGCCGAGCTGCTGCGGATCCGGGCCTCGTCGCCGGTCTTCGGGCTGCCCACCGCGAAGCAGGTGCAGCAGCGGGTCGCCTTCCCGCTCTCCGGTGCGGACGAGACGCCGGGGGTGCTCACCATGACCCTCGACGCCCGTGGGCTCGGTGGGGCGTGGAAGTCGGTGACTGTGGTCTTCAACGCCACTCCGGAAAGCGCCACGCAGCGGGTGACCGGGCTGCGCGGGGCGGACGTGACGCTGCACCCGGTGCTGCGCTCCTCGGCCGACCCGGTGCTGCGTACCGCGGCGTTCGACCGGGCCAGCGGCACGTTCACCGTACCGGCGCGCAGCGTGGCGGTCTTCGTCCAACGGTAGTTCCGGTCGGTGCCGCGAGTCGGAACGTGCTCCGGCCCCGCCGGTCCGATCCATCTGGATCGGTCCCGGCGGGGCCGGAGTCCCGTTACCTCGGTCCGGCGGAGCCGGTCACGTGGTGATCAGCCGAAGCAGTTCGGGATAGCGGTGATAGTGCCGGCGCAGTTGGTCGGCTTGTTGGCCGTGATGGCCGACTTGTCGTCCACGTTCACCTCACCGAGGAAGCTGAAGACCCCGCCAGCGGTGAGAGTGGCGAAGTTGTGCGCCACCTTCGTCTTCTCCAGGTCGATCACACCGGCGACGGTGAAGATGCCGCCGCCGATGCCCAGCGGGCCGACGGCCCGGTTGCCGCTGATCTCGCTGTGCCGGAAGGTCGCCTCACCGGTGCCGTTGAACACGCCACCGCCGAAGAAGCCGGCCTTGTTCTCGACGATCTTGGTTTCCTCGACGTTGGCGATCGCCCCGAAGGCGAGGGCCAACCCACCGCCGACGCCGGCCGTGGTGTTCTTGGCAACCTCGACGTGTGCCAGCTCGAGGGTGCTGTCATCGCCAGCCGCGGTGATCCCGGCGCCGGCCAGGAGCGCGGTGTTTCCGGTGACCTTGGAGTACCGAACGGTCGTGTTGCCCTCGATGTCGAGCAGACCACCGCCGAAGCCGAGCACCTCGTTGCCAGTGACCTCGGTCTTCTCGATCCAGGCGGTGCCGCCGTCGATGTCCTCGCGGAAGATGAACGCCGCGCCGTTGGCGATGCCGCCACCGCCGATGATCGCGTCGTTGTTCTGTACGGTCGACGCCGCCACCCGCAGCACGCCCGCGTTGAAGATGCCGCCGCCGTAGAGGAAGGCGGTGTTGTCGGCCACCGTGGTGTGGTACAGGCTGGCCTTGCCGAAGTTGGCCAGGCCACCGCCGACGCCGCCGGCCTGGTTGGCGACGATGTGCGTCTCCTCGAAGGAGGCGGTGCCGCCAGGCTGCACGAGCACGCCACCGCCGTCGTTCGACTCCGGATCGGCCAGCACCGACGGCGTGCTCGCGGCCTTGGCCTTGAGCGCGACGCCCTTGGGCGTGGCCCGGAGCAGCGGCAGGTACTCCTTCTTCGCCTCGGCGGCCTTGGTCGCCTCCACCGAGTTCGAGAAGCGCGACCAGACCGCTTCCGGTGTGTCGCCGTTGACCGCCAGCGCGCGGGTCTGGCCGTTCTTGATGGTCAGGCCCTTGACGGTCAGGTTGCCGCCGCGTCCCACGTTGAGGATGCGGAAGTCCTCGGCGGTGGCATCCCGGACGATCTTGGTGTCGTGGCCCTTGAGCACCACGTTCTCCGTGATCACCGGAAGGCCGTTGGGGCCGGTGCCGTCGGTGGCGTCGGAACGGGTCAGGGTGTAGGTGCACCCCTTGGCCAGGTTCAGGACACCGCCGTGATTCTCGTTGGCGAAGACGAGCGCCTGGATCAGCTTGTCGCTGTTGCAGGGCACGTCCTTGCCGTGGTCCTTCTTCTCGCCGTCCTTCCTGTCGTGCCGGGCACGCTCGTCGGCGGCGTTGCCGGCCCGATCGGCGGTGTTGTCGGCCCGATCCTCCTTCTTGCCCTTGTGCCCCTCGGGGGCGACCGCGTTCTGGTCGCCGTCCCTGCTGACCTGCTGGGCGGTGGACCAGCGCAGACCATCGGTACCAACCGCGCCGGCACCGGTGGCGACGCCGACGGCGGCAATGCTGACCACGCCGGTGAGCCCGGCGACGCCACTGGCGAGCCAGAGCTTGCGGCGCCGCTTGGGCGTCGCCTCCGGCTCGCTGGCGTTGTTCTTGGATACGTAGTTGGACATCGGAGCTCTCTGCCCTCTCGTCGTACCAGACAGGGTCGTCACGCACAGGCGAGCGTCCCCTGCTACAAATCGGTTGTAGCTCCCAGAAACACCGTATGAGAATGTTCCTCGCCTCAAGGCTTTATCCGAAATAACCACACATTGGGTACGTCGACGGGCAGTGGCCCCAGGCCCACGCTCGTCGGCACGCACCGGTGGCTTCCACCCGGACCCGCTCTGACCTGCGAGGATGCCCCGGAGGGGGCGGAAAGACTGGGGCTCCTCCGCGGCGCCGAGCGACACGGAGGAGCCCCTCTATGTGGTGATGCTGTCCTGTTGCGTGTCGCTCGCCTCGGCGATGGGTCAGCCGAAGCAGCGTTCGGGGATGACCGGGCTGCCGATGCAGTTGGTCGGTCGGTTGCCGGTGACCGCGGACTTCCGGTCGATCTCCACCTGGTCGTTGTCGGTGTAGATGCCGCCGGGCTGGTTGGTGGCCACGTTGTCGGCAACCTTGGTCCGGATCAGCGTGGTCACGCCGTCCTGGTTGACGATGCCGCCCGCCAGGCCGGAGGTACCCAACGCCTGGTTGGCCCAGATCTCGGAGTCCCGCAGGGTCACCGACGCCTCGTCGTTGAACAGGCCACCGGCGGCCCCCTCGGCGGCCACGTTCTCCTTGAGAACGGTGTTGGCGATGACGGCGACGGAGTCTTCCGCGATCCCCACGCCGCCGGCGTCGTCGCTCGCGTAGTTCCTCGCGACCAGCACGTGTTCCAGGCTCACCCGGCTGTCGCCGAGGGCGACCAGGCCGCCGACGTCGAGGCGGCTGATGTTGTCGGTGAGTTCGCTCTGGACGGCGGTGGTGTCGCCACCGTTGAGGTAGACGCCGCCGCCGAGCACTCCGGTCCGGTTGTGGCTGATCGTGCTCTTCCAGATCCAGACCGTGCCACCCGTGCCGGCGAAGCCGTTGGGCGTCGAGCCGTTGGCGATGCCGCCGCCCCCGGCGCCCGAGTTGTTGTAGACGATCTTCGACTCCTCGACCCGCAGCGTGCCCGCGTTGAACACACCGCCGCCGAAACTGCCGGCGCTGTTCTGTTCGACAGTGCTGCTGCGAATCGTGGTGGTGCCGTAGTTGGCGATGCCGCCACCGTTGCGGGTCGCCTGGTTCTGCACGATGCGGCTGCGCTCCAGGTCTGCGGTGCCGCCCCGCTGCACCAGGATTCCGCCCCCGTCGACGCCGTCGGCGGTGATGCTCGGCGGAGCGGTGTCCGCTCCGGCGGTCCCGGCCTTGGATGCCGGTGACGGCTTCGCCGCCGCTGCCGCCTTGGCGCCGGCCGCCTTGGCCCCGTCGGTCGTGGGCTTCGCCGCAGCGGCCTTGGCCTTGGTCCCGGCCGCCTTGCCGGTCCCGGTCGTCGTGCTCCCGGCCGCCTTGGCGGTCCCGACTCGGGCCGGCTTCACGGCGTCGAGTTCCCGCAGTGTGGCAGGGGCCGCTGCCATGATTCCGGGAGCGGTCTGGCCGCCCTTGACCGTCACGCCCTTCAGGGTCAGGTGACCACCACGACCGACGTTCAGGATGCGGAACCGTTCAACGTTCGCGGCCCGAACGATCTTGCTGTCGTCACCCTTCAACGTGATCGGTCGGGTGATCACGGGAAGCCCGTTGCCGTTGTCGGCACGGGTCAATTCGTACGTGCAGTGTCGGGCCAGGTTCAGTACGGCGCCGTGGTTCTGATTGGCGTACACGATCGCCTGGATCAGCTTGTCGGTGTCACAGGGCACGTCGCGCGCCCTGTCCTTGTCGCCGCCGTCCTTGCGGCCGACGACCTTCCGGCCGGCAGAGTCGCCGGCCGACTCCTCCTTGGCGTCGCCGCTCTCGGCCGCTTCGGCCTTTCCGGCGTCGCTGACGTTCTGCCGGGCGTTGGACTGCGCGTCCGTCCGGCCCGAAGTGCCGGACCGGTCGTCACGGGCGGCCACCCCACCCAGGGCGGCCAGACCGACGACCCCGGTCAGGCCGGCGACGCCCGCTGTCAGCCATAGTTTCCGCCGTCGAAGCCCCGGCGGCGGTGGTGGAGCCGGGGGCGGCCCACCGTAGGAAGTGGTCACGTCATCAGACATCAGAGCCTTCCGCCCTTTCCTGCTACCAGACTGGCTCGCACCGAGCGAATGGGTGCGATCAGCTACAAATGGGTTGCAGCCTCTGATGACCACCGTATGAGAATGTTCCTCGCGAGAAGGATGAACACGAAATAAGCCCGCATTGGCACCTGATCGGGCATCACTGCGTCAACTCGCGGGAACGGGTTGAAAGCGGTTGAGCAGCGCAGATGCTTGTTCCGCAGGGCAGACGAGGGCGGACCCCGCGCCGGGGGCGACAGTTCGTCGCTCCGGCGGGGGCCCGCCCTCCTGCGTGTGTCGCCCGTCAGCCGGGCAGCTCGGTCAGCCGGGCAGTCGCGGCCCGGCCTCGCGCTGCGCGGCCAGCCAGGTCTCCACCTCGTCGGCCTGGCGGGGCAGGCCCGCCGACAGGTTCACCGCGCCGGAGGTGGTGACCAGGACGTCGTCCTCGATCCGAATGCCGATGCCGCGCAGTTCCTCCGGCACCAGCTCGTCCTCCGGCTGGAAGTACAGCCCCGGCTCGACGGTGAGCACGTACCCCTCGCCCAGGGTGCCGTCCCGGTACATCTCCTTGCGGGCGTTCGAGCAGTCGTGCACGTCGATGCCGAGCATGTGCCCGAAGCCGTGCAGCGTCCAGCGGCGGTAGACCATGGAATTCTCGTCCATCGCCTCGTCCACGCTCACCGGCAGCAGCCCCAGGTCGGCAAGTCCTTCGGCGAGCACCCGCATACAGGTCAGGTGGACGTCCTTGAAGGTCACGCCCGGCTTGATGACGTCGATGCCGGCCTGCTGCGAGGCGTACACGATGTCGTAGACCTGGCGCTGCAACGGGGTGAACCGGCCGTTGACCGGCAGTACCCGCGTCACGTCCGCCGTGTAGAGGTTGCGTCCCTCCACGCCCATGTCCATCAGCAGCAGCTCACCCGGACGGGTGACGCCGTGGTTGTGCACCCAGTGCAGGATCGTGGCGTGCTCACCGGCGCCGACGATCGAGCCGTAGCCGACGTCGTTGCCGTCGTGCCGGGCCCGCAGCGCGAAGATGCCCTCCAGCAGCCGCTCGGAGACACCACGGTCGGCCGGCAGCGCCCGGGCCACGTCCTCGAAGCCACGTACGGTGGCGTCGACCGCATCCTGGAGCTGGGCGATCTCCCATTCGTCCTTGACCAGCTTCTGCTCCGAGATGGCGATGGCCAGCTCGCGGTCGCGGGCCGGCTGCCCCTCCTCGCGCGGGCCGTCCCAGGGCCGCACCGCGGTGTCCACCCGGGTGTCGAAGCCGCGCAGCACCCGGGTACGCGCGGGTGCCAGCTCGGCCAGCGCGGCGTCCAGCTCGCTCAGGTCGGCGGTGGGCAGGCCCAGCTCGGTCGACTTCTCGGTCAGGGTGTGCCGCCGGCCCACCCACAGCTCGCCGTGGCGGCTGCGGAAGAACTCGTCGTTCTCCCGGGACGAGCGGGGACGCATGTACAGCGTGGCGTCGTGACCGGAACCGTTCGGCCGCAGCACCAGCACGCCGTCCGGGTCGTGGTCACCGGTGAGGTACGCGAAGTCACTGCCCGGCCGGAACCGGTACTCGGTGTCGTTGGCGCGTACCTTCTCGCCGCCGGTGGGGATCACAAGCGTCTCGCCCGGGAAGGCCGCCGACAGCGCGGCCCGGCGCTTGGCGTGGTTCGGCACCTCCGGCCGTGGGCCGACCGGCAGGGTGGTGTCCCGCCAGCCCTGCCGCATGAACGACAGGAACGCCTGTGGGAAATCCGGGTCGTGTGACTCGGTGCCGTCGGTCGGCTCGCCGTCGGTGCGTTCCTCGGTCATGCCCCGCTCCCTTCGCCTCATTGCTGGTCCGACGGTACCGCGAACCCGGTCGCGGGCCGAGCCGCCGGTGGCCGTCGCGGTGAGCCCGGCAGTGCCGCGACGGTCGATCAGCACGCGTGGAAAGATGACGGACATGTGCGGACTCCTGGCTTTCTTCAGTGCGCGCGGCGATGCCGCCGCCCACCGCGACAACATCGCCGGGGCGTTGGAATGCCTGCATCACCGCGGCCCGGACGAGACCGGGGTCGAGGTGGTCGGCGACGCCTCCGGCCGGTACGCGGACGGGGTCTTCGCCCACAAGCGGTTGGCGATCATCGACGTCGCGCTCAGCCATGAGCCGCTGCCCTACGCCGACGGGCGTTACCTGCTGACCTTCAACGGCGAGATCTACAACTACATCGAGCTGCGCGAGGAGCTGATCCGCGACTTCGGTGCCCGGTTCGCCACCAACGGCGACGGTGAGGTCATCGTCGCCGGCTACCACTACTGGGGCGAGCAGGTGCTCACCCGGCTGCGGGGCATGTTCGCCTTCGTCATCTGGGACCGGCAGGAGCGTCGCGCGTTCGGTGCCCGCGACTACTACGGCATCAAGCCGCTGCACTACCTGGAGACCGCCGACGGGCTCTACCTCGCCTCGGAGAAGAAGGCCCTGCTGCCGTTCGCCCAGTCGGCGTACGCCGGGGACGCCGGGGTCGACACGGCCAACCTCAGCCACTACCTGACCCTGCAGTACGTGCCCGAGCCCGGCACCCTGCACAAGGGGATCAGCCGGATCGGCTCCGGTGAGTACCTCACCTGGACCCCGGGTGGTCGGATCGACGTGCGCCGCTGGTACCGGCCGGTGTTCCGGCCCGCCCCGGTCTCCGACGAGCAGAAGCTCTACCACGAGATCCGGGAGACGCTGCGCGAGAGCGTACGGATGCACATGCGCTCGGACGTGCCGGTCGGCTCGTTCCTGTCCAGCGGGATCGACTCGACCGCGGTGGTCGCCCTGGCCCGGGAGTTCAACCCGAACATCCTCACCTTCACCGTCGGCTACGACGTGCCGGGATACTCGGAGATCGACGTCGCGCAGGACTCGGCCCGCCACCTCGACGTGACCACCATCCCGACCAAGATCGGGCCGCAGGACATGATCGAGGCGTTGCCGAAGATCGTCTGGCACCTGGACGACCCGGTGGCCGATCCGGCGTTGGTGCCGCTCTACTTCGTCGCGAAGAAGGCCGCCGAGCACGTCACGGTGGTCCTCTCCGGCGAGGGCGCCGACGAGTTCTTCGGCGGGTACACGATCTACCGGGAGCCGCTCTCGTTGAGCAGCGTCAACGGGCTGCCCGACGGGGTGCAGAAGGGCCTGCGGGCGGTTTCCAAGGCGATCCCGCAGGGCGTGAAGGGCAAGAGCTTCCTGGAGCGTGGCACCACCCCGATCGAGGAGCGCTACTACGGCAACGCCCGGATGTTCACCGAGGAGGAGAAGCAGCACCTGCTGCGCCGCTACGACCCGTCGGTGCGCTACACCGACGTGACCGCGCCGATCTACGCCGAGTGCACCGAGCTGGACGACGTCACCAAGATGCAGTACGTCGACCTCTACACCTGGCTGCGTGGCGACATCCTGGTCAAGGCGGACCGGATCTCCATGGCGCACTCGCTTGAGGTGCGGGTGCCCTTCCTCGACCGGGCGGTGTTCGAGGTGGCGGCGAAGATCCCGGTGGAGCTGAAGCTGCCGCCGCGCTCCGACGCCACCAAGTACGCCATGCGTCAGGCGTTGCAGGGCGTGGTGCCGCCGGCCATCGTCAATCGCAAGAAGCTGGGCTTCCCGACCCCGACCCGGGTCTGGCTGCGCGGCGAGATGTACGAGTGGGCCCGGCACGTGCTCTCCACCTCCGGCGCCGGCGACCTGCTCGACCTGTCGTACGCGTTGCGCCTGCTGGAGGAGCACAAGCGGGAGGAGTTCGACCACTCCCGCAAGGTCTGGACGGTGCTGATCTTCTGCATCTGGCATGCGATCTTCGTCGCGAAGACCCTCGACCCGGGCATCCAACGCAACCAGTCGGCCCTGCTGACCAAGCCCGTCGTCGGCTCCATGGTGCGCTGACCGACACGCGGACAAGCGGAAGGGGGCCCCGCGAGGGGCCCCCTTCGTGGTGCTGGTGCTCAGCTGCTGGCGCAGCTGACCGTTGGCGTCGCGTTGCTGCCGCTGGCGAGGAACCCGAAGGTCGTACTGCCGTTGGCCGCGAGGTTGCCGTTGTAGGACACGTTGCGGGCCGTCACCGACGATCCGGACGTGGTCTGGCTCGCGTTCCAGACCTGGCTGATCTGCTGACCGCTTGGCCAGGTCCAACTCGCGGTCCAGCCGCTCATCGCCGAACTGCCGGTGTTCCTGACCGTGACCTCGGCCTGGAAACCACCCGACCAGCTGTTGGTCACGTTGATGGTGGCGCTGCAGCCACCGGGCCCCGGCGGCGGGGTCGTCGGGTTCGGCGGCGGCGTGGTGGGGTTCGGCGGCGGGGTGGTCGGGTTCGGCGGCGGCGTGGTGGGGTTCGGCGGCGGCGTGGTCTGGTTACCGCCGATGCCGGTCACCTCACCGTTGCCGCCGTCGAAGACCACGTCGGAGCAGCCGAAGAAGTTCTCCTGGCTGTCCGAGCGGACCCACCGGGAGTAGATGATGTGCCGGCCGCTCTTGTTCGACGGCAGGTTGCCGGTGAAGTAGTAGTGGCCGTCGTTGGTGCCGACCGCACCGCGCTGCGGCGGGTTGGTCACCGTCAGGAACGGCTGGGCCTCCAGGTCGCTCCAGGCCAGCGCCCGGGTCGGGCTCCAGCTGTCCCGGGTCACGTAGAAGTAGAACGTGCCCGGGTGGTGGGCCCAGTTGCTGTACCGGAACTCCATGCTGCGGCCGGCCGTCAGGTGCGTCAGCGGCCAGTCGTTGCGAGCCAGGTCGTAGCCGCGGAAGCCGGTGGCCCCGCCGCTGCACAGCTGGCCGTCGGGGATGAAGCCGGTGGTCCGACCGCCAGCGTCCGAACGCAGCACGCTGAACCAGTTGTACAGCGAGTTGGTCCCGCTCTGGGCCACGGCGGCGGCGCAGGCCGGGTTGTTCGGCCTGATCTCACCGGTCTGGGTGAGGCCGTCGCGCCAGCAGAGGAAGGTACGGGCACCCGGCGTCATCGCCGCGCCGTGCGCGGCGGCCGGGTTGGGGGTGGCGATCACGACGACCGCCCCCGCGAGAAGAGTGAAAGCCGCAGTGACGAGCGCGGCCAAACGTGGACGTTGCACGGGTTCTCCTGACTCGCGGGGCGCATTGCGTGGGTGCGCCCCGCCGAACGCGCGGGTGGCGGATTGGTGCCGCCCCCGCTGCTGGGGCGGATGCGACTACGCGGCGACCGTGCGGATGGGGACGGATGGCCCAACCGGCACGCTGTCGCCAGCGGAGTGTCGACGCGTGAATGCCCTCGCGCGATGTGAAGCCCGGCGCCGGTGGACGCGCAGCCCCGCGCCACCCGGCATCATCATCCCACCACGCCGGATCGCACTATGCAATAGCCGCCTCTCGATGTGTGAAACGGGCCCGGTGGGCAGCGTCCCGGTCGCGCCAATACCGTGGCTTCCACGCCCCGGCACACACCCGCTGTGCCAGCCTGGGCATCACGTACGGCAGACGGAAGGACCTGACGATGGGATACGCGGTGGTGCTCGGCGAGGCGCTCGTCGACCTGCTGGACACCGAGTGCGACGGTGCTCCGGTCTACCGGCAGGCGATCGGCGGTGGACCGCTGAACGTCGCCGTCGGTGTCGCCCGGCTCGGTGGTGCGGTGCAGTTCGTCGGGTCACTCGGCGACGACGTGCTCGCCGACCGGATCCGCGCCTTCCTCACCGCCGAGCAGGTGGGACTGACCGGCGCGGTCACCGCTGCGGTACCGACCACGTTGGCCGTGGCCACCTTCTCCGGTGCGGAGCCCGACTTCCGCTTCTACGGCGAGCCGCCCTCCTACGCGCTGCTCGGTCCCGACGAACTCGACGTCGCGCTCGTCGAGGGCGCCGACGTGCTCTACTGCGGCTCGATCGTGCTGCTGGCGCCGACGACGTTGGCCGCTGCCCGCCGGGCCTGGGCGGCGACCCCTGGGCTGCGGGTCTTCGACCCGAACGTCCGTCCCCGGCTGCTGACCGGCCCGCAGGCGCTGGCCGGGCTGCGCGAGGTGGTCGCCGAGTTCGCCGCCGGCGCGCACCTGGTCAAGCTCAGCGCCGCCGACGCGGAACTGCTCTATCCCGGTGAGCCGGTCGAGTCGGTGGCGGTCTACCTGCGCGAACTGGGCGCGGCCACCGTGGTGGTCACCCTCGGGGCCGCCGGCGCGGTGGTCGCCGCCGCAACTGCCGATCCGGTACGCGTACCCGCCCCGAAGGTCGACGCCGTGGACGCCACCGGCGGGGGTGACTCGGTGATGGCCGCCCTCGTCGCCGACCTGCTGACCGGCGGCGAGCCGGTGGAGGCCTCCGGCTGGCACCAGCGGGTCGCTTACGCGCTGCGGGTCGCCGGCCTCGTCTGTGAGCGGCCCGGCGGTGCGGTCGCCATGCCCACCCGCGCCGAGGTGCGCCAGCGCTTCGGCGACTGACGGGCCGCCCCGGCGCGAGGGCACCCGGGCCTCGAACTCGACAGGCGTTCGCCGGTGACGAGGTCAGGCGGTGCCGTCGAGTTCGGCGTACCCACGCCGGGCGGCGGCCAACGCGTGGCGGGCCGGGAACGGGGCGTCGGCGGCGACCCGCTCCGGCGGTGCGCCGCCGGTGTGCCCGGCCCGGATCAGCCAGGCCAACTCCACAAGTTGGGCGTGCTGGGCCCGGACGAACTCCGCGTCGACCGGCTCGCCGTGCCCGGGCACGACCACCGTGGCAGGTGAGATCGACCGCGACAGCTCGGCCAACGCGTCGGGCCACTGCAACGGGTAGGAGTCCTCGAACGCCGGGGGACCGGCCTGCTCGACAAGATCACCGGCGACCAGCAGGTCGGCGTCGGGCACCTGCACGACGAGGTCGGCGTCGGTGTGGCCCCGTCCGGGATGACGCAGCACCACCCGCCGGCCACCGACGTCGAGGACCGCCTCGGTACGCACGGTGTGGGTGGGTGCCAGCAGCGCGGTGTCGGCCAGCTCGGCGGCGAGTTCCGGATGCCCGGCGTGCAGCTCCGCGTACGCCTCCCGACGCAACCGGTCCGCCTCGTCGCGGATCGCCGCGGCGGCCAGCTCGTGCGCCCAGACCGGTCGGGGCGGATCACCGGCGAGCGTGGCATTGCCGAAGCAGTGGTCGAAGTGGTGGTGGGTGTTCACAAGCGTCAGCGGATCGGTGGTGACCACGCGCACCGCGGCGGCCAGCTCGGCCGCCTGCCCGGCGGTGGAGAGGGTGTCGACAAGCAGCGCCGCGCCGTCGCCCAGCACCAGTGTGACGTTCACCGCGAGCACCGGTTCACGCAGCACGAGCACCCGGTCGGCGACCTCGACGAACCGACCCGTCGTCGTCATGCCGCCCCACCGGCAGGTTGGGTGATCTCGTCGTACCGGCCGGTGGTGGTCATGCCGTCCCGCCGGCGCGTTGCATGAACCGGAGCCGGTCGACCAGGACCCGTTCCACCCGCCCCTCGGCGACGGTCTGCCCGCCTTCGGTGACGTCGACCTCGAACACCAGCCGGCGTCGGTCGACCTCGGTCAGCCGGGCCTGCGCCGCGACCGTGCGGCCCACCGGCGTCGCGGCCCGGTGCTCCAGCTCCACCCGGGTGCCCACGGTGGTGGAGCCGCTGGGCAGGTGGCGGGCGGTCGCGGCGACGGTCGCCGCCTCGGCCAGGGCCAGGACCCGTGGAGTGCCGAGCACCGGAACGTCACCGGAACCCACCGCCTGGGCGGTGTCGGCGTCGGTGACGGTCAACTCGACCCGGGCGGTCAGACCCGGAGCCAGGGCTTGATCCGATGACTCCCGCATGGCCACAGCGTAGGTGCTCGGCGAGGCCCGGGCCACGCGGCCGGGCAGATGCGCCATGCCCGCCACGACGGCGTAGGTGCTCCTGCGTCCGGTCCGGCGCAGGTCGCCGCTAACCTTGTCCGCGATGTCTGCCGTGACCGACCCCCAGCCCCCGGCCCCGACCGAGCCGCCCACCCCGCGCGACGGCGGGCGCCGCCGCGTGATCGCGATGTCGGTCTGGGGCGTCGCCTTCGTGGCGGGCTGGCTCGTCATCGGCCTGCCCACCGATCCGGTGTACGCGTTCTTCTGGATCTGGGCCGGCACCATCGCCTGGTACTCCGCCCGCCCGTGGCGCAGCCACCTGCGCTTCGCCCGGGACTGGGTGCCGGTGGTACTGCTGCTGGTGGCCTACAACCTCTCCCGTGGGTTCGCCTACCACGACGGGACCGTGCCGCACGCCTACGAGTTGATCCTGGCGGACCGGCTGATGTTCGGCTGGGCCATGGATGGTCAGGTGCCGACGGTCTGGTTGCAGCAGCACCTGTACCAGCCGGAGGTGCGTTGGTGGGACGTCCTGGTCAGCTGGGTGTACTTCTCCCACTTCGTGGCCGCGCTGGCCGCCGCCGCGGTGCTCTGGATGGTCGAGCGCAGCCGGTGGGCGGCGTTCATGCGCCGGTGGTTCTTCCTCTGCGCCACCGGTCTGATCACCTACTTCCTCTACCCGGCCGCGCCGCCCTGGTGGGCCGCGCAGAACGGGCTGATCGAGGAGGTCGCCCGGATCTCCACCCGGGGCTGGAAGGCGTTCGGCATGCACGGGGCGGGCAACCTGCTCAACGCCGGGCAGTTGGCCTCGAACCCGGTGGCCGCGATGCCGTCGCTGCACACCGCCTTCGCCCTGTTCGTGGTGCTCTTCTTTCTGCGTAACGTCAGGCGTCGCTGGTGGCCGCTGCTGCTGGCCTATCCGCTGGCGATGACCTTCACCCTGGTCTACAGCGGCGAGCACTACGTGATCGACGTGCTGGTCGGGTGGGCGTACGTGGGGATGACCTTCCTGGCGGTCGGTTGGGCCGAACGCTGGTGGGACCGTCGAAAGGCCCGCCAAACCCCGACCGACCCCACCACCCCACAACCCCCCACCACCGCACAACCCCCCACCACCCAACCCGACCTCGCCACCCCGCCCGCACCCCCCATCCCATCCCCCCGCTGACGACCCCCACCGCCTCACCCCCGCCCCACCTCGCCGATCTTGCAGCTTCGGTCGCCGAAATGACCCTTATGTCGGCTTTGCCGCGCCAGAAATGCAAGATCGCGGGTCCGTGGGCCGCCCGTGCGCAAGATCGTGGGTGCGTGGGTGCGTGGGTGCGTGGGTGCGTGGGTGCGTGGGTCAGGTGGGGCGGCGGGCGGCCTGGCCTCGGGCGGTCAACTCCGCCGCCAACGCCCAGGCGTCGGCGAGATCCCGGTCCACCGCCGCCGCGCCGGCCCCACCGGCGGTGTCGGCGTGCACGGTGGCCAGCCCGAGCAGCCGCTGCACCGGTCCCTGCACCACCCGTACGCTCTGCAACCGGGCGTACGGCACGACCGTCAGTTGGCGGGTGAGCAGGCCCGAGCGGACCGCGAAGACCTGCTCGGTCAGGCCGGCACCGAGGACCTGACGGCTCAGCGGGTTGACCCAGCGGGCCCGGGTCGGTGGTGGCCGCAGCGGCAACGACGACAGCGTCACCCCCGGCAGCACCTCGGCAACGATCATCTCGCCCGTCGGCTGGTCGCCGACGGGCAGCAGCCGGTCCGGCCGGTTGCGCTCGTCGGCCTCACCTGCGGCGTAACCGGCCACCTCCAGGCGCAGCCGTAGCCAGCCCTTCATCCGCCAGAGCAGCGGCCAGGTCACCCGCACGGTCTGCACCCGGTGCAACGGGACGGTCTGTGACCTGGTCTCCAGCAGGCCGTTGCGGATCCGCAGCCGGTCGTCGTCGCGGGCCAGCTGGAACCGCCAGTCGTCGAGGACCCGGCGGACGGGTTGCAGCAGGACACCGGCCATCGCGGTGAGCGTGCTCGCCACCGCGATGAAGGACCAGGAACCCTCGGACAGGAACTGCGTCGCCACGAAGGCCACCCCGAAGGGCAGCAGGAACGCCTGCGGGGTCAACAGCTGACTGATCAGCAGGTCCCGGTTGCTCACCGCGTGCAGCGGCCGGCCGGGCGGCGGGGCCGGCTCGGCACCGGCCGGCGCTGGCTGCGACGGGGCAGCCGGCGCCGCGCCGGAGGGATGACCGGCCAGGGTCAGCAGGCGCTGCCGCAGCGCCGCGGCCTCGGCGACACTGAGATACGCCAGCGGCGCCTCGGTCTTACCGCCGCCGACCACCTCCAGTCGTAGCTCCGCCAGCCCGCTGAGCTGGGCGAGCAGCGGACGGACCACCTCGACGGCCTGGAGTCGCTCCAGCGGGATCGCCCGGGTACGCCGCCAGAGCAGCCCCTCGTGGATGCGCAACTCCCGGCCGACCACCTGGTAGCCGGTGTTGTACCAGCTGATCACGGCCAGCACGCTGGCGCCGAGCGCGAGCACGATCACCATCGCCACGAACCAGCCGAACCCGACCCGGGACAGGGTGGACCAGGACAACCCGGCGATGACCACGACCAGCGACTTGGCGCCATGCAGTGCAGGACTCAACGGATGCAGCCGTTGCCGTGCCGGCGGGGCCGGCGGCGGCGGACCGGTCCATCCGGCGGGCGGCTGCGGCTGTGGCGCACCGCTCCATCCGGCGGGCGGCTGCGGTCCGGTCCATCCGGCGGGCGGCTGCGGCTGTGGCGCACCGGTCCATCCGGCGGGCGGCTGCGGCGAACCGGAGGGCGATGTCGGCCCGCCCTCCTGGTACGGGCCGTGCGGCGGGCCCCCGCCCGGCGGTGGTGCCGCGGCGGGCGCAGCCGGCCCGGTGTGCTCCGGCGGCTGGCCGGGGCCATGGACGCCGAACCCGTCCTCGACCTGATCCCGCTCGTCCGCGGTGGATGGGTTCCGGTCCGGACCTGGACCGGCGGACCCGCTCACAGTCCTTCCGCCCGGTCCTCGCCGAGCGCGGTCAGGCGGTCCCGCAGCCGGGACGCCTCCGCGGGACGTAGCCCCGGCACCCGGGCATCGCTCGCCGCAGCCGCGGTGTGCAACTGCACGGTCGCCAGGTCGAACGCCCGCTCCAGCGGGCCGGCGCTGACGTCGACGAACTGCATCCGCGAGTAGGGGACGATGGACAGCCGGCGGACCAGCAGACCGTGCCGGACCAGCAAGTCGTCCTCACGTTCGGCGTAGCCCCAGGCGCGTACCGCCCGGACGATCGTCACCGCCCGCCAGAGAGCGAACAGCCCGATGGCGCCGAGCGCCACACCGAACGGCCAGGAACCGGTGAGCGCCCAACCGACTCCGAGCACGGCCGAGACGAAGGCCACCCCGGCTGCCAGGCGCAGCAGTTCCACCCAGATCAGGTCGGTCGATATCGACTGCCACTGGACGGTGTCGGGCCACGGTTCGAGTGGGCTGGTCGGCGCGGCCGGTAGCGGGCCCTGAGGTGCGTCATCGGTCACCGGGTCAGCCTCTCGATCGCGACCGCAGGGCTGACAAGCTCATTCCGCGCGCTCACCGGGCTGACTTTTCGTTGTACGCGTCCACTCTTCGAGCGTAGGCGATCCGGCCAGCGGGGCGACCTCACGCAGAAAGCCCCGCGCGCCGAGGAAGTCACCGAGCGACGACCGGTGTACCTCGCAGGCGAGCCAGGTCTTGCGCCGCTCGGGCGTGTGCAGGCGGGGATTGTTCCAGCGCAGTTCCCACCGGGCCGGGGTGCGGCACCCACGGGCCGAACATGGCAAGGCTTCGGCGGGGATGTCGGGGTGGGTCATCCCGCTCAGTCTAGGACGGCGGGGGAGAGTGAGCGCCGGGCGGCCACGGGGGAAGCCGCCCGGCGACGGATGAATGGTACACACGCGGGGGTGGCTTTTGTCCACTGGCGATCGGCGATTCCTCCGTCCCGGAACGGCGTGGCGGAAATCGGTCGCTCCCTCCGTCGGTACTCAGTCGGGCATGCGAGGCTTGGTACCGCACACGCCGCGACGACCGATCACGCTGTGGAGGACCAGTGGCCCAGCCGACCACGCCCGATGCCCCGCCGCCGAACGGGGCGCAACCGCAGGCGCTCGCGCCGCCGACCACACCGGCGCAGGACGCCACCCTGCTGGAGCGGGCGCTGTTCGAGATCAAGCGGGTGATCGTCGGCCAGGACCGGATGGTCGAGCGGATGTTCGTCGCGCTGCTCGCCCGGGGGCACTGTCTGCTGGAGGGCGTACCGGGGGTGGCCAAGACCCTCGCGGTGGAGACTCTCGCCAAGGTGGTCGGTGGATCGTTCGCCCGGGTGCAGTTCACCCCGGATCTGGTGCCGGCCGACATCATGGGCACCAGGATCTACCGGCAGTCCAGTGAGAAGTTCGACGTCGAGCTGGGGCCGGTGTTCGTCAATTTCCTGCTCGCCGACGAGATCAACCGGGCTCCGGCGAAGGTGCAGTCGGCGCTGCTGGAGGTGATGAGCGAGCGGCAGGTGTCGATCGGCGGTGAGAGCCACCGGGTGCCGAACCCGTTCCTGGTGATGGCGACGCAGAACCCGATCGAACAGGAAGGGGTGTATCCGCTGCCGGAGGCGCAGCGGGACCGGTTCCTGATGAAGATCATCGTGGGGTACCCGACCGACGCCGAGGAACGGGAGATCGTCTACCGGATGGGCGTGGCTCCGCCCGAGCCCACCGCGGTGTTCGACACCGAGGATCTGATCGCCCTGCAACACAAGGCCGACCAGGTCTTCGTGCACAACGCACTTGTCGACTACGCGGTCCGGCTGGTGCTGGCCACGCGTACGCCGGCGGAACACGGCATGCCCGACGTGGCACAACTGATCCAGTACGGTGCCAGCCCTCGGGCCTCGCTCGGGCTGGTCCGGGCCACCCGGGCGTTGGCCCTGCTGCGCGGACGCGACTACGCCCTGCCGCAGGACGTGCAGGACATCGCGCCGGACATCCTGCGGCACCGGCTGGTGCTCAGCTACGACGCGCTCGCCGACGACGTACCGGCCGACCACGTGGTGCATCGGGTGATGTCGACGATCCCGCTGCCGTCGGTAGCACCCCGGCAGCAGGCCACCCCGCCCGCCGGGGCGGTGGCACCTACCTCGGGGTGGCCCGGGCAGCGGCCGTGACCTCGACCACCCCTCGACCCGGTGAGCCGGACCGCCTGGCGGCCACAAACCGTTCCGATGCCGTGCTGTCCCGGCTGCAACTGCTGGTGACCCGCAAACTCGACGGACTTCTTCAGGGCGACTACGCGGGCCTGCTGCCCGGCCCGGGCAGCGAGGCCGGCGAGTCACGCGAGTACCGCCCCGGCGACGACGTGCGTCGGATGGACTGGCCGGTCACCGCCCGTACCACCACCCCGCACGTGCGGCGTACCGTGGCCGACCGTGAGCTGGAGACGTGGATGGCGGTGGACCTGTCGGCGAGCCTGGACTTCGGCACCGGCCGGTGGCTCAAGCGGGATGTGGTGATCGCGGCGGCTGCGGCGATCACCCACCTCACCGTGCGGGGTGGCAACCGCATCGGCGCGGTCGTCGGTAGCGGCGCCGATCTCCCGACGCCCCGACGGGGCCGACGCGCCGCAGCCGTGCCGGCGGGACCGGGGCGACTGGTCCGGCTGCCCGCCCGGTCCGGACGCAAGGAGGCCCAGGGCATGCTGCGGGCCATCGCCGGTACCGAGATCCGGCCCGGCCGTGGCGACCTCGGTGCGCTCATCGACATGCTCAACCGCCCACCCCGGCGGCGCGGGGTGGCCGTGGTCATCTCCGACTTCCTCGCCCCGCCGGCGCAGTGGGCGCGCCCACTGCGCAAGCTGCGGGTACGACAGGACCTGCTGGCGATCGAGGTGGTCGATCCGCGGGAGCTGGAGCTGCCCGACGTCGGAGTGCTGCCGGTGGTCGACCCGGAGACCGGGGAACTGCACGAGGTGCAGACCGCCGACCCGGGCCTGCGGCACCGTTACGCGGCGGCCGCCGCCGCCCAGCGGGCGGAGATCTCCGCCGCGTTGCGCGCCGCCGGCGCCGCCCACCTGCGACTGCGTACCGATCGAGACTGGCTGCTGGACATGGTGCGTTTCGTGGCCGCCCAGCGGCACGCCCGTACCCGGGGGACGACGAGATGATCCGACTGCTGCAACCGTGGTGGCTGCTGGCTGTGCTGCCGGTGCTCGCCCTCGCCGCGCTGTACGTCTGGCGGCAGCTCCGCCGGCGCGACTACGCGCTGCGGTTCACGAACGTGGACCTGCTGCGTACCGTGGCGCCGAAGGGTCTCGGCTGGCGCCGGCACCTGCCGGCCACCGCGTTTCTGCTGGCCCTGCTGGTGCTGGCCGGCGCGCTGGCCCGGCCCGCGGTGGACACCCGGGAGCCGCTGGAGCGGGCCACCATCATGCTGGCCATCGACGTGTCGCTGTCGATGCAGGCCGACGACGTGCCACCGAACCGGCTGGAGGCGGCCCAGGAGGCGGCCAAGCAGTTCGTGGCGGAGCTGCCGGAGACGTACAACCTGGGGTTGGTCTCGTTCGCCAAGTCGGCGAACGTGCTGGTGCCGCCGACAAAGGACCGCCCGGCGGTGACGAGCGCGATCGAGGGGTTGGTGCTGGCCGAGGCGACGGCGACCGGCGAGGCGGTCTTCACCTGCCTGGAGGCGATCCGGTCGGTGCCGGCCGACGGGGCGGCCGGTATCCCGCCGGCCCGGATCGTGCTGCTCTCCGACGGCTTCCGTACCGCCGGTCGGTCGGTGGAGGAGGCGGCCGCGGCGGCGCAGGCAGCGAACGTGCCGGTCTCCACAATCGCCTTCGGCACCGACTCCGGCCACGTCGACATCGGTGGTCAGTTGCAGCGGGTGCCGGTGGACCGGCTCGCCCTGGCGGAGCTGGCCGAGACCACCGAGGGATTCTTCTACGAGGCGGCCACCGTCAACGAGCTGAAGCAGGTCTACCAGGACATGGGCAGCTCGATCGGCTTCCGCACGGAACCCCGCGAGATCACCCAGTGGTACGCCGGCATCGCCCTGCTGCTGGCTCTCTGCGCCGGCGCATTCAGCCTCCTCTGGTCCTCCCGCATGATCTAACCCCCACCCCGTCGATCTTGGTGATCATGAGGTTAGCGGCAGTTTTCGATCTTCAAGCTGCCGCTAACCTCATGATCAACAGGGGCGGTTGGGGTGGGGCGGGGGGTCAGTGGTTGGCGCTGGCTAGGACGAAGAGGACGGCTACCCAGACGGCGGCGAGGGTGAAGCCCAGCGGGGCGACGTAGCGGCTCATGACAGCTCCGACGTGGCGGCTCGGCGGCCCGGGCGGGGCGGACCGCGAAAAGGGGTGGATCAGGACGCGCACACGCGAAGTCGTGACCGGGCTGCTTTCCGGTGGTACCCGTCCGATCGGCCGCCACGACAGCGTCGCCGGGCGGTGGAACGGGTACGCGGGGAGCGGGCCAGCTCAGGCGGAGCGGGGCTCAGCGTGGCTGGCGGTCGGCCCGGCCACGACTGGGAGGATCGCTATCTGGCACAGCGATCACCTCCTGGGGTCGGGTTCCGGGGCGACGCGGGCCGCCGAGCGACCCGCAAACGCGGATCATCGTACACCCGGGTTGTGTGCCCGGCCCACTCGGTCGACCGGCCGACGGACCGGGGCCGTTCATCTGTCGACGGCGGGCCGGCCGGCGTTGACGGACGCCGAGGTCAGCCGGGTATCGCGGCGCCGGACGAGGAGGATCAGCACGGCGGTGAGCACCGGCAGCCAACCGATCCGGGCCAGTAGCCAGGTCGGGCCGTCCGGGGCGGTGTGCAGCCCCGGCAGCGGGGCACCGCCGTGCGCGGCGGACACCACCACCGCGACCAGCACCGGCTGGTGCCAGAGGTAGACGCGTACCGCGTGCCGGTTGATCTCGCCGATCATCCGGTGGGGCAGCGGTCGGCGCAGCAGTCGGACCAGCGCCGGTCGGGCGATCAGGCCGAGACCTGTCTGGGTGACCGCGAGCGCCACCACGAGCAGCGACGGGGGATCGAGGTTGGATCGGCCGTCGCCCGGGACCCCGACCGCGCTTACCGGGTAGCCGAAGGCGAGTACGGCGGCCAGGCCGACCGCCCCGGTGGCGGCCAACCACCGGGCGTCACGCCGTCGGCTCAGCCGGCCGTCGGCGTGGGCCAGTCCCAGCAGATACGGCACCGCCCAGGCCGCCAGCACCGTCACCGGTGGCAACCAGGTGCCCGCCGGGAGCAGCCGCACGCCCAGGTCGGCGCCGGCCACCACGGCCGCCGCGGTGACCGCGCAGCGCGGAGTGCCCCAGCGGCGTACGGCGGCGCGCAGCGGGCCGGTGAGCGCCACCAGGGCCAGCAGGGGCGCCAGGAACCACAGGGGACTGATCGCCAGGGTCAGCGCCACCGACAGGGTGTCGTCGGGGACGCCGGCGACGGCAGCGGCCAGCAGTACGGCTGACCCGGTGCCGAGCAGGGCGATCGCCGGCAGGAGCAGCCGCCGCAGCCGGTGCGCCAGCCAACCGGGTCCGGGATGCCGGTCAGCCGACCGGGCGGAGGCGTGACCGGCGGCGAAGAAGAACAGCCCGAGGGTCTGCAACACCCAGCTGACCGGAGCCAGGGTCGGCATCGTGGTGAGCGGGCTGGCCAGGTCCAGCGCGCCTTCCGCGTCGAGTACCAGGCCGGTGACGAGCCAGTGACCGAGCACCACTCCGGCGACGGCGAATGCGCGCAGCCCGTCGACGAGGGGATCCCGAGCCGACCGGTGGGCGGTGTGCTGGCCGCTCATCGGGCCGGTCCCGCCGCTGTGCCGGTCGCACCACACAGCACCACCTCGGCGACTGCCGCGAGGGTCGGCCCGCCGGGCAGCAGGTAACCGTCGTGGCCGGTCGAGGTGACCGGCAGTGGCCGCGCACCGAAGGAGGCGTCGGCCGGCCGGACCCCGTGTCCCAACCCGGGCAGGCGAAGCCGGGGCACGTGTCGGATCCAGTCGTCCGATGCCTCGGCCGCCCAGACGCGGACCGGGCCGAACTGGCCGGCGTGCTCCGCGCCGACACCCACACCGCCGAGGGTGACCACGTCGGTGACCTGCGGCGGGGCGTCCAGGGCGGCCAGCCCGACGACAAGCGCGCCGTAGCTGTGCCCCACCAGGGTGATGCGGGCGGCCGGTAGCCGCCCGGCCAGTGTTCGCAGGTGGTCACCGAGCTGGTCGGCGCCGTGGCGGGCGGCGGCCGGGGTGGCTGCCGTGGTGACGCCGTCGGGCGGGTCGTAGCCGAGCCAGGCCAGCACCGCCACGCGGGCGTGCGGATCAGCGGCGCGCAGCGCGGCACGCAGGGCTCGGGCCTGCTGGGCCGGGGCGCGCTGGGGCACACCGCCGAGCCCTCGGTCGAAGCCGGCGAGCCGGGTACCGACGCCCGGAACCAGCACCGCGATCCGATCGGCGGTGGCCAGGTCACCGAGGACCTCGACGGCCCGGCCGTCACCGTGTGAATCGAAGGCCAGGAACTGCCGACCCTGCGCGGCCCAGCGGGCGTACGGCGCTCCGGCGGCCTCCATCGCGGCAGTGGTCGACGGGTACGCCTCGACGAAGCCGGGCGGGGCGGGGTCGGGCGGGACCGTCGGTGGCCGTACCAGTCCGGTCGCCAGCACCGCCGCGAGGCACAGCCGGACCATCTCCCTGCCCACCATCACGCGCTCCCTCCACCCGGTCGTGGGGTGCAGGATGTGTCGGCGGTGTGGTGCCGGTCGTCAACCCGGGGAGCCGTTGACGGCCTGGCACCGGAGGACTACTCGCCGGCGGCGACCAGTCCGGTCTCGTACGCGAGCACGACGGCCTGGGCGCGGTCGCGCAACTGGAGCTTGGCCAGGATCCGGCCGACGTGGGTCTTGACGGTCTGCTCCGCGACGACCAGTTCGGCGGCGATCTCGGCGTTCGAGCGTCCCTGGGCGATCAGCCGCAGCACTTCGGTCTCGCGTGGGGTGAGCGCGGCGAGGACCGTGGGTCTGGGCCGCTGCCGGTGTGGCCGGGCCGCGAATTCGGCGATCAGGCGGCGGGTGACCGTCGGGGCGAGCAGCGCGTCGCCGCCGGCGACGACGCGTACCGCGTGGATCAGGTCGGCGGCGGGGGCGTCCTTGAGCAGGAAGCCGCTGGCCCCGGCGCGCAGCGCCTCGTAGACGTAGTCGTCCAGGTCGAAGGTGGTGAGGATGAGCACGCGGGGCCGGTCGCTCGGCCGGTCACCGAGGAGCTTGCGGGTCGCGGCGAGGCCGTCGAGCACCGGCATCCGCACGTCCATCAGCACCACGTCGGGGTCGAGTCGGCGGGCCTGTGCGACCGCCTGGGCGCCGTCGGCGGCGTCGCCGACCACCAGCAGGTCCGGCTGGGCGGCCAGCAGAGCGCTGAAGCCCTGCCGGACCATCGCCTGGTCGTCGGCGATCAGCACCCGGATCGTCATGTTGGGTCCTTCGGCTCGTCGGATGGCGGCGGGTCGGCCGGCAGCAGCGCGTCGATCAGGTAGCCGCCGTCGGCGGTGGGGCAGGCGGTGAAGCTGCCGCCGAGGGCGAGGACCCGCTCGCGCATGCCGGTCAGTCCCTGTCCGCCACCGCGTGCGTCCGGGCCGGCCGGGGTCCCGCCGGCGGCGTTCTGGACGCGTACCGTCAGGGCGCCGGGGCGATCACGGACCGTGACGCGCACCTCGGCGCCGGCCGCGTGGCGGGCCGCGTTGGCCAGCCCTTCCTGAACGATCCGGTAGGCGGCCAGCCCGACCGGTCCTCGCGGCTCGGCGGCGACGTCGCTGTCCAGTTCCACGGTCATGCCGGCCCGCCGCGCGGCAGCCACCAGCGCGGGTAGTTCAGCCAGCGTCGGCTGTGGGGCGGTCCGGGGATCCTCCGACTCGCTGCGCAGTACGCGCAGCAGCCGCCGCATGTCGGTCAGCGCCGCCCGGGCGGCCTCGGCGATGGCGCTGAATTCGGCCCGGGCCGGCTCGGGCACGGCGAGTCGGTACGGCGCGGTCTCCGCCTGTACGGCGATCAGCGACATGTGGTGCGCGACCACGTCGTGCAGTTCCCGCGCGATGCGGGTGCGCTCCTCCAGTACCGCCCGCCGGGCCTTCTCCAACTCGCTCACCTCGGCCTGCTCGGCCAGCGCCCGTCGGGTGAGCAGGTTGTGCCGCAGCAGGTCGCCGACGATGAGCAGCACCACGAACAGCAGGGTGACGCCCACCTGGTTGCCGGGCGGCACGAATATCCAGACCGGGAGCAGGCTGAACAGCCCGGTCCAGGCCAGCACGGCCCGGTCGACCCGGGCGGCCACGGTGACCAGAACGACGATGATGACCAGGATCTGTGTCGGGTTCCACGGCCAGAACTCGTACGTGGCCGGGCCGAGCACCACGGCGTCGTCCGTGGTGCGCCGGTTGAAGGTGCCGAACAACTGCCCGATGAACATGATCCGCCAGGCCAGCAGTGGTCGGGTGGGCAGCAGGGGCAGCGGTGCGACGGTGAGCAGGGCGATGACCCACGCGGTGGCGATGGGCAGGCGCCGGGTGTCCAGCAGGAACTGCGCGGTGATCAGGGCCAGCCCGAGGAGCACCAGCAGCCCGGCCGTCCGCAGCACGGCGGCGGTGCGGGGCCGGTGTCGTAACCGGTCCAGTGGCCGGCGTCGGGCCGGATAGTCCGGTCCCACCACGGTGCGGCGCAGCCCCGCCAGGGCGTCACGGACGGTACTGCGGTCCATATCCCGGCAGGGTAGTTCGAGTGGCCGGCTCCGTCGTGCGACCAGGGAGTGATCCATCCAGTGGTACCGCGGTATGACGTGCGGCGGTTAGTGATTACCGTGCGGTAACGCCTAGTCTCCAAGCCGCAGCGATCTTTGGGAGGGGACGCACCGTGTCTCGAACTGTGCTGGTAACCGGGGGCAACCGGGGGATCGGCCTGGCCATCGCCCAGGCTTTCGCCAAGCAGGGTGACCGGGTGGCCATCACCCACCGGGGCAGCGGGGCGCCGGAGGGGCTGTTCGGCGTGCGCTGCGACATCACCGACGCCGACTCGGTGGACGCGGCCTTCACCGCGGTCGAGGCGGAGCTGGGGCCGGTGGAGGTGCTCGTCGCCAACGCGGGCATCACCGACGACACGCTGCTGCTGCGCATGTCGGAGGAGCAGTTCACCCGGGTGCTGGACACCAACCTGACCGGCGCGTACCGCTGCGCCAAGCGAGCCTCCGGGAAGATGCTGCGGGCCAGGTGGGGACGCATGATCTTCGTCTCCTCGGTGGTCGGTCTGTCCGGCGGCGCCGGCCAGGTCAACTACGCGGCCAGCAAGGCCGGCCTGGTCGGGGTGGCCCGCTCGATCACCCGGGAGCTGGGCGGCCGGAACATCACCGCCAACGTGGTCGCGCCGGGCTTCATCGAGACCGACATGACCGCCGGGCTGACCGACCAGCGCAAGGCCGAGATCCTCAAGTCGATCCCGGCGGGCCGGATGGCCAGCCCGGACGAGGTGGCGGCGGTGGTCACCTGGCTGGCGGGCGAGGGTGCCGGGTACGTCTCCGGCGCGGTCATCCCGGTCGACGGTGGCCTGGGCATGGGCCACTGAATCCTGAGCACGGAGGAATGAGCGTAATGTCCGGACTGCTGGCCGGTAAGCGGCTGCTCGTCACCGGCGTCATCACCGACGCCTCGATCGCCTTCTCGGTGGCCAAGCTCGCCCAGGAGAACGGCGCACAGGTCGTGCTCACCGGCTACGGCCGACTGTCACTGGTGGAGCGGATCGCCAAGCGGTTGCCCGAGCCGGCGCCCGTGATCGAACTGGACGTGACCGACCCCGAGCAGCTCGCCGGGCTGGCCGACAAGGTCCGCGAGCACGTCGACGGTCTCGACGGGGTGGTCCACTCGATCGGGTTCGCGCCGCAGAGCTGCCTCGGAGGCGGGTTCCTCGACGCCTCCTGGGAGGACGTGGCGACGGCGCTGCACGTCTCGACGTACTCCTACAAGTCCCTCGCCGTCGCAGCGCTGCCGCTGATGTCGCCGGGCGGCTCGGTGGTCGGCCTGACCTTCGACGCCAGCCAGGCGTGGCCGGTGTACGACTGGATGGGCGTGGCCAAGGCCGGGCTGGAGTCCGCCTCCCGCTACCTCGCACTGCACCTGGGCAAGCAGGGCATCCGCAGCAATCTGGTGGCCGCCGGTCCGCTGCGCACCATGGCCGCGAAGTCCATCCCCGGCTTCGAGCAGTTCGAGGACGCCTGGGCCGGGCGTGCCCCGCTGGGTTGGGACCTCACCGACCAGGAACCGGCCGCGCGGGCCTGTCTCGCCCTGCTGTCCGACTGGTTCCCGGCGACCACCGGCGAGATCGTGCACGTGGACGGCGGCTACCACGCGGTCGGCGCCTGACGCCGACCGTCCCGCGGTCTGTTTACGACCGGGACCCGGGGGCGTTGCCGGGACGCCGCAGGCCACCGGCAACAATGGGACCATGGCGTACGACGCGGTGGTGCTGGTGTCCTTCGGTGGCCCGGAGGGGCCCGACGACGTGCTGCCGTTCCTGCAGAACGTGACCCGGGGGCGGGGCGTTCCGCCGGAGCGGCTGGCCGAGGTCGCCGAGCACTACCAGCACTTCGGTGGGGTCTCCCCGATCAACCAGCAGTGCCGGGAACTGCTGGCGGCGGTCCGTGCCGACTTCGCCGCCAACGGGCTCGACCTGCCGGTGTACTGGGGCAACCGGAACTGGGACCCGATGCTCGCCGACACGGTGGCCCAGATGCGTGACGACGGCGTACGGCGGGCGCTGGCGTTCGTCACGAGCGCCTTCGGCGGGTACTCCTCGTGCCGGCAGTACCAGGAGGACATCACCGCCGCGCGGGCGGCGGTCGGCCCGGACGCGCCGGTGATCGAGAAGCTGCGCCAGTTCTGGGATCATCCCGGTTTCGTCGAGCCGCACGTGGATGCGGTGCGCGCCGCGCTGGCCCAGCTGGATCCGGCGCGGCGGGACAGCACCCGGCTCGTCTTCACCGCGCACTCGGTGCCGATCTCGGCGGCCGACAGCGCCGGCCCGCACGGCGGCCGGTACACCGCCCAGCTCGCCGAGACGGCCCGGCTGGTGCACGCGGCGGCGGCCCCGGGCCTGCCGTACGACCTGGTCTGGCAGAGCCGATCCGGCCCGCCGCACGTGCCGTGGCTGGAGCCGGACATCAACGACCACCTGGAAACGCTCGCCGAGCAGGGCGTGACAGGCGTGGTGGTCAGCCCGATCGGGTTCGTCTCCGACCACCTCGAGGTGGTGTGGGACCTGGACACCGAGGCGTTGGACACGGCCAAACGGCTCGGGATCGACTTCGTTCGCGCCGGTACCCCCGGCACCGACCCCCGCTACGTGACGATGGTGCGGGAGCTGGTGCGGGAACGGATCGATCCGGACGGGGCGGAGCTGCGCCGTCGGCTGGGCCAGTTGCCGATGTGGGACATCTGTCCCACGGTCTGCTGCGTCCCACCCCGCCGTCCGTCCTGACCGCTGCGGCGAACCCGACGACACCCCTAGGGATGATCATGCAGGACCGTAAGCCCGTCGAGAGCTGGCTCAGCGACATGGACGGGGTGCTGGTGCACGAGGGCCAGCCGGTGCCCGGCGCGCCGGAGTTCGTCAAGCGGCTGCGCACCTCCGGCAAGCCCTTCCTGGTGCTGACCAACAACTCCATCTACACCCCGCGCGATCTCCAGGCCCGGTTGGCCCGGATGGGGCTGGACGTGCCGGAGCAGGCGATCTGGTCGTCCGCCCTGGCCACCGCACAGTTCCTGGCCGACCAGCGGCCGGGCGGCACGGCGTACGTGATCGGGGAGGCCGGGCTGACCACCGCGCTGCACGCGGTGGGCTACGTGCTCAGTGACTTCGCCCCCGACTACGTGGTGCTGGGGGAGACCCGCACCTACAGCTTCGAGGCGATCACCAAGGCGGTCCGGCTGATCAACGACGGGGCCCGGTTCATCTGCACCAACCCCGACGCCACCGGGCCCTCGGTGGAGGGCGCCCTGCCGGCCGCCGGCTCGGTGGCCGCGATGATCTCCAAAGCCACCGGGGTGGAGCCGTACTTCGTCGGCAAGCCCAACCCGATGATGATGCGGTCGGCCCTGAACACGATAAACGCGCACTCGGAGAGCACCGCGATGATCGGTGACCGGATGGACACCGACATCCTCTGCGGTCTGGAGGCCGGGCTGGAGACCATCCTGGTGCTGACCGGGATCAGCTCCCGCGCGGAGGCGGAACGCTACCCGTACCGCCCGTCCCGGATCGTCAACTCGGTCGCCGACCTGATCGACGAGATCTGAGCCGTCGCCGCCCGGTCAGGGCCGTGCCGCGTCGCGGCACAGGAAGTCGGTGAGCGCGGGAGCGAGGGTGGCCGCCGGCACGCCGTGCCACTCGCCGGGCAGGCGGCGCTGCTCGGCGTCGGGCAGCAGGCCGGCCGTGGTGGCGGCCATCCCGGTCAGGCTGTCGGTGCTGCCGGCGCTGTGCAGGACGAGCGTCGGGGTGCTCACCCGGGCGAGCACTGCCGGCCCGGTGGCTTCGCTGAGCAGGCTGTCGTAGGCCAGGGTGTGCGCCACCGACACCATGGCGTTCCATTGTGGCGTGTCGCGCATCCCGGCCAGCAACTGCTCGGGCACGCCGATGGAGGTCAGGAAGAACGTCACCGCCTCGACGCCGGTCAGTCGGTTCAGTGTCGCGGTGAAGGCCCGTTGCCCGGCCTCGTCGTCGGTGTCCAGCGGTGGCTCCAACAGGACCAGCCGTCGTACGTCGAGGCCGGCGGCGGCCGCGTGCAACGCGAGCAGGCAGCCCGAGGAGTACCCGTACAACGCGGTGGGCGCGTCGGCCTCAATGATCAGCGCGGCGAGGTCCTCGACCTCGCGTTCGGGGGCGTAGGGCGGGGTGTCGCCGCTGTCCCCACGCCCGCGACGGTCGTAGCGGTAGACCGTGAAGTGGGGCGTGAGGAAGCTGGCGAGTTCACCGAGTGGGCTGTTGGCGCGAAAGTGCCCGGCCGCGTCGATGAGGATCAGCGCCGGGCCGGCACCCTCGCGTTGATAGGCGATGCGCGTGCCGTCCCTTGAGGTGACCGTAGGCATGAACTGAACGGTACAGTACAGTTAGGACGTGCGTAAGGACGTCAACCGGCGCGGGATCCTCGGCGCCGCCCTGGTCGAGTTCCTCGAACACGGCTACGTGGCCGCCGGGATGGACCGGATCGCCGCCCGCGCCGGTGTCTCCAAGGTGACCGTGTACGCGCACTTCGCCGACAAGCACGGACTCTTCGAGGCGGTGTTCACCGACGCGATCGCCGAGGCCGAGCGGGCCGGCTCGGCGTACGTCGAGGCCCTGGCCGACTCCGACGACCTCCCGCGTGACCTGCGGGCATTCGCCCGCGAGCACATCGCCACGGTCACCGCGCCACACCTGATCCAGTTGCGCCGGATGCTGATCGGCGAGGCGGGTCGCTTTCCTGAGCTGGCCCGGGCGTGGCACCGCGCCGCGCCGGAACGCGGCCACGCCACCCTGGCCAGGGCCATCACCCGTCTCGCCGAGCGGGGCCTGGTACGCGTGGCGGACCCACTGCTCGCGGCGCAGTACCTGAACTACCTGATCCTGTCGATCCCGCTCAACGAGGCGATGTTCGCCGTCCGCACCTCGTTCTCCGAGGCGGAGCTGTATCGCTGGGCCGACGAGGCGGTCCGCATCTTCCTCACCGCCCACACCCCCTGAACCACCACCCACCACCCCGGGTGCGGGTGCGGGTGGGGTTAGGGGCGGAGGGGGGCGTTGCAGGCGGCTACGAGGGCTTGGCGGCAGGCGGCGGTGAGCGGGCGCAGGGCGGCGTCGCGCTGCTGGGCCTCGTAGTTGTTCACCGCGCCGCCGGGGGCCGCGTGTCCGGCCAGGGCGAGCACCCGGTCGAGCACCGCCGCACGGGCGAACAGCCGGCGCGACCGGGGGTCGAACCCGGGTGGCAGGTCGGTGGTGCCGTCGGGGCGGCGCAACGCCTCCAGGGCGCCGGCCAGCTCCGGACGCCACTGGGCCACGTCGAGCCGGGTGAGCGCGGCTGTGGTGTCCGCCAGCGCGGCCGCCAGCTCCACCTCCGCCTCGGCGGCACCGGGCAGGGTGAGGCAGGCGGCGGGGGCGTTCGCCGGCAGCGGGTGGACCCGCCAGAGCACCGTCTCGAAGGTGTCGCCGGAGCCGGAGGTGTGCACGCGTACCTCGGGGATCAATCCCAGCGGGCCGGCGATCACGGCTTCGCCGGCGAGCAGCGCCGCACCGGCGAAGTCACCCGGGCCGGGCAGGCCGCGCGGGTCGCCCGGCGCCGGCAGCACCAGGCGGATCTCGTCCGGCGAGAGCTTGGCCAGAGTGGGTAGCGCGTCCCGCAGCGGCACGTCCGTCCAGGTGCCTGGCGCGTCGGCGACCAGGTGCTCCTCGGTGCCGGCGACCGCGTCGGCGACCTCGTCGAAGGGCACCAGCCCGGCGCGCCACGCGCGCACCCAGGCAACGAACCGGCTCGACCGGCGCGGCGCGAGGATGGCCGCACCCGCAGCGGGGGTGGACATGCCGAAAGAGTACGTGGTGACGCCCGTCCGTGTCTCGACAGCCGCGCCCCCACCTCCCCGCCGCGCCGATCATGCAGTTGTGGTGGGCGGTCGGTAGATGTTCGCGGCTTTTATGACGTGGCACACCTGCATGATCGCGATCGTGGGGGAGGGGCGGGGTGTGTCGGGGTTGGGGTGTGTCGGCGGCAGGATTAGCGTGGCGGGATGGGGCGGCGGTACGGCGAGGACGTGTTGGCGGGGGACTGGCGGCGGCGGAAGGTGATTCCGGAGGTCGACGCCGATCCGGACCTGGTGGTCGAGGACGCCGACTCCGGCTTCTGCGGGGCGGTCGTCGGTTTCGAGGCCGGCGCGGTGGTGCTGGAGGACCGGCACGGCCGGCGGCGCAACTTCCCGCTGCTGCCGGCGGCGTTCCTGCTCGACGGGCGCCCGGTCACCCTGCGCCGTCCCACCCGACCACAGGTGCCGGCGGCCCGGCGGCGTACCGCGTCGGGCTCGGTCGCGGTGGAAGGCGCACGCGCCCGGGTCGCCCGGGCCAGCCGGATCTGGGTCGAGGGCGTGCACGACGCCGCCCTCGTCGAGCGGATCTGGGGCGACGACCTGCGCATCGAGGGTGTGGTGGTGGAACCGCTGTCCGGCATCGACGCCCTCGACGCCGAGGTACGCGACTTCGGCCCCGGCCCGGGTCGCCGGCTCGGCGTGCTTGTCGACCACCTCGTACCCGGCTCCAAGGAGAGTCGCATCGTGGCCCGGGTCAACTCGCCGCACGTCCTGGTCACCGGGCACCCCTACGTCGACGTGTGGCAGGCGGTGAAGCCCGCCGCGGTGGGCATCGCGGCGTGGCCGGTGGTGCCACCCGGACGGCCGTGGAAGGACGGCGTCTGCGCGGCGCTCGGCGTCGCCGAACCGGCCGACATGTGGCGGCACATCCTGTCCCGGGTGAACACTTTCGCCGACGTGGAGACGCCGCTGATCAACGCGGTGGAACGGCTGATCGACTTCGTGACCGAGCCGGACTGACCCGCCGACCCACCGGCGAGGTCGTCGACCGTTACCGTGAACGACCTGATCCCTACCACCCCCGGGGGTACGCACGTGAGCCGGTTAGGGCAGCTGCGGCAGCGGTTGCGTCAGGCGTACGCGACGGGACGCGAGTCGGTGCGTACGGCCCGTGAGCGGGAGAACGCGCGGCGTGCCGAGCGGGCGGCCGAGCGAGATCGGCTGATTCCCGAACCGGTGCCGCCGACGGACGACGGGGCCGTGTCCACGACGAGCCGCGACGACGCGGACGTGCCGAGAGGGTTGCGGATCGCCGCCGCCTGGTCGTGGCGGCTCATCGTCATCGGGCTCGTCGGCTGGGCGTTGCTGCGGGTCTTCGGCGCCATCCGGGTCGTCATCGTCCCGTTGCTTGTGGCGTTGCTGCTCGCCGCCCTGTTGGCGCCGGCCGTCGGCTGGCTGCTGCGGGCCCGGTTCCCGCGCACGCTGGCCACCGCCGTGGTGCTCATCGGCGGGCTGGCCGCGGTGGTCGGCACGCTGACCCTGGTGGTCAACGAGTTCATCGCGGGCCTGCCCGAGCTGAGTTCCAGTGCCGCGGCCGGCATCGGGCAGATCCAGGACTGGCTGCGTGACGGCCCGCTGAACCTCTCCGACGGGCAGCTCGACACGTACATCGAGGCCGGGCAGAACTGGATCAACGAGAATTCGCAGGCGTTGACAAGCAACGCGATCGCGACCGCCGGCACCGTGGTCGAGGTGTTCACAGGTGCGCTGCTGGTGCTGTTCGCCACGTTCTTCTTCCTGCGGGACGGGGACCGGATCTGGCGGTTCGTGGTCGGGATCTTCCCGGTCGGCGCCCGTTGGCGGGTCAACGACGCCGGGCGTGCCTCCTGGCTGACCCTTGTCGCCTACGTACGCGCCACGGTGCTAGTGGCGTTCATCGACGCGGTGGGCATCGGAATCGCGCTCGTGCTGTTCGACGTGCCGTTCGCCTTCCCGTTGACGGCGCTGGTGTTCCTCGGCGCGTTTATCCCGATCGTCGGCGCGACGCTGTCCGGCGCGGTCGCGGTCCTGGTGGCCCTCGTCGACGGTGGCTGGGTCACCGCGTTGATCATTCTTGGTGCGGTTGTCGTGGTGCAGCAGGTCGAAGGGAACGTCCTGCAACCGTGGATCATGGGCCGGGCGGTTGCGCTGCATCCGTTGCCCGTGGTGCTGGCGGTGACCGCCGGGGTGGTGCTGGAGGGCATCGTCGGCGCGCTCGTCGCCGTACCGCTGATCGCCGTGCTCAACACCGCGGTGCGCCGACTGTCCCGCCAGCGGCCGACGCCACCTGCGCCGACGTCAGCGACCCCCTTGCCGCAGTCCCCGACGCCACCGGTGCCCGAGGCGGTGGTGGTCCGCTCCACCCCGCCGTGACGGCGCCGGCCGGTCCGGCCAGGTGTGGGACGTCGGCCGGCCGGCCGGGCGGTCAGGGTTCGTCGTCCGGGCTCCGGGTGAAGACGAAGGTGGCGATGTCGAGTGCGACCGGTCGGCCCGCCTCGTCGCGCAGCACCGCCAGCACCTCGCCGTTCTCGATGCCGCTGACGCCGCGCCACCGGTCGGGGCCGTCCGGGGTGTAGCGGCTGGTCCGGTCGCCGCGCAGGGTGCCGACCAGTTCACCGCTCGCCCGGTCCCAGCTGACGTCGAGCGCGGTACCCATCCACCACCAGCGGCCGGTCAGCGGGGCCAGGTCGGCCGGGGGCGGTACCTCGGCCGGCGACCACTGTCGGGCCGGTACCGGTTCGGCGTCGAGCACGTGGGTGAGGATCCGGTGGCCGAGTGGGCCGATCCCCCCGGTGCGGAAGCCGTACGAGTTGGCGAAGCCGACGACGCCGGTGCGGCTGGGGCGGTGCACGGCCAGCGTGGCGATGTAGCCGGGCATCGAACCGCCGTGCCCGACGTGGACCCGGTCGCCGTCGCGGGTGAGTTGGATGCCGAGGCCGTACCCGCCGCGCCAGGAGTCCAGGTCGCTGAGGATCACCGGGGCGCACATCTCGTCGAGCGTGGCGGGCGCCAGCACCGCCGGGTCGGGGTCGGCGAGGAAGGCCGCCCAGCGGGCGAGGTCCGTGACGGTGGACCAGAGCTGGCCGGCCGGCGCCATCGAACGGCTGTCGGTACGCGGTTCCTCCCGCAGCGTGTCGTGCCAGGGATGCACCACGTAGCCCCGGGCGAACGGCTCGGTGGGTGCGTAGGTGGTGCGGCGCAGGCCGAGCGGGTCCAGGATCCGCTCCTGCACCAACTGCGCCCAGGGCGTCCCGGTCAGCTTCTCCAGTGCCCCGCCGAGCAGCCCGTACGCCAGGTTGGAGTAGTGCCAGAAGCGGTGCGGCGGGTACGCGATCTTCGTGGCGGTGAACCCGGTCAGCAGGGTGGTCAGGTCGACGCCCTCGCTGCGCTCCCACCATGGGCCGTCGGGTTCGCGTTGCAGGCCGCCGGCGTGCCCGAGCAGCTGCCGCAGGGTGACCGCGCCGGCCGCGGCGGCGTCGGGCAGGTGCCGCCGCAGCGGGTCGTCCAGCGCCAGCCGGCCGGCGTCGCGTTCCTGCATGACCAGCACGGCCGTCATCGTCTTGGTGATCGAGCCGATGCGGTACTGGAGGTCGGCGTCGGGGGGTGGTTGGGTGCCGGCGGCGGCCAGGTGCGCCAGCGCACCGTCGCGCACCACGCCGATGATCAGCGACGGGACGTGGCCGGCGGACTGTGCGTCGGCCACCAGGGCGTCGATCTGCCGGGCGGTTTCGGGACGCAGGGGCACGAAGTCTCCCTCGGTGTTGGCGATCGCGGCTCTGAGATCATGACAGTTCGATGACACGTGCACTGACATGTCACGATCGTTACGTGGATGCCGTGCTGTGGATCGTGCTGGGTGTGGTGCTGGCGGTCGCTGAGATCTTCACGGCGACCCTGTTCTTGATCATGTTCGCGGTCGGCGCGTTCGCCGCCGCCGGCGCCGCCGCGCTCGGCGCGCCGGTGGCCGTGCAGGCGGTGGTCTTCGCGGTCGTCTCCGCGCTTACCGTGTTCGCCGCGCGACCGGTCATTCAACGACACAAACAGACCAGCTCCGACAGCGGCGACACGACCTTCGGGATTGAGGCGATCGAGGGCTCGACCGCCCTGGTGCTGGAGGCCGTGGACGCCGACCGGGGCATGGTGAAGATCGACGGCGAGGTGTGGAGTGCTCGCGCCTACGACGCCACCCAGGTTTTCGCACCCGGTGAGCGGGTGCAGGTTATCCAGGTCAAGGGAGCGGTAGCCCTGGTCTGGCGGGACGTCACTACTCCCGGCGAGCTACCCGAAGCGGAAAGGTGAACGGATGGAGTTCGTAGTTCCCGCCCTATTGATAGCAGTCGCACTGATCGCGGTGGTCACCCTGGCCAAGTCGGTACGGATCGTGCCGCAGCAGCGCCAGGACGTCGTCGAGCGACTCGGCCGGTACAAGCGCACGCTGAACCCTGGTCTGAACATCCTCGTGCCCTTCGTCGACGCGGTGCGTACCAAGGTCGACATGCGCGAGCAGGTGGTCAGCTTCCCGCCGCAGCCGGTGATCACCTCGGACAACCTGGTCGTGTCGATCGACACCGTCCTCTACTTCAAGGTGGTGGACTCCGTCCGGGCCACCTACGAGATCTCCAACTTCCTCCAGGCGATCGAGCAGTTGACCGTCACCACGCTGCGTAACGTGATCGGCTCGCTGGACCTGGAGCGTGCGTTGACCAGCCGGGAGGAGATCAACCGACACCTCTCCGGTGTGCTGGACGAGACCACCGGCCGCTGGGGCATCAAGGTGACCCGGGTGGAGATCAAGGCGATCGAGCCGCCGCCGAGCATCCGCGACTCCATGGAGAAGCAGATGCGCGCCGAGCGGGACCGCCGGGCCGCGATCCTGAACGCCGAGGGTCACAAGCAGTCGCAGATTCTCTCCGCCGAGGGTGAGAAGCAGGCGGCGGTGCTGCGCGCCGACGGTGACCGGCAGGCCCGCATCCTGCAGGCCGAGGGCCAGGCGAAGGCGATCCGGACCGTGTTCGACGCCATCCACCAGGCCAACCCGAGCCAGAAGGTGCTCGCCTACCAGTACCTCCAGGCTCTGCCGCAGATCGCCAACGGCACGGCGAACAAGGTGTGGATCGTGCCGGCCGAGCTGACCAAGGCCCTGGAGGGCATGGGCGGCGCGCTCGGTGGACTGAGCCAGATGGTCGGCGACGCGCCGAGCCAGGAGGCGTCCGAGGACGCCAGCGCGGTGGAGCGGGAGGCGGCCGAGGCCGCGCAGGCCGCCGCGCTCGCGGCCGAGGAGATCCACAACGAGGTACGCGTGGCCGAGGCTCAGGCCACCGGCGGCAAGAGCCCGCAGGGGCTGCCCGCGCCGGAGCCGGTCTCCCCGGCGAGCCTGCTCAACGACACCTCGGACCAGCGCGAGCGCGGCTGATCCGCGATCCCGGTGCCGGCCCGAACCGCTCTGGCGGTTCGGGCCGGTTCGGCGCGGGATGCCGCAACTCGGGCAGGCGTCGGCGGGGCACCAGCGGTGTCTGACCGGTGGTCGCGGGCGGTGGCGGGGTCGGGTCTCGCCGGCCGGGCTCGAACCTGACGGCAAATGCGAGAAATGCTCATGACGCGTCCCGGTGCCTGCCACCATCGGTCCTAGTGCGGGTGGTGACCAGGCATCGGGGCGCCGCGGCGTGTCCCGGCACCGCTCGTGGATGAGCGAGGTGACGCATGGAGCCGGTGCGGCGGCTGTGGTCCACGCCGGAGGTCCCCGGAGCCCACGACCCCAAGGGGCCGATCGGCACCCGGCGTGCCGGCGGGGGATTCGGCGTACTTCCCTTCATCGACGAACCGGCACCGCCCGGTCCCGCCACCAACGCCAGCTGGGCCTGGTCGCTACGGCGGCTGGCCCGGGCCGCGGTCTGGCTGCTGCCGGCGTACGCGATTCTCTACGGCGCGGTGGCGATGGCCAGCGACGGCGGGGTGGGCAACGACCCGTACCCGGCCGACGGGCGGGCGTTGTACCTGATCGGCTGGGTGGCCGCGGTCTGGCTCGGCCTGCTGGCCCTGCTCGGACTGACCGGGCTGCTCGCCGCCACCCGCAGCCGGCACGCCGCGGTGGCCGGCCTGCTGGTCAGCATCGCTGGCACGGTGCTCATGCTGCCCTTCGCGGGGCTGTCCGAGCAGACCCCGGTCTTCGGCACCACCGCCCGGTCGCTGGTGCTTGTCGGCGCCACCTGCTACAGCGCCGGCTGGCTGCTCACCGGATGGGCGGTGGCCCGCTCGGGGATGTTCAGCATCGGGGACGGGACGATGCTGATGATCGCCAGCCCGCTGCTCGGCCTCGGCGGCGCGCTGATCGGTTCGTTGCAGACCTTCGGGGCGATCTTCGTGTTGATCTCCGGGATCGGCATCTGCTACCGCTCGGGCCGGCTGATGCCCCGGGAGATCCTTCGCGACGCGACAAGTGCCAGCGTCGCCACCGCCGGGCCGGCAGCTCCGATGGGACCGGGGGGCGCGGGTCCGCTCGGCGCGGCCTGAGGAGCTGCCGATCCGCCCGCTGGTGGTGACGGTCGCGTTGCCCGGTCACTGACGAACCGCAACGAATGTCCGTCCTGCGACCGGCTGTTCCCGATGTCCAGCAGTGTCGCTGAATCCTGCGATCCCTCGGCCTGCCAGCGCAGTGGTGGCTGGCAAATAGCGGTGAATTGCCTGACAACTGGCTAATTGTGGTGGCCGGAAGGTGGCTTTCGCGGCAATCCTGGGGACCATGGCCACCCCTACGCCGCTGTCGCGGCTGTTCACCGTCGTGCTGACCGGCGTACTCGCCGGCCTGGTTCTGGCGGTCGCCGCGCTGCCGGGCAACCTGCTGCTCGGCTTCGCCGCGAAGGCGGCACTCGGGAACTACGCCGCACTGCCGGACGCGTTGCGGACCCCGGCCACCCCGCAGCGGTCCTACCTCTACGCCAACGACGGCAAGACGCTGATCACCACGTTCTACGACGTCAACCGTACGGACGTGGCGCTGGGGGAGATCGCGCCGGTGATGCGCCAGGCGATCGTGGCCGCCGAGGACCGGCGCTTCTACGACCACGGCGGGGTCGACCTGCGCGGCATGCTCCGGGCGGTGGTCAGCAACGTCACCGAGGGCACCGGGCAGGGCGGCTCGACGTTGACCATGCAGTACGTACGCAACGTGCTCAAGACCGACCCGAGCCGCACCGCGGAGGAGCGGGCTGCGGCCACCGAGCCGACCATCGGGCGCAAGCTCCAGGAGATCCGGTACGCCAATGCGTTGGAGCAGCGCCTCGGCAAGGACGAGATCCTCAACCGCTATCTCAACATCGCGTACTTCGGTTCCGGGGCGTACGGGGTGGCGGCCGCGAGCCAGCGTTACTTCTCCAAGGCGCCGGCCGACCTGACCCTCGCCGAGGCGGCTCTGCTCGCCGGCCTGGTGCAGTCGCCGGAGGCGTACAGCCCGATCGACGGCGACGCCGACGCGGCGTTGGAGCGCCGGGGGTACGTGCTGGACTCCATGGTCGAGACCGGGGCGATCACTGCTGAGCAGGCCGCCGAGGCCCGGGCCGAGACGTTGACGCTGGACCCGAGCGACCAGGCCAACGGCTGTGCGGCCACCGCCGGCGGCCGCGACGGATGGGGCTTCTTCTGCGACTACCTGCGCCGCTGGTGGGTCGCACAGCCGGAGTTCGGCGACACCGTGCAGGAGCGGGAGCAGGCACTTCGGCGCGGTGGCTACCGCGTGGTGACGACGCTGGACCCGCAGGTCCAGGCCACCGCGCAGCGCCAGGCCACCGGCATCTACGGGTACGACAACCCGCGCGCCGTGCCGATCGCCGCCGTCGAGCCCGGCACCGGTCGCGTGCTGGCGATGGCCGTCAACCGCCACTACAGCCTCGACAGCAACCCCGACGGGCAGAGCAACTACCCGAACACCGTCAACCCGTTGATCTCCGGCGGCCCCGGTGTGGCCGGCTACCAGGCCGGATCCACGTTCAAGCTGTTCACCATGCTCGCCGCGCTGGAGTCCGGTCGGACGCTGTCCACCGGGTTCGACGCGCCCAGCCGACTGCCCACCCGGTACGCCGCCGAGGGGGACAGCAGTTGCGACGGCCGCTGGTGCCCGGCAAACGCCAACCCGGATTGGATGGACGGCTACCGGATGATGTGGGACGGCTTCGGCCGTTCGGTGAACACCTACTTCGTCTGGCTGGCCGAGCAGGTCGGGCCGGAGAAGGTGGTCGAGATGGCGCAGCGGCTGGGCATCACCTTCCGCGCGGAGTCCGACGCCGACTTCGCCGCCAACGACGCGGCCGACTGGGGCGCGTTCACCCTCGGCGTGGCCGCCACCACCCCGCTCGACCTGGCCAACGCCTACGCGACGGTGGCGGCTGAGGGAACGTACTGCGCGCCGCTGCCGGTGGTGTCGGTGACCGCGCCGGACGGGCAGCGGTTGGCCGTCGGTGACCCGTCCTGCCGGCGGGTGCTCGACGCCGACGTGGCCCGCGCCGCCACCGACGCCGCGCGCTGCCCGGTGGGTCAGCAGTCCGCCTTCGGGCAGTGCAACGGCGGCACCGCCACCGCGGTGAACCGGATCCTCGACGGCCGGCCGGTGGCCGGCAAGACCGGTAGCTCCGACCGGGCCGCCACGGAGAGCTTCGTCGGGTACACCCCGCAGGTCGCGGTCGCCGGTATCGCCGCCAACCCGGACGACCCGACCGACTCCGTCGGTGCCGCCGTGCAGGCGCGGGTCATCGACGCGGTCGCCCGGATCATCGGCACGGCAGTCGAGGACCAGCCGGCACAGGCATTCACCCCGCCCAGCCGCGAACTCGTCGGCACCCCCCGCCGCCCGGCCGAACGCGACCCGCTCCCCGACCCCCGCCGCACCCCCGACAACCCCCTGGCCGACTTCCGCCGCTGGCTCCAAAACCGCGGCTGACCACCCCCGGTCATATCCCCGTTGATCATGAGATTAGCGGCAAGTTCGATCTCTAGAAGTGCCGCTAACCTCATGATCAACAAGGTGGGTGTGGGTGGGGTTAGCGGCGGCGGGGGCGGTAGGTGGTCACCACGCTGGGAATGCCGCGGCGGACGATGCCGGCCCAGTCGGTGTCGCCGCGCAGCATGGCGGCGGCGGTCTTGCGGGCCTGGTCGGTGGTGAAATGTGGGGGCATCATCAGCTCGGCGGGGTCGACCAGTGCGTTGATCACCGTGGGGCGGTCGGCGCGCAGCGCCCGGTCCCACACGTCGGCCACCCGGTCCGGGTGGTCGACCAGCTCGCCGCGCAGCCCCAGCACCTCACCCCAGCGGTGGTACGCGATGTCGGGCAACTGCTGGCTGTCCGGGAACATCGGGGTGCCCTCGGTGGAACGCTGCTCCCAGCTGACGAACGCCAGATCCCGGTTGTTGAGCACCAGCACCACGAACCGCGGATCGGCCCAGCCCTGCCAGTACTTCGCCACGGTGATCAGCTCGTTGACCCCGTTCATCTGCATCGCGCCGTCGCCGATCAGGGCCACCAGCGGGCGGTCCGGGTGGGCGAACTTGGCCGCCAACGCGTACGGCATGGCGCCGCCCATGGACAGCAGGGTGCCCGACAGGCTGGCCAACATCCCCGGACGGACCTTGATGTGCCGGGCGTACCAGGCGGTGGTGGTGCCGCAGTCGACGGCGAGCATCGCGTCGTCGGGCAGGCGCTCGCTGAGGCTGGCGAAGAGCAACTGCGGGTTGACCGGGTCGGCGTCCTGCTCGGCCAGTTCCCGCTGCGACTGCCGCCACGCCGCGGTGGCCCCGGCGATGGTCTGACGCCAACGGGTCGGTCCAGGACCGGGGCCGAGTGCGGCCAGCAGCGCCCGCAGGGTGGGTGCGGCGTCGCCGGTCAGGTTCACCTCCGTCGGGTAGCGCAGTCCGAGCTGGGTACCGTCGTGGTCGATCTGCACCGCCCGCGCCTGCCCGGGCTGCGGGTAGAACTCCGAGTACGGCATGTTGCTGCCGACGATCAGCAGTCGGTCGCACTGGTTCATCAGCTGCCAGCTGGGCCGGGTGCCGAGCAGGCCGATGGCACCTGTCACCCACGGCTCGCGGTGGTCCACCGTGGTGAAGCCGAGCAGCGCCGTCGCCACGCCCGCGCCGAGGCGGTGGGCGATCTCGCGTACCTCGCTTTCGGCACCGAGCGCACCCTGGCCGACAAGCATTGCCACCCGTTCGCCGCTGCCGAGCACCTCGGCGGCGTGCCGGATGTCCGCCTCCGGCGGCACCGTCGGGCCGCTGCTCGGCACGCTGCTGGTGTGGTAGAAGCCGTGCGCGTGTGGCGGGTTGGGCACCGCCGGCAGGTCCTGCACGTCGAGCGGCAGCACCAGGGCGGTGACGGTACGCCGGGCCAGCGCCGTCCGGCACGCCCGGTCCACCAGGTGGCGTACCTGGGACGGGTGGTCGAGCTGGGCCAGGAACGCCGCCGCCACGTCCTTGTAGAGGGCGAGCAGGTCGACCTCCTGGTAGTAGCCGCCGCCCTCGGCGGTGAGTGCGGTGTGCCCGACCAGGGCGACCACCGGCTGGTGATCCAGTTTCGCGTCGTAGAGGCCGTTGAGGGCGTGGATGGCGCCGGGACCGCTGGTGACCAGCACCGCACCGAGCGGCCCACCGCCGTACTTGACGTGCGCCGAGGCGGCGAACCCGGCGGTCTCCTCGTGCCGCACCTGGACGAACTGCACCTGTTCGTTTGTACGTTGCAGGGCCGAGGTCATCCCGTTGATGCCGTCGCCGGGGAAGCCGAAGTAGCGGCGTACGCCCCAGCAGGCGAGCCGCTGCACGATGTGGTCCGCGACGCTGGCCTCGCGCGGCAACGGCCACGGGTCGGCCGGCACGAGCGTGCCGGCGTGGTCTGCGCTCATCGGTGCGCCTTTCCGGGTCGGGCTGCGAACGGAGTGGCGCGGCATTCCCCGGTCCGGAAGGTACGAAACCGCTGAATCGGGACGTGTCCGTCGGCCGGTTCACTCGACGGGTTCTCGGGCACCGGTGGAGGCGGATCAGGTCAGTAGCATGTGGCGATGACTGAGCAGCGGCGACCACGCATCCCCCTGCCGGTCGTCGCCGCCGTCTCGCTTCTGGTGCTGACCGTCGTCGGCTCGGTGGGCGCGCTGGTGACGACGCCCGGGGCCACGGGCATCGGATTGATGGTTCCCGTACTTGTCCTGGTGCTGGCCGTCGGCCTGTGCCGCGGTAGCGGGCGCGCCCGGTTCTGGGTGACCGTGCTGCTCACCTGGAGCATCGTGTACGGCCTCGTCACGTTGACGTCGACCGATGCGTTGTCGCTGGTGTACATCGCCGGATACGCGACCGTCGTCGGCCTCCTGCTGCTGCCCCCTTCATCCCGTCGCTGGTTCCACGACGTCGTGTGACCCGAGGGCGGCCCGCGCCGGGCCGAGGCAGCGGTATTGCCCGGCTGTCGCCGGCACCGGCGATCTCGACAACGAGCCGGGGCGGTGCGGCCTCCGACGCGCGACGGGTTCGTCGCCCCTTTCGGCAGGGGCGGGTGGGTAGGGTCGGCGGCATGGTCGCCCACCGACTGACCCGGGAAGAAGCTCGCCGGATCGCGATCCACGCCCAGCTGCTCGCCGCGCCGCGCCCGAGCGACCTCGTGGACGTCGTTCAGCGCCTCACGATCCTGCAACTCGACCCCACGGCGGCCATCGCGCCCAGCGCCGATCTCGTGCTGTGGAGCCGGCTCGGTCCGGCCTACGATCCCGCCCACCTGACCAGGGCGATCGAGGTCGAGCGCAGCCTGGTCGAGACTGTGGCGTACATCCGCACGCCGGACGACCTGCCCGCCGTGATCGCCGAGGCCCGCGCCGCGACCCATCCGTCCGCCCGGGCCTGGATGGAGCAGAACGAGTCGTTCCGCCGGGACGTCCTGGCCGTCCTGGCGGCGAAGGGTCCGCTGCTGTCCCGGGACATCCCCGACACCAGTGTGGTGCCGTGGCCGTCGAGCGGTTGGACCAACAATCGCAACGTCACAAAGATGCTCGAACTGCTGGCCCGGCAGGGTCAGGTGGCGATCTCCGGCCGCAAGGGACGGCAGCGCTACTGGGATCTCCCCAAGCAGGTGTACGCCGTCGACCTGCCGGACCTCGACCCGGACGAGGCGGCCCGGCTGCGTGACGAGCGCCGGCTCGCCGCGTTGGGCATCGCCCGGTCCGGTGGCACGTTGACCCCGGGCGAGTCACCGTTCGTCGGCGTCGCGGGGGAGGAGGCGGTGGTGGAGGGCGTACCCGGGACCTGGCGGGTCGACCCGGTGTACCTGGGGCTGCCGTTCGAGGGGCGCACCGCGTTGCTGTCGCCGTTCGACCGGTTGATCCACGACCGGGTACGCACCGAGCAACTGTTCGGCTACGAGTACCTCCTGGAGATGTACAAGCCTCGGGACAAGCGGCGGTGGGGCTACTTCGCGCTGCCAGTACTCCATCACGACCGGCTCGTCGGCAAGCTGGACGCGACCGCCGACCGCAAGGCGGGCGTCCTCGTCGTCAACGCCCTGCACGAGGACGTCCCCTTCACCCGGGCGATGACCGCCGAGGTCGACGCCGAGATCGAAGCTCTCGCCACCTGGCTGTGCCTGAAGACCAGCCGGTCCCAGGTGCCGTAACGGCCAGCTGCGCTCGGGTCCGCCGGCCACCCGCCGGCCCGACGGCGTGGGCACGTCCGAGCGTGGTCCACCAGGGACCTGCCGGTCAACTGCCGGTCAATCTCCTGGATGCCCCCTGGGCGTGGAAATAGCGTCCCTGGTATCCGCTTCGGGTGGTGCTTGCGTCAACGGGGGACTCCCGCAGTGGGTGGTGTGTTGCGACCAGGCCGTCTGACGTGACCTGGTGGCCCGGGCCGGCGGTGCCGCCCGGGCCACCACCGCAAATCCAGTCGACCGATCGAGATTGGGCTGCGAAATGACCGAAATCGCCGTCAAGCCCGCCGAGGAACTCCGCTGGGACGTTCCCCGCGCCACCTCAATCAACCGGATCGCCGACCTCGCCGAGGTGCGGCGGTACATCGACGCCATCGACTTCGGGCCGCTGAAGTACCGGCTGACCCAGGGACGCGACATGCTGGGCAGCGAATGGAGCCCGGCCCGGGCGGACTACTTCGAGCGGCTCTACAAGAACTGGCTGTACCTGCGTCGCAGGTACGAGGGCGAACTGTTGCCGCCGCACATCGACATCGACGAGTTCTGGCACGGCCACATCCTGGACACGCACGCGTACTTCGTGCATTGCGACCGGATCTTCGGTTACTACCTCCACCACCTGCCCTACTTCGGTAGGCGCGGGCCGGCCGGCCGGACGAACATCTCGACCGCCTGGCAGCAGACCCAGGACAGGTACCACGCCGAGTTCGGCGAGTACATCTACGACTTCATGGAGTAGAACGGACCGCCCGTCGTCCCGCCCGTCCCGCCTGTCCCGGCCGTCGGGCTCCGGCTCGACAAGGAGTACGCCATCCAGTAGAAACCTTCACCGGACATCCTTTTCCCGTCGAGAGGCTGGCCGGCCCACCGCGGACCCGGCAGGCCATGAGTGGATGGGCATGGCCCGGTTTGGTCAGATGGTGGCGGCCCACCGGCGGCGGCTCGGCTTGACCCAGGAGGATGTCGCTGCCGCCACCGGCCTGGCCGTACGCAGCATCCGGGACGTGGAGAACGGACGGGTGGCCCGGCCGCGCAAGTCGACGGTCCGACTGCTCGCCGAGGCGTTCAACCTGTCCGACGCCGACCGCGTCCACTTCATCCGCGCCGCGGACCCCGACCTGGCCGGTCCGGCGGGGGAGCGACCGCAGCAACTGCCGCTGGCGGTGCCGGGTTTCGTCGGCCGCCGCCGCGAGCTGGAAATTCTCGACTCCGGTCACCACGCGGAACCGGCCCGGCAGCCGGCGGTGGCCATCTTCACGATCTCCGGGATGGCCGGGGTCGGAAAGACCGCGCTCGCCCTGCACTGGGCGCACCGGGCTGCCGGTTGCTTCCCTGAAGGCCAGCTCTACATCAATCTGCGCGGCTACGACGAGGCCGACGTCGTCGACCCGAGCGATGCCCTGCGCGGCTTCCTCGAAGCGCTCGGCGTGCCGGCCACCGGCATCCCGGCCAGCCTGGCGGACCGCGTCGGGCTGCACCGCAGCCTGCTGGCCGACCGTCGTCTGCTGCTGGTGCTCGACAACGCGCGCGACTCGGCGCAGGTCCGACCGCTGCTGCCCGGTGCCGGCGGCTGCGTGGTCGTGGTGACCAGCCGGGACGAGCTGTCCGGGCTGATCGCGGCGGAAGGAGCACACCCGATCCGACTCAACGTGCTCACCAGCACCGAGTCGATGAGCCTGCTCGCCAGTCGCCTCGGCGCCCGCAGGCTGGCCGCCGAGCCGGCCGCCGCGGCGGACATCATCGACTCGACCGGACGGCTGCCGCTCGCGCTGTCGATCGTGGCGGCACGGGTGGCGCTGCATCCCAGCTTCCCGCTCGACGCCTTCGCCGCCAGCCTGCGCCCCGACGAGGCGATGCTTGACGCGCTGGCCGACGGCGACGTACGCGCCGTCTTCTCCTGGTCCTACCTGGCGCTGAGCCGGCCGGCGGCCCGACTGTTCCGCCTGCTGGGGTTACACCCCGGACCGGACCTGACCGTGGAGGCCGCGGCGGCGCTCGCCGGGGAGACCCCGGCGACGATCACACCGCCGCTGCGGGAGCTGACCCGACTGCACCTGCTGACCGAACACCTGCCCGGCCGCTACTCCTTCCATGACCTGCTCCGGGCGTACGCGGCCGAACTGACGCGAAGCGCCGGGGAAGTCGACGAGTCGTGGGAGGCGCGCCACCGACTGCTCGACTACTACCTGCACAGTTCCTACCCGGCGGCGGTGCTGCTCCAGCCGCAGTGGCCGGCGATCGATCCGCTTCCCCCGGTGCCGTCGAACGTCAGGTCCCCGGCAGAGAACCACGACGCGGCGCTCGGCTGGTTCGCGGCGGAACATCAGGTGCTGCTGCGGGCCGTGCGCCAGGCCGCCGAGACCGGCTTCGAGGCGTACGCCTGGCAACTGGCCTGGGCGCTGACCACGTTCTTCGCCCCGCGTGGTCTCTGGCGGGATCAGCGCGTGGCACAGCAGATCGCGCTCGTCGCGGCGGAACGCGTCGACGACCTCGCCGGTCAGGCCGTCGCCAACCGGTTGCTGTCCCGTGCGGAGACCCGTCTCGGTGACCTCGACATGGCGGAGAGACGGCTGCTACGCGCCCTGGACCTGCACCGGCGACTGGACGACCCGACCGGCCAGGCGCTGACGCTGCACAACCACGCCGAGGTCTGCTTCATGCGTGGGCGACCCGAGGAAGGGATCCGTCACGGACAGGAAGCGCTACGGCTGTACCGATCGGTCGGCAACCGCGCCGGCGAGGCACGGGCCCTGAACGCCGTCGGTTGGCTCTACGCCGCCACGGGAGACTATCCACGGGCGATCGAGAGCTGCACGCAGGCGCTCGCTCAGCAGCGGGCGAGCGGCGACCGCAACGGTCAGGCGGCTACGTTGGACAGCCTCGGTTTCGCCCACGCCCGCCTGGGTGAGCATGATCGGGCGGCCGACTGCTTCGAGGAGGCCATCGGGCTGTTCCGTGAATCCGCGGACCGCTACCACGAGGCCGAGACGCTTCAGCGGCTCGGCGAGGCCCGCGAGGCGATGGGCGACATCTCCCGGGCCGTCGACGCATGGCGACGCGCGGCGCAGATCCTCGACGATCTCGGCGACCCGTCGGCCGAGCACGCCCACCGCGTGCTGTCGCGGCTGTCGCCACCCTGACCACGCCTCTGCGCGCCGACGCGCTACCCGCGCGACGGACGCGCTACCCGCGCGGGTTGCGGCTGTGCTCGCGGGTTGCGGCATCTTGGGGTTTCCGCGGAGCGGGAGGGTGCGACATGCCGCAACCCGCGAGCGTGGCCGGGTGGCGGCCAGCCAGTGGGGTGCTGTTCGACAGGTTCCTCGCCTGGGCGCGCCGCCGACCGCCGGTCGACCCACCGACCTGACGCGCGCGGTGGTGTCTCATGGGTGGCCAGGACTCGCGGCACGCAGCGAACCGACGACGAGGCGTTCGACGTCGGTCCAGGTGGGCGTGGGTCGACCGTAGGCGGGCACCGGGCGGCGCTGCGGTCCGAAGAAGTACTGCTGGGCGACCGCGCCCCGGATGGCGGCGTGCACCTCGGGATGGTCGTCGACGAAGTGGGTGAGGGTGAGGTCGAGGCAGTGGGCCCGCTTGTCGGCCCGCGCCCGGCAGAACCGGACGTGGTCGCGGGGGATGCCGCTGCGCCGGTGGAAGTCGTGGGCGGCGAGCCAGCGCAGGGTACGGGCCTGGACGCGCGGGCCGCACTTGGAGACCAGCCACACCCGGCCGCCGAAGAGGGGGACGAGACGGGCGATGGTCTCGACGGCACCGGGCACCTCGGGGGTGGCCAGCATGGTCGCCTCGTCCCCGCTGAAGAAGGCGGTGTCACCGCCGCCCGGGTGGGCGGGGCCGTCGATGATGACCCGGCCGATGTCGATGCCGAGCCGGGGAAGGTTCTCCGTCACGCGGCTCAGAATGCGGCGCGATCGTCTCGGGCGGAACTATTGTTTGGCACCGCATCTATAGTTTGGAACTATGGACGGGCGGAGCCTGCTGGAAGCCGACGCGCTGCGGTCGTTCGCGGTCTTCGCCGAGCACCGCAACTTCACCACCGCTGCGCAGGAGCTGCACATCAGCCAGCCCTCCCTGCACGTGAAGATCCGGAAGCTGGCCACCGCGCTCGGCGTCGACCTGTACGAACGCGACGGTCGCAAGCTGACGCTGACGGCCGCCGGGGAACGCCTCGCCGCGTACGCACTGGACTCCCGCCGACGGGCCGAGGAGTTCCTGCGGGAGTTGCACCAGCAGTCCGCGCCGACGCTCACCATCGCGGCCGGGCGGGGCGCGCTGCGGTGGGTGATCAGCGGACCGATCCAGCGGGTCGGCCGCCAGGGACGCCGGGTCCACGTGATCACCGCTGACCGGGACGCCGCCCTCGCCGCCCTCACCAGCGGGCGGGCCGACCTCGCCGTCGTCGCGCACGACCCGCCCGGCCGGCAGCTCGAGTCGACGCAGATCGCCGCCTATCGGCAGGTGCTCGTCCTCGGTGCCGGGCACCCGCTCGCCGCCCGCCGGCAGGTCCGGCTCGGCGATCTCGATGGCCTGGATCTTGTCGTACCCCCGGCCGGGCGACCGCACCGCAGGGCGCTGGACCGCGCCCTGCTCGACGCGGGCGTGCGCTGGCAGGTCGCCGCGGAGGTCGACGGGTGGGACCTGTTGGTGCATCTCGCCGCGCTGGGGGTCGGCGCCACGGTGGTCAACGGCTGCGTCGGGCTTCCCGACGGGCTGCGTGCGGTCCCGATCCACGGCCTGCCGGAGATCCGGTACTGGGCCACCTGGCGGCCACCACGACGGGCCGTGGTGCAGGACCTGCTCGACCAGTTCGGCATCGGCCCGTGACCGACCGGCTCACCTCCGCCAGCAGGTTCCTCGCGTACGTGCTCCGCCACCGTCCGGACGCCGTCGACATCACCCTCGACGAGGGCGGCTGGGTCGAGGTGGAGGTGCTGCTCGCCGCGCTCGCCCGACACGGCCGTCCGGTCACCCGGCAGGTGCTGGCCGAGCTGGTCGCTGGCACCGACAAGCAGCGTTTCGAGCTGCACGCCGGGCGGATCCGGGCCGCGCAGGGCCACTCGATCGCCGTCGACCTGCGCCTCGAACCCGTCGCCCCACCGTCGCTGCTCTACCACGGCACGGTGGCCCGTCACCTGTCCGGCATCCGTGCCGAGGGGCTGCGACCACGCGGTCGTACCCACGTCCACCTGTCGGTGGACCGGGAGACCGCCGCCACGGTCGGTGCCCGACGCGGTGACCCGGTCGTGCTGACCGTGGACGCGGCCGGCATGCACCGCAACGGGTTCGTCTTCTACCGGGCCGCCAACGGTGTCTGGCTGACCGACCACGTCCCAGCCCGCTGGATCGTGGTCGGCGGGCCGGCTTGACAGGCAAGTGTCCGCTTGCCTATAAATGTGTCTGTGGACGCCGACCCTGACCTCTTCAAGGCCATCGGTGACGCGACGCGACGCACGATCCTGGACGAGTTGATCGACAGGGACGGTCAGACGCTCTTCGAGATCTGCGGCCGACTGACCGTGAAGCACAACCTGACCTCCTCACGCCAGGCCATCTCACAGCACCTCGCGGTGCTCGAACAGGCCGGCCTGGTACTCACCCGGCGACAAGGCCGGTACAAGTTCCACCACATCGACACGAGCCCGCTGCGCTCGATCGTCGAGCGGTGGCCCATCGACCGAGAGGCACCAGAACCGTGATCCGCATCCACGTCACAAGCGTGTTCGTCGACGACCAGGCCAAGGCGCTCGCCTTCTACACCGAGAAGCTCGGGTTCCTCAAGAAGACCGACGTGCCCGCCGGTGAGGCCCGCTGGCTCACCGTCGTCTCGCCGGCCGACCCCGACGGGGTCGAGCTGCTGCTGGAACCGGCCGGCCACCCGGCGGCAGCCCCGTTCCAGCAGGCCCTGGTGGCCGACGGCATCCCGTTCACCTCGTTCGTCGTCGACGACGTGCACGCCGAGGTCGAGCGACTCAAGGGCCTCGGCGTCGAGTTCACCCAGGAGGCGACCGACCTCGGCCCGGTGGTCACCGCCGTCCTCGACGACACCTGCGGCAACCTGATCCAGATCGCCACCATGAAGTAGCCCTACCGCCTCCTCGGTCGGTGGGCGCGGCCTTGCGCGGCCGTCGTGCCGGTCGGCCGCGGGCCTGTCAGCTCCCGGCGCCGCAGGGTCCGGCAGAATCGGCGGGTGCCCGTCCACCTGATCACCGAGCCCGACGACGAGCGGATCGCCGACTACCGGGCGCTCACCGACGTCGAGCTGCGTACCCGCTGGGAGCCACCGCACGGCCTGTTCATCGCCGAGGGTGAGCTGGTGCTGCGGCGGGCGCTGCGGGCCGGCTACCCGGCCCGGTCGTTCCTCGTCGACGCCAAGCGGGTCGACCAGTTGGCCGACCTCGACACGGGCGACGCCCCGGTGTACGCCGCCACTCCCGACGTGCTGCGCGAGGCGACCGGGTTCCACGTGCACCGGGGGGTGCTCGCCTCGTTCCGGCGCAAGCCGCTGCCGACCGCCGCTGAGGTGCTCGCCACCGCCGGTCGCGTGGTGATCCTCGAAGACGTCAACAACCATACGAACCTGGGGGCGATCTTCCGGGCGGTGGCGGGGTTGGGCGTGGACGCCGTGCTGCTCTCGCCGACCTGCGCCGATCCGCTCTACCGGCGCAGCGTACGGGTCAGCATGGGTGAGGTCTTCGCCGTGCCGTACGCGAAGCTGGAACCGTGGCCGACGGCGCTGGCCGACGTACGGGCCGCCGGGTTCACCGTGCTGGCGATGACGCCGGCACCCGACGCGGTGCCCATCCAACGACTGGGCCCGGCCCAGCGGTCCCAGGCCGCGCTGCTGCTCGGTGCCGAGGGGGCCGGGTTGACCGGCGCGGCGATGGCCGCCAGCGACGCACGGGTGGTGATCCCGATGCGACGCGGCGTGGACTCGTTGAACGTCGCCGCCGCCACCGCCGTGGCCTGCTGGGAGCTGGGCCGCGACGACCCGTTCTGAGGTCCGACCGGCGGTTACCGGAGCCACAGTCACGGACGGTAGCGTGTCGCGGGTGTTCCCTACCGTGCGTGAGGTCCTCGCCCTGGACCCGGTCCGCCACGGCGCGCCGCGCCTGGTCGCGGGGGAGGTCGGGTTGGACCGTCGGGTGCGCTGGGTGCACGTCGCCGAGGTACCGGACATCGCCACCCTGCTCGGCGGTGGCGAGCTGGTGCTCACCACGGGTATCGGGCTGCCCGGTGACGACGCCGGGCTGCGGGCCTTCATCGGGGACCTGGCCGGCGTCGGCGTCTCCGGGCTGGTGGTCGAGCTGGGCCGTCGCTACCTCGACGGCGTACCCCGGGTGATGGTGGCCGCCGCCGAACGTCACGGTCTGCCGTTGGTGGAGCTGCGCCGGGCCACCCCGTTCGTGCGGATCACCGAGGCGGTGCACGCCCTGATCGTGGACGCTCAGCTCACCGAGCTACGGGCCACGGAGGAGATTCACCAGCGGTTCACCGAGCTGTCGGTGGAGGGTGCCGACCTCGGGGAGGTGGTCCGGCAGGCGGCCGAGCTGTCCGGCTGCCCGGTGGTGCTGGAGAACCTGTCCCGCCAGGTGCTCGCGTACGACCCGGCGGGGGAGAGCGCCGAGCTGCTGCTGGACGGGTGGGAGCAGCACTCACGGCGGATCCGGCCCGAGGGGCGTACGGCGTACGACGCGGACCGCGGCTGGCTGGTCACCATGGTGGGTGCCCGCGGACAGGACTGGGGTCGGCTGCTGTTGCGCTGGCCGCCCGGCGGTGACCTGGCCGGTGGGCAGTCGCTGCCGGCGTCGGCCGGTGGTCGGTCCGCCCCCGGGCCGGCCCTCGGCCGGGCGGTCGCGACCCCGGCCGACAGCGCCGGTTCGCCGCCGACCAGGCTGACCATCCTCGTGGAGCGGGCGGCGTCCACGCTGGCCCTCGGCCGGCTGATCCGGCGGGACGCCGAGGGACTGGAACGCCAACTCCACCGGACCCTGCTCACCGCCCTGCTCGACCACTCCTGGCCGGTGGACGAGGTGGCGCTGCGGGCGCGGGCGCTCGGGGTGGTGCTGGAGCGTCGTCATCTCATCGGCGTGGTGGTCCGTCACCGGACCGACGACGGCGGCGAGGACACCGCGCGCCACCGCCAGCCGGCGGGCAGCGGGCCGCTCAACGAGCCGGGAAACCTCGGCGAGGCGTTCGACAGCGTCCCGGGCGCCGGGCCGGCCGGGCTGCGTGACCTCGCCGAAGCTGTCGGACAGGCGCTGCGCGAGGCCGGGCTGACCGGGCTCACCAGTGCCCTTGACGACCAGACGGTGGGTGTCCTGCTCGCCCTGCCCGATGCGGTAGCGGAGGAACGGGCGTTGTCCGCCTTCGCTGCCGCGCTGCGCCGGTGCCGCCCCGACCTGCCCGGCCGCAATGATTCGTCTAGGCGTGCCGATTCGTCTGGGCGTGCTGATAGCTCCGGTCGCGCTGACCTGTCTGGTCGCGCCGCTGACCCGCAGGGGCGCGCCGGAGCGTCCAGCCGTTCCGACGATGCGCCCGCACCGAGTGCTGGCCGACGCTCCATCACCGGGCTGCTGATCGCCGCCGGATCCGGCGTGGGCAGCATGCGGGAGGCACGCCGGTCGCTGATCGAGGCTCGTCAGGTCGCCGACGCGGCCCGGCGGGACCGGCGTGACCTGCCGATCTTCCGGTTGCCGCATGTCGGGTTGGCCGGGCTGCTGCACCTGCTGCGCGATGAGCCCCGGGTGCAGACCTTCGTCGAGCGGCAACTCGGCGCGCTGCTGGCCTACGATGCGCAGCATCCCCGGGAGCAGTTGCTGGGTACCCTGCGGGCCTACCTGGAGCAGGGCCGGAACAAGTCCGCAGCGGCGGCCGCCGCCCACCTGTCCCGCCCGGCGTTCTACGAGCGGCTGGCCCGGATCGGCCGGATCCTCGACGTCGACCTCGACTCGGTCGACGCCTGCCTCTCCCTCCACGTAGCCCTGCTGGCCCTGGACGCCATCCGCACCCCCTGACCCCCCACCCACCCACCCACCTCCCCACCCACCTCCCCACCCGGCCTCGCCGCGTTGATCAAGAAGTTTGCGTCATTTTCGATCTTCCTGAAGACCAAAACTTCTTGATCAACGCGCCGGTGCACGCGCGCGGTGCACGGCCGCGGTGGGGGGTGTGGGGTGGGGGTGTTAGGGGGTGAGGGTTTGGAGGGTTTTCTGGTAGGTGGGGGGGATGTGGTGGTTGGCGGCGGCGGGGGTGAAGGTGTCGGAGGTGGCGGCGGTGGACCATGCCTCGTCGGGGACGGCGTCCACCAGGGCGGTCACGACGGGGGTGTCGCGCCATTCGGGTTGCTGGGCGAGCAGGCTCAGCGCGACCACTGACTCTTCCACCTCGCCCACGCACTCGAACGGCTTGTGGCCGTCGATGCCGAGCAGTTCGCGGTAGCCGGGGATCTGCGCGGAGTCGGCGAGCAGGTCGCCGCCGAAGATGTGGGTGATCCGTTCGCGGGGCATGAACGGAGCCAGGGCCAGGAAGACGAACCGGCACTTGGGGCAGTCGCGGCACCAGCGTTCGCTGGCGTCGCGGAGCTTGAACGCGGCGTTGCAGCTGGTGACCACGTCGTCGTAGCGGTCGATGGTGGCGAACAGTCGGGCGATGTGCAGCTCCGACAGTGGGCGCAGCAGCGAGAAGTACGGCTCGGCCAGCCCGGCGTGCTCGGCGAGCGCGGCCCGCAGCAGCCCTTCGGCCTCGACGCCCTTGGACCACTGGTGGTTGATCTCGTGACCGTTCCAGATCAGGTTCGGGTCCGACGCGGAGCGCTCGTTGGACATCACCACCGGGCCCAGGCCGTGCAGTACGGCGGTGGCGACCGCGATCAGCGAGTTGATCGCGGTGACCGGGATGTGTCCGTTGCGGGCGCCGGCCGCGTTCAGCTCGAACAGCACCGGGTCGATGCGTCGCCGGGCCGCGAGAGCGGGCAGCCCTGACGCCGCGTTCACCGCGTTGATCACGTGGTTCGGGTTGACCGAGAAGGGCACCGGATCGAGACCGGCCCGGCGCAGCGCCTCCAGGCTGACGATCGAATCCTTGCCGCCGCCCACCGCCGACAGCGGGCGTCGGTCGGAGTTGTCGTACTCGGCGGCCGGCTTGACCCGCCCGTCAGGCACCCGCGGGGTCAGCTCCAGCACGTACGGCAGTTGGTTGCGGTACGCGTACTCGGCGAGGCCCTTGGTGTAGACGGCCGTGACGAACTCGACGGCGGCCGGGCCGAGCGGTGCCGGCAGCAGCAGCTGCCCGGGGGCGGCCGTCTTGTAGTAGCTGACCCCGGCCACCACGTGCAGCAGCTCCAGCACCCGGCCCAGCGCCGCCACGGCGGCGTCCGACGGAGACTCCTCCGGCACCGGCAACGTGATCACCTCGGTGAACCGCTGCTCGCCGTCGGGTCCGGTCAGGGCGTAGTCGAACAACGCCTCGCCGGTGGACAGGTCGATCGAGTAGGACGGGAAGGTGAACGCGTCCATCCGCGCCAGATGCGTGTTGAGCACACGCCATACTAGGCCCTGGTTCGTCCGGCCGTGCCCGGCTCGGGCGGACCGTGCCCCACCACCGTCGTACCCGAGGAGAGCCTGTGCGCCTGTCTGACCTGCGCGGACGTAAAGTCGCAGTCTGGGGGGCCGGCCGGGAGGGGCGGGCCGCGGTGACGGCCATCGCCGCCCACGGCCCGGCCGACCTCGTCGCCGTCGACGACAGCGCGAACTTTCTCACCCTGCCCTGGGACGGCCCGCTGGCGGAGGCCGCCCCGCTGGTCACCGGCGACGAGGGCTTCGCCCGGCTGGCCGCCGCCGACGTGGTGGTCCGCTCGCCGGGTGTACCGCAGACGCATCCCTGGCTGATGGAGCTGCGCCGCCAGGGCGCGACGGTCACCCAGGGCACCTCGCTCTGGATGGCCGACCACGGCGACCGCACCATCGGGGTGACCGGCAGCAAGGGCAAGAGCACCACGTCCAGCCTGATCCATCACCTGTTGACTGCTGTGGACCGGCCGAACGTCTTCGGCGGCAACATCGGCGTACCGACGCTGGACCTGCCGGAGGCGGACCTCTATGTCCTGGAGCTGTCCAGCTACCAGTGCAGCGATCTGACCGACTCGCCCCGGGTGGCGGTGGTCACCGCCCTGTTCCCCGAGCATCTCGACGCGCACGGCGGCGAACGGGAGTACTACCGGGACAAGCTCAACCTGCTCGCGTACGGGCCACGCACGGTGGTGGTCAACGGCGCGGACCCACGGCTGGCGTTCGAGCTGGGCGACCGCGCGGCGGTGCGCGCCGGCACCGCCGACTCGGTGAACGTGGCCGCCGGCCCGGACGGTACGCCCTGGTTCCACCGGGTCGACCAGCCGCTCTTCCCACGGGCGGTGCTGCCGCTGGTCGGGCGGCACAACGAGGGCAACCTCTGCGTGGCCCTGGCCGTGCTCGACGCATTGGGCATCGACCTGGTCGAGCGTAAGGACGCCCTGGCCGTGGCGGTCGCCGAGTTCCAGGGACTGGCCCACCGGCTGACCGAGATCGTCGACCCGTCCGGCCTGACGTTCGTCGACGACACCCTGGCCACCAGCCCGTACGCGGCCATCCACGCCATCGACGCGTACGACGGGCGGCCGCTGACCGTGATCGTCGGTGGCACCGACCGGGGGGTCGACTACACGCCGCTGCGGGAGCACCTGGCCGAGCGGGAACTGACAGTGATCGGTATCCCGGACAGCGGCCCGCGGATCATCGAGGCGCTCGACGGGCTGCCGAAGATTCGCACCGAACTGGTCGACGATCTCGCCGACGCGGTGCAACTGGCCCGGCAGGTCACCCCGGCCGGCGGCGTGGTGCTGCTCTCACCCGCCGCGCCCAGTTACGGCCGCTTCCGCAACTTCGAGCACCGCTCCGAGGTCTTCGCCGAAGCCATCCGCGCCACCGCCCCCGCCTAAACCCCACCCACCCCCGCCCGCCCCTCCCCACCGGGGGCTTGTCCTCGTTGACCATGAAGTTGTTGCCACTTTTCGTCCGATCTCGGGGTGACAACTTCATGATCGTGGCGGGCGTCGGGGTGTGGTTGGGGGGTTTTACGCTGAGGGCGTCGGTAGCTGGAGGTGGTGGATGGTCCAACTGTTGCGCCGCCCGCGTACCGGACCGCGTGCGCATGCGGTAGGCGTCGCGCGGCTGATGGCGCACACCGACCCGGTCGCACTGATCGGCATCGCCCTGTCGGTATCGCTCTCCGTGACCCTCGACCTGACCGGCGCCGCCACCGGCGTGGAGTCGTTGCTTGCCGGTCTGATGGGCATCACCATCTCGTTGCTCGTGGACTCCATCGCCCGGGCCGAGCGTCGGTTCCACCTGCGGGCGCTGCTGGCCGGCCCGCACTGGCTGGTGCGGGCGGTCCCGGAACTCGCCACCGCCGCGACCGAGGCGGTCGACCGCCATCCGGGCACCCGGGTCGCCGAGGAGACCCAGCGCCGGTTCGAGCGGTTCCAGGCCGATCTCGGGCAGCTGCGTCAGGGACGCATCATCCGGCCCGGTACCGACTACCAGGACATGCTCGGTGCCACCCGCGACTGCGTACGGCAACTGGAGGCGCTGACAAACGTGCTGCCCCGGCTGGCCTGGTGGAGCAGTGACATCGGCCGACGGTACTGGTCGGAGAACCTCGCCGCGCTGGCCCGTGGCGTGCAGATCACCCGGATCTTCACCTACACCGAGTTCTCCGACGAGTTGGCGGAGCTGGTGGCGACGCAGCGCCGGGCGGGCGTACGGGTGGGTCTCCTGTCGACCGTCGCGGTCCCCGCCGACCTGCACGTCAATCTGATCCGCTGGGACGGCACAGCATGCTGGACGGCGGGCATGAGCGCGCACGGCGAGATCAACGAGAACCGGTTCTCGGTCAACGCCGCCGACGTTGCCCGGGCCGGTGAGACGTTCCAGGCGTGCCTGAGCCGGGCCACCTTCGACACATGACGACTGGATGACCGCCCAGGGCGTACTGCTGGTGACCGCTGTGGTCTGGGCGGTGAGCCTGATCCGTCCGGTCCGGTGGCGGGCCTTCGTGGCCGCGCTGCCACTGCCCATGACCGCCGCGCTGCTGGCCACCGGCCTCCCCGTCGACGGCACGCAACTCGTCGGGGTGGCCGGGCTCAACCTGTTCTTCGGCCTCGTGGCGTTGGCGTACCACCGGTTCCGGTTGCCGATTCTGCTCGCCGACGTGGCGGGTGTCGCCGGCTACCTGGCGGTCGCGGCGGCGCTGCGTCCGTTCGCGCTGCCGTTCGGGCCGACGCTGGCCGCCATGCTGGCCCTCTGGCTGCTCGCCATGCTGGTGCTGCGCCGCCTCCCCGCACCCGACCCGCCGGTGGCATCCGGCACGCGGGTGCCGGCGGTGGCGCGGCTGCTGCTGATCCTCGGCGGTGCGGTGCTGACCGGGCTGCTGGGCCAGGTGCTGCGAGGGCTGGTGGTGACGTTCCCGTACGCCGGGGTGCTGGTGGCCGTCGAGGTGCGGCGGGACCTGCCGGCCTTCTGCCGGCACTTCGCCCGTAACAGCCTGGCGCTGCTCGGGTTCCTGGTCGGGGTCCGCCTGGGCCAGGACGTCTCGGTCACGGTGGCGCTTGTCGCCGGATGGGCGGGGTTCGCGCTGGTCGCAGCGGCGTTGCACCTCCCCAGGTACTGGCATGGAAAACGCTACCCGGAAGCCCATTCGACCACCGGAAACGCGGCCGAGAGGGGGGACGGCGACGGAAAGCGTTGACGTGTTGTCAACGATCCCGGGTCACCGCCGGACAGTCTGGCACTTGTCCCGGCAGTGACGGTGGTGAAAGCGTTCGGGAACGCGACCGAAGGGGCGACGATGACCGCCGACGACCTGCTGGCCCGGCACCGGGCCGTGCTTCCGTCCTGGATGACGCTCTACTACGCCGAGCCGATCGAACTCGTCAGTGGCGAAGGCCGTCGGGTCACCGACGCGCGTGGCCGCACCTACCTGGACTTCTTCGGTGGCGTGCTGACCAACTCGCTCGGCTACGACATCGCCGAGGTCCGCGAGGCGGTGCAGCGGCAACTGGCCACCGGAATCGTGCACACCTCGACGCTCTACCTGATCCGTCAGCAGGTCGAGCTGGCCGAGAAGGTGGCGAGGTTGTCCGGCATCCCCGACGCGCGGGTCTTCTTCACCAACTCCGGCAGCGAGGCCAACGAGGCGGCGCTGCTGGTCGCCACGAATCATCGACGTTCGCACCAGATCCTCGCGGTGCGCAACAGCTACCACGGCCGCACGTACGCGACCATGGGCGCGACAGGCAACCGCACCTGGTCGCCGACGTCGATCAACCCGCTCCAGGTCGCCTGGTTGCACTCCGGTGATCGGCTGCGCGGCCTGCTGGCCCGGCTGCCGGAGGCCGACCGGGTCGACGCGGCGGCGGAGGACCTGCGCGAGGTGCTCGCCACGCAGACCAGCGGGGACGTGGCCTGCCTCATCGCCGAGCCGATCCAGGGCGTGGGCGGCTTCGTGCACGGCCCCGACGGTCTCTTCGCCGCCTGGAAGAAGATCCTCGACGAGCACGGCATCCTGCTCATCTCCGACGAGGTGCAGACCGGCTGGGGGCGCACCGGCGAGCACTTCTGGGGCTACCAGGCGCACGGCGTCACCCCGGATCTGCTCACCTTCGCCAAGGGCATCGGCAACGGATTCGCGTTGGCCGGGGTGGTCGGCCGGGCGGAGGTGCTGGACTCGGTGTCGGGGATCAGTTTCTCCACCTTCGGCGGCAATCCCCTCTCCACCGCCGCGGGCAACGCGGTGCTGGACTATCTGCTGGCGCACGACCTGCAGGCCAACGCCGAACGGGTCGGCCGCATCCTCGGCGACGGCCTGCGCGCGGCCGTCGCGGACCTGGAACGGGTCGGAGAGGTACGCGGCAAGGGCCTGATGCTCGGCGTCGAGTTCGTCCACCCGGGCACCGGCGAACCCGACGCGGCGCTGGCCACCCGGATCTTCGAGGCGTGCCGCGAGGGCGGACTGCTGACCGGCAAGGGCGGGCTGTACGGCAACGTGCTGCGGATGGGGCCGCCGTTGACGCTTACCGAGGAGGAGGCCCGGGAGGGTCTGGCCATCCTGGTCGACGCGATCCGCTCCGGCGTGGCGGCGACCCCGTGACCACGAGGAGTGAGCCGGTCCTGCGAACGAGAGGTGCCACCACATGAACCTCATCGCACACTTCATCGACGGCAAGCGCACCGGTGGCACCTCGACCCGGCGCGGCGACGTGTTCGATCCGGCCACCGGCCGGCGTACCGCAGAGGTGGAGCTGGCCGGCGCCGCGGACGTCGCGGCAGCGGTCGAGGCGGCCGAGCGTGCGGCCCGCACCTGGCGGGACGCGTCGCTGGCGAAGCGGACGGCGGTGCTGTTCGCCTTCCGCGAGCTGGTCCACGCCCGTCGGGACGAACTGGCCGAGCTGATCACCGCCGAGCACGGCAAGGTGCTCGCCGACGCCGCCGGGGAGGTGCAGCGCGGCCTGGAGGTCATCGAGTACGCCTGCGGCATCCCCTCGGCGCTGCGGGGCGGCTTCAGCGAGAACGTCTCCACCGAGGTCGACTCGTACAGCCTGCGGCAGCCGCTCGGGGTGGTCGCGGTGGTCAGCCCGTTCAACTTCCCGGTGATGGTGCCCCTGTGGTTCGTGCCGGTGGCGGTGGCCGCCGGTAACGCCGTGGTGCTCAAGCCGAGCGAGAAGGACCCGAGCGCGGCGTTGCTGCTGGCCGAGCTGTTCGTCGAGGCCGGCCTGCCCGGCGGAGTGTTCAACGTGGTCAACGGGGACGCCGAGGCCGTCGACGCGCTGCTCGACCATCCGGTGGTCCGGGCGGTGTCCTTCGTCGGCTCCACCCCGGTGGCCCGGCACGTTTACCAGCGTGGCACGGCGGCCGGCAAGCGGGTGCAGGCGCTCGGCGGGGCGAAGAACCACATGGTGGTGCTGCCCGACGCCGATCTGGACCTGGCCGCCGACGCGGCCGTCAACGCCGGGTTCGGCTCGGCGGGGGAGCGGTGCATGGCGATCTCGGCGCTGGTCGCCGTGGAGCCGGTCGCTGACGAACTGGTGGCGCGGATCGCCCGCCGGATGGCCGGGCTGCGTACCGGGGACGGACGGCGCGGCTGCGACATGGGTCCCCTGGTCACGGCCGCGCACGCGGCCCGGGTCCGGGCCTACGTCGAGGCGGGCGTGGCGGCCGGGGCGGTGCCGGTGGTCGACGGGCGGGACGTGGCCGTCGACGGTGACCCGGACGGTTTCTGGCTCGGACCGACCCTGTTCGACCGGGTCACCCCGGAGATGTCGATCTACACGGACGAGATCTTCGGGCCGGTCCTGTCGGTGCTGCGGGTCGACTCGTACGACGAGGCGGTGACGCTGGTCAACGCCAACCCGTACGGCAACGGCACCGCGATCTTCACCAACGACGGCGGTGCCGCCCGGCGCTACCAGCACGAGGTGGAGGTCGGCATGGTCGGCGTCAACGTGCCCATCCCGGTGCCGATGGCGTACTACTCGTTCGGTGGCTGGAAGTCGTCCCTCTTCGGTGACCTGCACGCCCACGGTGCCGACGGCGTCGCCTTCTTCACCCGGGGCAAGGTGGTCACCAGCCGGTGGCTGGATCCGCGCCACGGCGGGGTCAACCTCGGCTTCCCCACCCAGACCTGAGCAGGCGCAGCGTGCCCGCGCCGGCCAGATAGGCCACCAGCGCCGCCACCGGCCACCCGAGCGGCTCCGGTGCGGTCTTGGCCGTCGCGCCGTTGGCCGCCAGGGCGTACACGACGGCGGCGAATGCGCCGACGGTGAGCGCGGCGCGGGCCCCGGCCCACCTGGCCGACGCCCTGAGGTGCCGGGGGCGACCGGTGGACGCCTCGATCGGACCGAAGATGGCGACCAGGACGGCCAGCACCACCGCCAGCATCAGCACCCACGGCAGCCGCCAGGCCAGCCAGGCCGCCGTACCGGCCGGTGGGGTGGGTAGCAGACCGAGCCCGTGCAGCGCACCGACAAGCAGTACGGCGGCGCTCAGGTGCCACAGGAAGACCGTCAGCACGACCGAGTTGACGGCGATCACCGCCTGCCACGGGCGGTCGCGGTGCAGCCACCGTTCCACCCGTGCCCGCAGCAGCAGGATCAGTCCGAGCTGGGCGGTGGCGACCGCGAGCAGCGCCACGCTGGGTGGGGCGGCGTTCGCCAGCCGCTGACCGGGAAGATTGATCATGCTGATCGGGTACGGGCCCGGGCCGGTGAGCAGGACCGCCACGACGAGGCCGCCGAGGAGCATGGCGATCGCGGACCGGCGGGACATCGGCAGGCACCGGGTACGCAGGCCGGTCGGACCGCCCGCCGGGCCGGTGTCGTCCGGTCGGGGCTGCTGGGATCCGCCGTCGCCGTTCCCACGGCCACCGGTGGTCGTAGGCGCCTGGTCCGGGGCGGTGTCTCGGCCGGCCGGGCGGCAGCGTCCCTGGCGGGCGTCGTACCAGGCGAAGCCGAGCTGGTGGACGGCGAGCCAGCCCAGCAGGTAGGCGGGCAGGGCCAGACCGGCCGGCCCGAGCGCGCGGCCCAGGTCACCGGCGGCGACCAGCAGCACCAGCACCAGTGGCACCAGCAGCCCGAGGCGGCGGTGCAGCGCGTACATGACCGGGGTCAGCGGCACCACGGCCAGGTAGGCGGCGAGAAACCACAGCGGAATGGTGGCGAACCAGACGACCGGGCGGACCTCGTCCGGCTGGGCACCGCCGAGTCGGGCCACCAGCGCGCCACCGGCGAGCACCAGCACCAGGGCACTGGTCGGGCGTAGCAGGCGGGCGCTGCGGCCGAGCAGCCAGCCGATCGCGTCGCCGCCCCGGCGCTGGTGGGCGGCCAGTGAGGCGGCGTTGGCGTACCCGCCGACCAGGAAGAAGACGGGCATGACCTGGACCGCCCAGGTCAGTGGGTAGGCCCAGGGCAGGGCGGTGAGTGCCGAGTGCCCGTCGGGTCGCCCGCTCTCGTCGTACTCGACCGCCGCTATCGCCCAGTGCCCGAGGACCACCAGGATGATGGCCAGCGCCCGGAGCAGGTCGAGGTAGCGTTCCCGGTCCGGTGGCGTGCGGGCGGCGAGTCGGGCCAGGCGGCGCATGTTCCGAGCGTAGGCCAGTGGCGGTGGGCGTCGGGCCGGTAACGGCGTGGGCGGCCGGCTGGATGATCGTGCCCGGTCGATGTCGCGGGCCGGTGGTCAGCCCGTCGCCGGGAGCAGGCGGGCGTGCAGGGCGGCCGGGTCGGTGACCTCGGGCAGGGTACGAGCGGCGAGCCAGGCCGCGGCGGCGGCTCCGTCCCCGGCGACCCGCAGTGGTGCGTCCGGCCAGCGTCGCCGGGCCTCCACCCGGACCGCGGCGGCCACTGGGGTTTCGCCGGTCAGCAGCCCGCCACCGAGAACCAGGACGCCGGTGTCCCCGGCGGGACGGATCCGGTCGACCGTGGCGGCCAGGTGGGCGGCGGCCTCGCTGACCAGCACGGTGCCCGTCGGGTCGCCGGCGACGGCGGCGTCGACCACAAGTGGGGCGAGTCGGGCCAGGTTCACCGGTGGCCGGCGGGTGACGGCCTGCACGAGCGCGTCGACGGTGTCGCGGGAGCGGGGTGCCACCTGGCTGGAGCCGGTCAGTTCGGCGAGGATCCGTCGACCGAGGTCGCCCGGTTCGGCGCCGGCGTCGAGGGCGGCGAGCAGTCGGCGTACCGCCTGGTGGCCGAGCCAGTGGCCGGATCCGGTGTCGCCGAGCAGCCAGCCGTGGCCGTCGGCGACGCGGTCCAGCCTCAGGTCGTGGACCCGGGCGGCGACCGCTCCGGTGCCGGCGACGAGGACGGTGCCCGTCGGGTCGGCGGTCCCTGAGGCGTACGCGATGAGCGTGTCGCCGTGCACCGCGTACCGGCAGTGCAGCCCGGCCCCGCGCCACGCGTCGTCGAAGGCGGCGCGGCCGGCCGGGTCGGCGAGCAGTCTGCCCGCCCCGGCCAGCCCGATCGAGGCGGCGCGGACCCGGGCGGGGTCGACGGTGTCCAGCGCCTGTCGCAGGGCTGTGCGGAGTTCACCCGCGGCGCGGGTGGCACCGTGGCTGGTGGGGTTGCCACCGCCGGCCCGGCCGGCCCCGAGCCGCTCCCCGTCGAGGGTCACCGCGAGGGCCCGGGTGGTCGTTCCCCCGATGTCGAGGCCGACCACGACGGCGCCGGGCATCTGCCCCACCTCCTCGGTCCCAGCTTGCGTTCATGCTGGTCGCGGCATCGAGGCCAGACAAGGGGTGAGGGCCCGGGCGGGTTGTGCGCCAGGTAACAGTTTGAAAACTTCGCCCACGGTCTTGACACGGAGGGGCCTTCAGTAAGAACTTTTACCACTAACAGTTAACAGTCTTTTCCGAAAGGCGTCCCATGGTTGATCACGAGTCGGACATCTCCGCGGGCACCGCGGTGGCCGACGCCGACGGGATCGACCGGCGGGGTGCCCTCGGCGTCGCCTCCGACGGGACACTGGCCCGGGTCCGCACCGGTGCCGCCGAACTGACAGGTGCGCTGCGCCGGGTCGCCGAGCACGTGCTCAGCGACCCGGAGGCGGCGGCCCGGGCCACCATCGTGGAACTGGCCGAACGCAGTGGTACCTCACCCGCCACGGTGACCCGGTTCTGCCGGGCGATGGGCTTCGACGGCTATGCCGACCTGCGGCTGGGCATCGCCGCCGAGACCGGCCGGGCCCGCTCGGCCGGCTGGACCGTCGACATCGGACGCGAGATCCAGCCCGGTGACCCGCTGGAGCGGGTGCTGGAGCAGATCATGGCCGCCGACACCCGGGCCATGCACGACACCGCCGCGCTGCTCGACCTGACCGAGGTGGAACGGGCGGCGGTGGCGATCGCCGGGGCCGAACGGGTGAACATCTTCGGTGCCAGCGGCAGCGCCCTTGTCGGCGAGGAGATGCAGTTCAGCCTGCACCGGATCGGCGTGGCGGCGTGGGCCTGGAACGACGTGCACTCCGGACTGGCCGCCGCCGCGTTGCTGCGTCCCGGCGACGTGGCGTTGGGCATCTCGCACAGCGGACAGACCCGCGAGGCCATCGAGATGCTCGCCGAGGGGGGCAGCCGGGGCGCCACCACCATCGCGTTGACCGGGTTCCGCCGGTCGCCGCTTGCCGAACTGGCCGACATCGTGCTGCTCACCGCCAGCCAGGCCACCACGTTCCGGCCGGACGCGCTGTCGGCCCGACACCCCCAACTTGTCGTTCTCGACCTGCTCTACATCGCCGTCGCCCAGCGCACCCACGACCGCGCCCACGCGGCCTTCCGGCGTACCGCCCAGGCCGTCGACGGGCACAAGGCCGCGAGGGAGGCCAGCGCATGATCAGCGCCCAGGGGTACGCCGACGCGGTCCGGCCGGTCCTCGACCGACTTGTCGAGCGGGGATCCGAGTCGCTGGGCCGGGCCGCCGATCTGATCGCCGCCAGCCTGCGCGACGGCGGGGTGCTCCAGGCGTTCGGCGCCGGGCACTCGGAGGTCTTCGCCGCCGAACTGGTCGCCCGGGCCGGCGGGCTGGTACCCACCAACCGGATCTCCCTGCACGACCTGGTGTTGCACGGCGGCGCCTCGCGCCAGGTGCTCGCCGACCCGAAGCTGGAGCGCGACCCGGCCATCGCGCATCAGCTCTACGCGATCGCCGCACCCCAGCCGTCTGACGTTTTCGTGGTGGCGTCCCAGTCCGGCATCAACGGTTCGGTGGTCGAACTGGCTCTGCTGGCCGCCGGGCGCGGTCACCCGTTGATCGCGGTCACCTCGGTCGAGCACACCGGACGGGTGGCTCCGCGGCACCCGTCCGGCCGGCGGCTCGTCGATCTCGCCGACGTCGTGCTGGACAACGGCGCGCCGTACGGCGACGCACTGCTGCCGCTCGAGGGCGGCGGCGCGGTCTGTGCGGTCTCCTCGGTCACCTCGGCGCTGCTGGCGCAGCTGCTGACCGCGGAGGTCGTACGACGGTTCCACCAGGCCGGAGAGGTGCCCCCTATCTACCTCTCCGCCAACGTCCCCGGTGGGGACGAGCACAACCTCGCCCTCGAGTCGCGGTACGCCGGGCGTCTCCGGCGCACCGCCTGACCCGACATCACAAGGAGAGTCACACGATGTCCGTTACCCCCGATCTCGACCGCCGGACCCTGCTGCGCCGCGCGGCGGCCGCGGGCCTCCTGGTGACCCCGGCCGCCGGTCTGCTCAGCGCCTGCGCCGGCAGCACGCCGAGCCAGAACAACGACAGCGCCGGGGAGAAGAGCAACGACAACCCCTTCGGCGTGCAGGACGGCAGCGCCGTGAAGGTGGTCATCTTCAACGGTGGGCTGGGTGACGCCTGGGCCAAGGAGGACCAGGCGATCTTCAACGCCAAGTACCCGAACGTCACCGTCAACATGAGCTCCACCCAGAAGATCAAGACCGAAGAGCAGCCCAAGATGGCGACGCAGCCCAGCGACGTCGTCATGAACTCGGGCGCCGACATGATGGACATCAGCACCCTGGTCAACGAGGGTGCCATCGAGCCGCTGGACGACCTGCTCGCCGCCCCGGCGTGGGAGGGTGGCGGGACCGTCGCCGACAGCCTGCTGCCGGGCACCGTCGGTGACGGCACCTACCAGGGCAAGTTCTTCGTGGTGAACGTGGCCTACACGGTCTGGGGCAACTGGTACAACTCGGTGCTGTTCGACAAGGAGGGCTGGACCCCGCCGAAGACCTTCGAGGAGTTCTTCGCCCTCGCCCCGAAGATCAAGGCCAAGGGCATGGCCCCGTACGTGTACGACGCCGTGCACGGCTACTACCCGCGCTGGGCGCTGATGGCGACGGTCTGGAAGTCCGCCGGCAAGCAGGCCGTCATCGACATCGACAACCTCAAGGAGAACGCCTGGCGGGCCGAGGGCGTCCTGCCGGCGCTGGAGGCGTGGGAGAAGCTGGTCAAGGACAAGCTGCTGCTGCCCGGCAAGCTCGACCACACCCAGTCGCAGCAGGCGTGGCTCGACGGCAAGGCGGCCTTCATCCAGGTCGGCACCTGGCTGAAGAACGAGATGGCGGCGACCATCCCGCCGGGCTTCGAGATGAAGATCTCCGACTACTGGGGTCTGGGTGCCACCGACAAGGCGCCCAACGACGTCTACGCCGGTGCCGGCGAGGGCATCGTCGTCCCGGCCAAGGCGCCGAACAAGGCCGCTGCCAAGGAGTTCCTGCGTGCGGTGCTCTCCAAGGCCGGTTCGGCGAAGTTCGCCGAGCTGACCAAGTCCCTGGCCTCGACCAAGGGCTCCGGCGACAACGTCCAGGACGCCGCCCTCGCCAGCGCCAACGAGCTGATGAAGAACGCGAGCTCGGACCTGATCTCGATCAAGCTCTGGAACTTCTACGCCGACCTGGACAAGGAGAGCCAGAACCTGTCCGCCGAGTTGATGGCCGGCCGGTTGACCGCCGCGCAGTTCGTCGACAAGATGCAGGCCGCCGCCGACAAGGTCGCCAAGGACTCGTCGATCACCAAGCAGACCCGCGACGCCTGATCCGAACGGAAAGAGTGAGTCCCATGCGGCACGGTGTTGCGCGTTTCGTCACGGGTTTCCTGGCCCTGCCGGTCGGGCTGTACCTCTTCTACGTGGTGTGGCCCTTCCTGCAGGCGGCCGGGTACTCGCTGACCGACTGGGGAGGCTACTCCGACAGGCAGCAGTTCGTCGGGCTGGACAACTACCTCCGGCTCTTCTCCGACGAGCTGATCAGGAAGGCGTTCTGGCACAACGTCTTCTTCCTGATCACCGTGCCGCTGTTCACCATCGCGCTGGCCCTGTTCCTCGCGTTCCTGCTCAACGTGGGCGGACGCGAGGACAAGGCCGGCATCCGGGGAGTGTTCGGCTCCGGTCTCTACAAGGTGATCTTCTTCTTCCCGCAGGTCCTGTCCCTGGTCGTCATCGCGGTGATGTGGCAGCAGATCTACCGCGCTGACGGCCAGGGCCTGATCAACGGCATGCTGATGAAGATCGGGCTGGTCAGCGAGGACGACCCGATCACCTTCATGTACGACCCGGAGCCTTTCCTGGGCGTACCGGCGGTGCTGTGGTGGCTGCTGCTGATCGCGGTCTGGAGCGGGGCCGGCTTCTACATGGTGCTCTTCTCCGCGGCGATGCAGTCGATCCCGAAGGACGTCTACGAGGCGGCCATCCTGGACGGTGCCGGCCGCTTCCACACGTTCTTCCGGATCACCCTGCCGCTGCTGCGGGACACCGTCTCGGTGGCCTGGGTCTACCTGGGCTTCATCGCCCTGGACATGTACGCCCTGGTGTTCGTCATGACGCCCAGCCAGGGCGGCCCCAACCACGCAAGTGAGATCTTCGCGTCGGTGCTGAACTTCACCGCCTTCCAGAAGGGCCAGTTCGGCTACGCCTGCGCGATGGGCGTGGCGTTGGCGATCTTCACGATCCTGCTGGCCGCCCTCCAGTTGAGGATCACCCGTCGTGAGCGGATCGAGTACTGAGGAGACCTGGACGATGAGCACGGTGACCCACACCCCGGGTGGCCTGGCCGGCCCCGACCAGACTCCACCACCAGCCCGTACACCGGAACCGCGCGCCGCCGTCGGCGGCGGCGGGGCCGGGGCGCGGTTCTTCAACGGCTTCTCGCACCTGTTCCTCGCCGTCTGGGCGATCATGGTGGTCTACCCGCTGCTGTGGGTGGTGATGTCGGCGCTCAAGACCGACTCGGAGGTCATCCGCAAGCCGCTGTCGCTGATCCCCGAGCGGTTGCAGTGGGGCAACTTCGCCCGGGCCTGGACCGAGGGGCACATCGGGTCGTTCTTTTTCAACACCGTCCTGGTGTTGACCGGCAGCGTCTTCCTCACGATGCTGCTCGGCTCGATGGCCGCCTACGTGCTCGCCCGCTACGAGTTCCCCGGCAACCGGCTGATCTACTACATGTTCCTGTCCGGGCTGACCCTGCCGATCTACCTTGCCGCGGTCCCGCTGTTCAAGGGCGTCTACAACACCGGCGTGGTGCTGCCGTTCCTCGGACCGAACAGCCACTTCATGCTGATCCTGGTCTACGTGGCCTGGTCGCTGTCGTTCACCGTCTTCTTCATGCACTCGTTCTTCCGTACCCTGCCCAACGCGATCGCTGAGGCGGGCATGGTCGACGGCGCGTCGCACAGCCGGTTGTTCTTCAGCGTCATGCTGCCGATGGCCAAGCCCGGCCTGATCAGCATCGGCATCTTCAACGTCCTCGGCCAGTGGAACCAGTGGTACCTGCCGACCCTGCTCATGCAGTCGGTGGCCGGAGAGCCGAAGAACCAGGTCATCTCCCAGGGGCTGATCGAGCTGTCGGTCAACCAGGGCTACCGCTCCGACTGGTCCGGGCTGTTCGCCGGGGTCACCATGGCGATGCTGCCGGTGCTCATCGTCTACATCGTCTTCCAGCGTCAGGTGCAGTCCGGCCTCACCGCAGGCGTCAGCAAGTAGCCTCGCACGCCGCCGTGCAGGGCGCGCTCGGTCCGGGAAACCACGGCCTCCCGTGAGTCCGACAGGTCCCGGACCGAGCGCGACACATCAGTCGAGGGTGATCCCCAACTGGTCGCGCAGGGCCGCATGCCCGGCGGCGGTGAGGCGTACGGCGCGGCCGGACCCGATGCGTACCACCCAGCCGTTGCCGAGAAACAGCTCGCACAGCTTCGCGCCGACCAACCCGCCGAGGTGCTCCCGTCGTTCCGTCCAGTCGAGGCAACCCCGGACCAGCGGCCGGCGGCCCGGCCGGGGCTGCGTCGGGTCCCAGCCGATCAGGTCGATCAGCCAGGACCGGCCGGCCGGGGTGAGCGCGAAACCGCTGCCGCAGTCCAGCAGCCCTCGCCCGATCATCGCCTCGGTCACCGCCACGCCGAGCCGTCCGGCCAGGTGGTCGTAGCAGGTGCGGCCTCGGCGTAGGGCCGCGCTGGCGGTGGCCGCCCGCAGACCACCGGTCCGGACGGGACGCGGCTCGAACCGGGCCGACAGGTCCTCCAGCAGCTGCGCCACCGACGGGTCGGCGAGCTGCACGTACCGGTGCCGGCCCTGGCGCCGCTGGACGAGCAGGCCGCCCTCGACTAGCCGGTGCAGGTGTCCGGTGGCGGTGGAGGGCGCGACACCCGCGTGTGCGGCGAGTTCGCTCGCGGTCCACGCCCGGCCGTCGAGCAGGGCGAGGCAGATTCCCGCGCGGGTCTCGTCGGCCAGCAGCGCCGCGAGCGCGGCGAGGTCAGCAGCGGAGGTCACCGGCCCATTGTCGGGTAGGACGGTTCGGCGTTCGCCGAAGGATCGTGGCCGTAGCCTTCGCCGCATGCAGGAGATCCACGGCCGAGTGGCCGCCCTCGCGGTGCTTACCGACCCGACCTTCGTCGTGCCGCCCGTTCCACCCGCGTCCACCGGCGTCGGCTGGCTGCGCGCCACGGTGGGCCGGTTCAGTACGGGCAGCGGGTACGAGCGGCGGCGCGGGTTGTCCGTCGCGATCCTGGACGCGATCCCGCCGGACTCGCTACGCCGTGCCGGTTCCGTTCATCCGGTGGCGGCCCTGGCTCACCGGCTGGGAGTCACTCATCCCGTGGTGGAGTTGATCCGCGACGTGGCACAGGCGTACCAGCCCGGCTCCGGCGACGAATCTCGGGCCGACATCGCCGTGAACCGGCTGGTAGCGCTCTTCGGCGGCAGGTTCGACGAGCCGACCGCCGCCCGCATCGGGGTGCTCGTCCAGGCGTGCGAGGCGACGGCCGCCCTGATCGATCGGACTCGGTACCGTCGCGTCGACGATGTGCTGCGCGACGATCCGCCGGTGCCGGCGACCAGGCGGCAGGCGACCGTCACCGTCACCGTGGCCGGCATGACCGTCGAGGCCGGCGAGGTCGTGCGGGTACCCCTGGCCGGTGACCTGGCGTTCGGCGCGGGACCTCGGCGCTGCCCCGGCCGAGCCCACGCTCTCGCGCTGGTGGCTGGAGCACGCGAATGAGCGGTTTCGCGGCGCTGCACCGCACCGGCGAGCCGCTGGTTCTACCGAACGTCTGGGACGTCGCGTCGGCCCGGTTCCTGGTCGAGGTCGGGTTCGCCGCACTCGGTACCACCAGCCTCGGCGTCGCGGCCACAAACGGCCTGCCCGACGGCGCGGGTGCCACCGGGGCCGAGACCCTGACGCTCGTGCGCCGGCTGGCGGCACTGCCGGTACACCTCACGGTCGACATCGAGACCGGATCGGTCGCCACGGCGGTCGCGGTGGCCGAGGCCGGCGCGGTGGGCGTCAACATGGAGGACGCGATGGGCCCGGCAGCCGAGCACGCGGCACTTGTCCGGTCGGTGAAGCGGGAAGCGCCGGGGCTGTTCGTCAATGCCCGTACCGACACGCACTGGCAGCGAAACGGTGACCTGACGGAGGCGGTCAGTCGAATCCGACGCTACGCGGACGCCGGTGCGGACGGCGTCTTCGTCCCCGGTCTGGCCGAGCCCGCCGACATCGCGGCGGTCGTCGCCGCCGTGGACGTACCGGTGAACATCCTGTTCCTGCCGGACCGGCACACCGTGGCCGCCCTGGCCGAGCTGGGTGTGCGGCGGATCAGCACCGGCTCGCTGCTGCTCCGGGCGGCCTTGGCCGCCGTCGTGGACACCGCGACAGCGGTACGCGACGGGCGCACCGTACGCCCCGACCTCCCGGCGTACGCCCGGGTGAATGTCGGGTCCGGTGAGCGCGTCGCCCCGGACGTCCGGTGACGGCGCCGGCCCGGTGACCAGGCGCGGGGTCCAGCGGACGTCTCAGCTCACTCGTGACCACGCTCGGCGAGTTGTTTGAAGGTGAGGAGCTGTCGTCGGGCCATGATCAGATCTCCGACGGACAACCCGACAGCGACGACCCGGTTCGTCCGCATCACCACCTTGAGCAGCAACCGCGTCGTGTCGTGCTGCTCCGGTACCAGGACGTAGGACAGGACCGCGTTCATGATCGTTGCGGTGAGCTGCGTCCCGGGTTCGACCGAGAGGATTCTTCCTCGCCTGCGCCCACCGGCGGTGGTGGTGAACGCCTCGCCCACCCGAGGCTCGGGGAGACCGACCAACCGCCGGGGCGAGCGGCGGCCGAGATTGTCGATCCAGTCATAGGAGTACGGCGCCAGTCGTATCTGGGCGACCCACGGCCACACCGTCGCGGCAGGCGCGTCGATCCCGACCCCGCGCCATACCTGCAAGGTGGGTGAGACGACGAAGTCGTCGCACGGGTAGGCGCGCCGTACCTCGTTCTCGGTCACTCCCCACCGGTCAGCGAGCATCGGTCCGCCGGCCGGCCCGGCCCAGCACCAGTGTGGTGCGCAGGTCGAGCGTCACGGTGCCGCCGAACTCGTCGACAAGTCGGCCGAGGGCGGTCAGGGCGCGCTGCTGCTGCTCCGGCGACCGGGTCAGGAACGGTCCGAAGGTCCGTACCAGGTCGAGGTAGCGCTCCTTGTCCAGTGCCAGTTCGCGACGGAAGACGTCCTTGCGGACGTCGAGGAACTGCCCGTGGTCGACGACGTCCTGATGGAACCAGTCCGCGGGCCGTTCCCGTACGGTCGGGTCGATCGCGTGCAGCGCGGCCCGGATCGCCGCTCGTTGGTCGGGTTCGGTGTAGTCGTAGCGATGCCCGAAGATCGCCAGGGTGCCGCCGGGCGTGAGTGTCCGCCGGGCGCGCGGGTTGCGGGTGGCCGGATCCAGCCAGTGCCAGGCCATGGCGCAGGCCAGCACGTCGACCCCACCGGCCGGTGGCGCCCATTGCTCGAAGGTGTCCCCGTGGATACGAACATGGGGAAACCGCGTGGCCAGCAGGGCCGCCATCCGCGGATCGGGCTCAAGGCAGATCAGGGGTGCGCCGATCCGGGCGAGCACGTCGGTGCCTTTGCCGGTGCCGGCGCCGATCTCGACCACCGAAGTCGGCATGTCGCCGTGAAAGGCGACGAGCTGACCGGCGATCTCGGGCGGATAGCCCGGCCGGACGCTCTGGTACAGCTCGGCTGTCGACCCGAAGAGGTCCACCACCTCACTCCTCTCGGTCATGACGTCGCCTCCGCGTCGCGTAGGGAATCGATCGCCGCCTGGCTGCCCTCGCTCAGGTCCATGCCCAACGCCTGAAGCATCACCACCAACGCGCCGAGTGCGAGCGTGCCTCGCAACTCCTGCGGTCCGGCGCTGGACAACCGCGCGGCGTGTTCCAGAATTCGACCGATCACGGACCGGCAGTGCGCGGCAACCGCCTCGTCGGAGCGGGCCGCGGCGCAGGCCTGCAACCACAGGCCGGTCACGACGCCGTCGGCGATAAGCGTCCGGAAAGCGGCACGCATCGCCGGCAGCGGGTCACCCGGGTGCTGGGCGGCCGCCTCGTCGAGCACCTGCCGGATCCGGGCCTCCAGCTCATCCAGGCAGGCCAGGAAGAGGTTGCGCTTACTGCCGAAAAGCCGGAAGACGTACGGCTGTGACACGCCCATCCGGTCGGCCACCTTTTGTATCGACGCCGTCGTCGGCCCGTGGTCGGCGAAGACCCGCATGCCGCTGTCGATCGCGTCCGCCCGCCGCCGTCGGGCCGTACTTCGTTGCTCCACCACACCCGGAGCCTGACACTAGTAACCACTTACAAACAAGACCGGGGTCTGGCGTTTCCGCTTCCGATGAACGGCGGCACATCGGTCGCCGTCCCCTGCGGTACCGCCCTGGCACAGTAGGTTGGCGGCAACGGGAGGAGGCTTGTCGCGATGATCCCGACACTGATCCTGTTCGGTCTTCTCCTCGGCCGTTGGTGGCGGACGGCGCTCATCGCCGCTGCCCTGGGTTGGCCGGTGCTGCTCGTCGCGACCGACGTGTCGGGCGTCGGCCCGGGACTGCTGGGCGCGTCCGGCCTTGCCGTCGTCAACACCGCAGTCGGTGCGCTGATCCATCGGGGTGTCCTGCTGATCGTCCGGCAACGACGGCATTCGTGATCGCCCGTCCCTCGGATCGGTGGGTCAGCTCACGGTGCCGGTGGCCGGCCACGGGCGCCTGAACCTCATCACTACCCTGCGGGGATGGGCGTCGATGAGCGGTTGCGGCGGATCCGGGGCTGGCTGTGGATCGTGGTGGTGGGCCTGTTTCTGAGCGGAGTCACCGCGTTTCCTCTGGAGATCGAGGTGCGCTGGCTGCTGCGGGCGACCGACCCGCTCGCCGAGCAGTTCCCGGCCCTGGTCGGCTGGATCGAGCGGGTCCACGTCGGACTCGTCGAGACCGGGGACCGGTACCCGTTCATGCGGTACGGGACCGACTGGCTCGCCTACGCCCACCTGGTGCTGGCCGTGGCGTTCTGGGGACCGCTACGCGACCCGGTGCGAAACGTCTGGGTGGTCCAGCTTGGCATGATTGCCTGTGTCGGGATCGTGCCGCTGGCGCTGATCTGCGGGCCGCTGCGGGAGATCCCGTGGTTCTGGACGGTGGTGGACCTGTCCTTCGCCGTCGGGGCGTTCCCGCCGTTGTGGTTCGCGTACCGGCACATCCGGGCGATCGAGTCGCAGCAGGCCGAGCCGGCAGGATCGACCAGCTCGTCGACCCCCGAGACCGCTGGGCCGGCCCGTGCGTGACAGTGGTTCCGCTCAGGCCGTGGTCGTCGCGCCGGTGGTGGATCGGTGCGCGGGCTGGAACAGCTCGATCAGGTTGCCGGCGGGGTCGGTGAGCAGGATCTGCCGCCCGCCCGGGCCGGCGACCGTCTCGCTGCGGAACGACACTCCGCTGTGACGCAGTCGGTCGACTTCGGCATCCAGGTCGTCGACCACGAGGTGGATGCGGTTGTGCCCAGCTGTGGCGGCGTCGGTGGGGGTGGCACGGGCGCCGGAGCTGGTCGGCCCGGACAGCAGCAGCCGTAGCGGGCCGCGTACCACGTCGGCGAAGGCGGGGGCGGCGCTGGTGTGCAGGGTGAACCCGAGATGAGTGGTGTAGAACTCGACGGCGGTGCCGACGTCGTCGACGAGGTAGCGGACGCTCGCGTACTGGTTGGGCGCTGTCATGGCCGGATCTCCTTCGTGGGCGGGGCGGCGGTGAGCACGGGTAGCAGGTGTCTGACGCGGATGTCGATGTCGTTCGCGGCGCGTTGGAAGGCGGAGTAGTCGGCTTCGCTGACGTCGGCCCTCGTGGTGGGATCGGGGACGCTCCAGTGGACCCGACGGGGCTCGTGGGCGAAGTCGGGACAGACCTCGCGGGCCTTGTCGCACAGGGTGATCACGTAGTCGTACCGGCGACGGGCGACCGTGTCGAGGTGCCGGGGCCGCTGCCCGGCGACGTCGACGCCGAAGCTGTCGTGCAGTACGCGTACGGCGTGCGGGTGCAGGCTCGGCCTGGGCCGGGTGCCGGCACTGACCACCCTGACCCGGTCGTCGGCGTGGTGGTGCAGCAGAGCCTCGGCGATCGGTGAGCGGGCGCTGTTGCCGGTGCACACGAAGAGCACATCGAGCTTCCGCGACCGCCGCCGATCCACCGGGGGAGGTGCTGTCGGGGCGAGCAACGCGGGATGCAGGGCGCTGCCGGTGTCGGCAAGCGCCCGGGCGCAGGAGTCCAGATCCAGGTGGTAGTAGCTGTCACGGCCGTCGAAGCTGCTGCGCGAGGCGCTGACGAGCCCGCCGTCACGCAGCAGCCGAAGGTGGTAGGAGACCAGGTTCTGCGGCTCGCCGACCATCGCCACCAGCTCCCGGACGCGGTGGTCGCCGGACGCCAGCTCGGTCAACAGCCGCCAGCGCAGCGGATGGGCGGCCAGGCGCAGGAACGTCGGGGTGGTACGGCTCGTTGACGCCACGACCCGACTTTACATCAAATCGTCTTGATGGGTTGTGCCGAACGGCGTCGACGCGTCCGGTCAGGCGGCGGTCGTTGCCGGGTTCGTCCAGGCGGGACCCCGCAGCGAGAAATCGATGGTGGCGGCCACGGCGGCAGCGCGTTCCGCGCCGAACTCCCGCTCGGTCAGCCACAGGCCCAGATCGATACCGGCGCTCAACGCACCCGCGGTGACCCGATCGCCGTCGTCGACCACCCGCTCCTCGATCACGTTCACGCCGTAGGCGCGCAACTCGTCGTACGCGTGGTGATTCGTCGTGGCGTTGCGCCCGGTGAGCAGACCGGCCGCCGCGAGCAACATCGCCCCCGTGCACACCGACGCCATCCAGCGTGCGGAACGGGCGGTGTCCGCCAGCCGTCGGGGCAGCACACCGGCCTGAGCCTGCGCCCAGGAGCCCTGCTCGGCCCGGTTCAGCCAGCCACCGCCGACCACCACCACCCCGTCCGGGGCGCCCAGTACGCCGGGTACGTCCAGTTGGACGCCCCGCATGCTGCGTACCGGACCCGGCCGGTCCACCACCACCAGATCCACGTCGAACCCGGCGCTGGACAGGACCTCGAACGGGCCGAAGGCGTCGAGTTCGTCGAAGCCGTCAAAGACGACGATCTCTACTCTCACCCGCACAGCCTCGCCGATCGTCTCCGTGACGGGCCAGTGGCATGCTTGCCATCGTGCGTGAGGAATCGGCCATACACCGCGTTGCCGTGCTGGCCCTCCCGCCAGTCGTGGCGTTCGACGCGGCCATCGCAGCGCAGGTCTTCGGTCACGAAGGTCTCGGCAGGTACGAGGCCGTCCTGTGCGCACTGCGGGCGGGCCCGGTACCGACCACCACGCCCGGGTTCGGTATCACCGTCGCGGCCGGCCTCGAAGCGGTCGCCACCGCCGACACCGTCATCGTGCCCGGGTTCCGACGAGGGCCAGCGCCGGCAGCCGCGCTCGACGCCCTACGCGCCGCGCACCAGCGCGGAGCCCGGATCGCCGCCATCTGCAGTGGGGCCTTCGCGCTGGCCCAGGCCGGTCTGCTCGACGGGCGTCGAGCCACCACCCACTGGGTCCACGCCGCCGCTCTCGCCCGCGAACATCCCACCGTGCAGGTCGATCCGGCGGTCCTCTACGTCGATGAGGGCAGCGTGCTGACCAGCGCCGGCCTCGCCGCCGGCCTCGACCTGTGCCTGTACCTGATCGGCCTCGACCACGGGCAGCAGGCGGCGATCCAACGCGCCCGGCACATGGTCACTCCGCTGCACCGCGCCGGCGGACAGGCCCAGTACAGCCTGGCGCACACCGTGGCGGCGGGCGAACGGCTCGGCAACGTGACGGACTGGGCCCTGGCCAACCTGCACCGACCCATCACCGTGGCCGACCTCGCGCGGCAGGCGATGCAGTCCACCAGAACGCTCAGCCGCGCCTTCGCCAAGGAGTTGGGCACCAGTCCCCGCGCCTGGCTGATCGCGGCCCGGCTACGCATGGCCTGCACCCTGCTCGAAAGTAACGATCTGACCGTCGAGGAGATCGCCCGTCGTAGCGGACTGGGCAGCGCCGCCAACCTCCGGCTTCAGTTCCGCCGGGCCTACGCCACCACCCCGCTCGCCTACCGCGCCGCATTCCAGCAACGCTGACGGCAGTGCCACCCGGACTCACGGGATCACAGTGTCACAGTGCGCCCGTTCGGTTGCCGACGCGTGAAGTCAGTGGTCGAATGCCGGTCATGACGGCGGCCTGTCGAGAGTCCTCGATGCTCTTTGCCGCCGCCGACGGCAGTGAGCTGCCCATGCTGGTGTTCGAGCCGGCCGACGGCACCCGGCCGCAGGCCGGAGTCGTGTGGTTCCATGGCGGCGCCCTGCGCGAGGGATCGCCCGACGGGCTCGCCCCGCACTGCCGGAAGTTGGCGTCGCGCGGGATCTTCGCCGGGTCAGCCGGGTATCGGCTGCTCGGTCGTGGCGCTGCCAGCATCGACGACTGCATCGCCGATGTTCGGTGCGCGGTCGAGCAGTTCGCCCGGCTGGCCGCGATGCGCGGGCTCGAAGCACCGCACCTGGCCTCGGGCGGCAGCTCAGCCGGTGCTCATCTGGCGCTTGCCGCGGCGATGACCCCACCGGAGTCCACCACGGCACCGGGGCCCGGCATCGCGGCCGTGGTGGCCCTCAACCCCGCGGGACTGAATCTGCGCTCCATCGAGCCGGCGGCGCAGCGCCGCCTCGAACAGCAGGTCGGTATCGCGGCGGGCAGACTCACCGAGTATTCGCTGATCGAGTTCGCGCGGCCGGGAAACCCGCCGATGCAGATCCACCACGGCACCCGCGACGAGGTCGAGCCGATCGACGGTGTGCGGCAGTTCCGGGACGTGATGGTGCGCTCCGGTAACGAGTGCACACTCGTTGAGTACGACCACGCCGGACACGGATTCCACTACCCCGGCGTCGGCGGGCACTTCGACGATGTCATCGATGCCACGGCGCTGTTCCTGCTCGACCGGATCGCGACAACGTGACCGGTAGAAGTCCACATCCGTGCGCGAAGTCCGACCACCGAGCACCCTGACCAGGCGGTTCCGCCCGCCCTCGCGCCGGGTCACCAGTGACAACACGTCATGGTTCGGCCCGCTGGATGTCCTGGTCAGGCGATGACCTGGTGGCACTTTTCGACGGGTGCGGTGAGCGCTGCAATGGATGACATGTCCACCACACCGTTGACCCAGCCACATTCTCGCGGCGCTGCTGGTCGGCGCGGGGATCGGTGTGGTGGCGCTTGTCGCACCCGACGCGCCGGGCTGGACCACCTTCGGTGTCAACGGCACGACGATCGCCATGCTGGTGATCGTGGCTTCGCGATTGACAGGTCCACCGACACCGGCGAGGCGTCCCTGCTGATCCTCGCCGCCGTCAACGTCGGAATGGTGGCGCTCGTCTGGCTGCGCGAGCGGCGTACCCGGCCCAGAAGCTGACGCCGTCACTCCGACGAGCCGGATCTTTCCGGATCAGGACGCACGTCCGCGTTGCCGACGTCCGCCAGCAGTCTGGCGATCACCGCATCGTTCACCCCGGCGTCACCGGTCCGGTCGGCAGCACCCAGCCAGTCACCGGTTCAGCAGGCTCACCGTGACGGACGCTGCGATGCCGACAGTGCAGGGGCGACGCTGGGTCTGCGTTCGACGGATCCCGCCGCCTGCGGCCTTCCGAATGGCAAGGTGTTGTCCATGGACAGGAAGCAGGTCGCTGATTGGATCGCCGCCTACGAGCGGGTGTGGCGGACGCCGGGCACGGAGGCGCTTGTCACGCTCTTCACTGAGGACGCGAGCTATCAGCAGGGGCCGTACTGGACGCCCGTGGTCGGCCTGCCGGCCATCGCCCAGATGTGGGAACAACAGCGCAAGGGCCCCGACGAGGTGTTCCAGATGGCAAGTGAGATCGTCGCGGTCGACGGTGACGTTGCGGTGGCGCGCCAGGAGGTCCGCTACGGCGATCCCGTCGACCAGGAGTACCGCGACCTATGGATCATGCGATTCGCTGGCGACGGACGGTGTCGGTCGTTCGAGGAGTGGCCGTTCTGGCCGGGACAGCAGCCGGCCAGCTGATCGAGGGCGACCGACCGCCACCATCATCCAGATGCCGGACGCTGCGCAGCGGAATCAGGTGACGCCTGCGGCGATCGCCGCGTACCTGCGGTCCGGGCGGTCCGGGAACTGCTGTCGCAGGCGCTGAAGTTCGGTGAAACCGGCGTTGGTCAGGCGGGCGGAGAGCTCGTCCACCGGCCATCGGTACGCGGTGAGGACCTTGTGGTCGAACTCGGCCACCTCGTCGTCGCTGTCGAAGAAGCCGATCACCAACCTGCCGGAGGGCACCAGCATCCGGCGGAACTCGGTCAGTACGTGGTCCAGTTCCGGTGGTGGCAGGTGAATTGTCGAGTACCAGGAGAGGATCCCGGCCACCGAATGGTCGGGGACGTCCAGCTCGGTCATTGAGCCGAGTCGGAAGACCGGCCCGGGAAAGTTCGCTCGGGCATGATCGATGAATTCGCGGACCAGGTCGATGCCGGTCACGTCGGTGCCGAGCGAATGCAGGTAGGCCGTCCAGTGGCCGGGGCCGCAGCCGAGATCGAGCACCGTTCCGTCCAGGCCGCCGAGGTGGCGTCGGATGAGGGCCGTGTCGTCCACGTGGGCCTGCCAGCCCCCATCGAACAGCGCGATGTACTGCGCTGACATGTACGAATAGGCATCACGCACCGGCTGGTCGCTCACTGCGACACGGTAGCCCGGCGCGGGGTGCTCAGGTGCGGCTGAGTACGGCGGCTCAGGCACGGTACGGCGGGCGGCTCATAGGTTGACACCCATGAACTTGACCATCGAACTCGAGCGCCTCGTCCGGACATCAGACCTGCACGGCCCCGCCATGCCGACGCAGCAGGCCGTCCTCGCCGCCAGCGCTCGGCAAGCACCTCAAGACCGGCCCACCTGGTCGAGAACGCGGTTGCCGTCATCAAGCGAGCAAGCCGGCGAGGCGGATACCGGGACCGAGTTCCTGCGCGATCCTCAGATGCCGGCTACATGACGGCTGCGAAGGTGACGAAAGATCGCCATCACGGCTCGCCGCGGGAGCACGTGGAATCCACGGAGAGGCGGCTAGGGTGAGCACAATGGACGGCCAACTCGTCACGGCGATCACGTCCCTCAGCGGCGTCGTGCTCGGCGGCGGCCTGTCCTGGTTGGTGCAGTCCAACACGCAACGCATGAGCTCACGCACCGAGCAGCGCAAGCAGGACATCGCGCGAGCCGATGCCCGACGTGCCGAACGGCTCGTCCACCTGGAACGATTCATCGCGGTCGCGGCGGACGCGGAACGCATGGCCTTCGAGCGCCCCGCCGACTGGGCCCCCGGTGACTCCTGGTGCACGGCAGCGCAGGACGCGATGAACCGGCTCTGGGTCGCCGAGCGGATGCTTCAGGTGCTCTACCCGCCCGACGTTCACACCTCCGCGCGCGACTACTACCGGCGGATCAATCGGGCGGTCTGGGACGGCGTGCCCGACCTGAAGGCCCTCTACCCTGCGCTCGACGAACTACGCGACGCGTTCCTCGCCGCGGCCCGCTCAGCCCTGGACTGACAGCCCGTGTTCGGGCATCGAGGCGAGCAGCAGCTGCACCTCGCTGGGCATTCGGCACGATCCGTTCGTGAGCTCGATCATCAGGTTCCCCGTCGCCCCCGGTGCCGCTGCCTGCGAGAGCAGGTGCGGCGGCTGATCGCGACGCTGCGGACTGCCGCCGACCGGCCGGTGACCGGCCCAGGTCAGAGGTAGTTGACGCCGGTCAGTTCCTCGGCTGCCGCCCACAGCCGTTTGCCGACGGTCCGGTCGGCGGCCTCCCGGCTGAGCCGGGCCTCGGTGACCCTGCCCCGCGTCTCCCAGAGCCCCGACGGGCCGAAGAACTGGCCGCCCCGCACACCGGGCTCGGTCGCGGCGTGCAACTGCGGCAGTGCGCCCCGCTCCACCGGCTGGGTTGCCAGTAGCCCGGCCCACGCGATGAGCCGCCCGAGCCGGCCACGGTGCTGCCAGGCACGCGGAGTCAGGTTGGTGCGGGTGAGACCCGGGTGGGCCAGCACGCTGACGATCGGCGCTGCGGCGGCGCGCAGGCGGCGGTCCAGTTCGGTGCCGAAGATCGTGGTGGCGAGCTTGGACCGGCCGTAGGCGGTGGCTGCCCGGTAGCCACGGTCGAACATCAGGTCGTCGAAGTCCAGGTGCGCGGTCTTGTGCGTGATCGAGCTGAGACTGACCACGCGGGCTTCCCGCGCCGCAGCCAGGTTGTCAAGCAGCAGACCGGTAAGCGCGAAGTGGCCCAGCATGTTGGTGGCGAGGTGCAGCTCGAATCCGTCGGCGGAGGTGCGGCGCGGGCCAAGCAGTACCACGCCGGCGTTGTTGACCAGCAGGTCGATCGCCGGGTGGTCGCCGGCCAGCTTCGCCGCGAAGGCCCGCACGGAGGCGAGGGAGGCCAGGTCCAGCTCGCGCACCTCGACGTGGCCGCCGATCCGGCGGGCGGCCTCCTCGCCGGCGGGGATGTGGCGAACGGCGAGCACGACGTGGGCTCCGTGGCTGGCCAGTTCGGTGGCGGTGACCAGGCCGAGGCCTGAGTTCGCGCCGGTCACGACGGCGACCCGACCGCGCTGGTCGGGGATGCGGTCGGCGGTCCATCCGGTCATCTGCTCTCCTGGAGGTGTCGGTGCGCTGGGCCATCGACGTTAGGAGCGGTCCGGTCCGGTTCGGTCGTTCCCGGTTGCCTAGGTCTGCCGGACCTACCTTCGGTGGTCCGGGCCGCGGCAGACTTGCGGCATGAACAGCCTCCATCCGTACGCTCGGGAGCTCGGCGACTTCCTGCGCGCTCGGCGTAGCCGGCTGCGTCCACACGACGTCGGCTTGGAGCCGGGTGGCCGGCGCAAGGTCACCGGGCTGCGGCGCGAGGAACTGGCCCTGCTGGCCGGGCTGAGCACTGACTACTACCAGCGGATCGAGCAGGGCCGGGAGGTACGCCCGTCCGACGACATCCTGGACGCGCTTGCCGGCGCGCTGGGCCTCGACGACAAGGAACGCCGGCACCTGTTCACCCTGGCCCACGCCGCCCGCCGGTCGATGCCCGCCCGGGTGAACCGCGATCCGGAGCGGGTACCGGACAGCACCCGGCGCCTGCTGCGGGTGATGGACACCCCTGCGGTCATCCTCGGCCGGCATCTCGACCTGCTCGACTGGAACCCGATGGCGCAGGCGCTGCTCGGCGACCCGGGCGCCTACCCGACCGACCGGCTCAACATGCTCCTGCTGCTGTTCGACGACACGCTGACCGGCGAGCGTAGCTGCCCGGACTGGGAGCGGCAGGCCCTGGACTACATCGGCATGATGCGCGCCGCCGTCGCCACCGACCCCACCCACCCACGCGCCACCGCGATCGTCGGCGAGCTCAGCATCCGCAGCCCTCAGTTTCGGCGGCTGTGGGCCCGGCACGACGTACGCGAATCGGTGAGCGGCACCAAGACCTTCCGGGTTCCCGAGGTAGGCGACATCGTCCTGGACTGGGACACGTACCCCCTACCGGGAAATCCCGGCCCCGTCATGCTCGTCTTCACCGCCGAGCCGCGCAGCGCCGACGCGGACCGGCTACAGCTTCTGGCGTCATTGCACGCGACCCGCTCAGCGCTCACCGACAAGCACCCCTCGTAAGAGAGGACCGCCGCCGGCCCCACCCCCAGCGGGACTTCATCATCGGCTGCGTGCGTAGCCCGCGAAGCGATCGACACTGAGGGTGATTTCAGTGGGTTGCTGGTGTCTGGACGTGTCGAGTTGCATACGTCGTCGCAGGCGATGGCAGCGTCGGCTCACCGGTGGAGGACGACCAGTCTCTCGTCTCTGTGTGCTACCAAGAAGCCGTCGCCTGCATGCCTTGGACGGGCTGCGGCCGGACAGGCCGGACTGCCTTGCTGAAGGACTGGGAGTACGTGGATGAGAGCGATCGTGTACGACCGGTACGGGCCACCGGATGTGTTGCGGATCGAGAACGTACCCAGGCCGTCTCCTACTGCCCGGCAGGTGCTGGTCAAGATTGCGGCGACCTCGGTCAACCTGAGCGATTGGGAGACTCTGCAAGGCTCACCGCTGTATTCGCGTATCGGTGGTCTGCGCTCACCGGCACGCCGGACACTCGGCTCGGACATCGCCGGTTGGGTTGATGCGGTCGGCCCGGACGTCACCCGGTTTCGACCCGGCGACGAAGTGTATGGCGACAACCTCATACTCAAGGGCGGCTTCGCCGAGTACGCGATCGCTCCCGAGTCGGTCCTGACCCACAAGCCCGCCGCCCTGACCTTCGCCGAGGCCTCAGCGATCCCGCAGGCGGGCGTCATCGCCTGGCAGGGGACCACAGGCGCCGCAGCCGGGAAACGGGTCCTGATCAACGGTGCCGGCGGAGGATCGGGCTCTTTCGCCATTCAGCTCGCCAAGCAGCTCGGCGCCGAGGTGACCGGCGTCGACAACGCCAGCAAGCTCGACTTCATGCGATCGGTCGGCGCGGACAACGTGATCGACTACCGTCGCGAGGACTTCACCCGCAGCGGCCCGTACGATCTCATCCTCGACCTGGTCGCGCACCGATCCGTGTTCGCCTACCGCCGGGCACTGGCCCCCGGCGGCCGTTACCGCTGTGTCGGCGGATCGGTTCCGGCGCTGCTGCGCGTTCTGACGATCGGGGCTGCGGTCGGCCGGCTCACCGACCGCCGTCTGGGCGTGCTCGCCGTCAAGGAAGGGCCGACACATTTCGAACCGGTGGCCGACCGCTGCGCCACGGGCAACCTCGCCATCCACATCGACCGAACCTTCACTCTCGATCAGGTGCCCGAGGCGTTGGCTCACGTCGGAGAGGGACGTGCACTCGGCAAAGTCATCGTGGCCGTCAACTGACCAGCGGCAGCCGCACACACCGCGCGCCGAGGGTCACGGTTCGTGACCGAGGAGGGCAGAGCCCAACGCGCGGTCGTGCCGATGTGGGTACACGTGATCTTGATGGCAGGGCCGACGATCGGTACGGCTTCCGCCTGTGCGGTGAATCGGTCATCGCTCGTTACCGTGCGGTGACCAGTCACGTGTCGGCGTAAACCAGAGCAGGGCTGAGCCGTGCGGGAATTGGGTAGTCCGATCCGCACGTCGTCGCTACGGTCGCGTGGTGGCCTACCAGCATCCGCTCGCTTACACCTTGGGGCTCGAGGGCGTGTCGTTGCTGCGTGCCTTCGCCGGCGACTACGACCAGGACTTCGTCGAAGCGCGGATCAGCGAGGTCCGGCGCCTTCTGGACAGCCCTGCACTGGACGGTGCCGGAGTCACCGCGGCGCAGGTCGACACCCTGAACGGCTACAAAGTGTGGTCCGCGACCTATGATCAGCCAGGTAATGGGTTGTTCGCTGTCGAAGAACCCATCGTGCACGAGATCCTCGGCGCTCTGCCTCTGGGCGTGGCCTTGGACGCGGCTTGCGGCACCGGCAGGTACGCCGGGTACCTGGCCGAGCAGGGCCACCACGTCATCGGCGTCGACAGTTCCCCGGACATGCTCGCTCACGCTCGTATCCGCATTCCGAACGCGGAATTGCGGCAGGGCGACCTGCGCAATCTCCCCCTGCCCAACGACCATGTAGACGTCGTCGTGTGTGCTCTGGCGCTGACTCACCTTCCGGATGTCGGGCCGGCGATCACCGAGTTTGCCCGAGTCCTGCGTCCTGGCGGCCATCTGGTGATCACGGACGTGCACCAGGAACTCGTGGCGTTGGGCTCAGTGCCGCGCGTTCGTGCTGCCGACGGTGATCCTGGGCTACTTCCGGCTTTCCGACATCGGGCTAGTGACTATCTCCGCGTCGCCTTGCCGTTGGGCCTGCAGGTACGGCGTTGCGAGGAACCTCGGATGTTCGGCGATGCCAGCGGGGACATGCCCGCGGAAATCGTGACGGGACCGTGGGACGCATGGCCCTGGTCGCTGCTGGGCATCGTCCCGGCGGCATTCGGCGCCGCCTGGGACGGAACACCGAGTCAGATTATCTGGCACTTCCAACTGGCGACAAGCGCAACCACGGCTGCTACCCCTCCTTCCACTATGCGCTGAGCTAGTCCTGACACCGTTCCTATCGATGATGTTGGACGAGGCCCGACCCGAGACCGAGTAGCCGATCAGACCGTATCGAGCGGCAACGGCGCCATTGCCGACCTCTCGCCGCCCCCGATCTGACTCGTTCCGGCCCGCCGACCGCATGATCACGTGCGCGGCGTGCTGGACCACGACGACGGCATCCCGGACCGCATCGGCGAACCGTTCGGCGAGGACGTCGACGTGGTCATCTTCGGTGCCGACGGCGGCGGCGCCCTGTACGCCATCGCCGTCGGTGGCATCAGCACCGTCTACCGGCTGCGGGAATGCGGATACGAGCAGGGCATTTATTCCGGGTCCGCCGACTTCGGCGTCACCGTCGTCGCGGAGGATCTGGACGACTTCCTGGATGCGCTGCTGGCCGCCGTGGCTACCTTCGCCGCCAACGGCAGCATCACTGACCTCTGAATCAACCTAGCGAGCAGTCGGACGACGACTGCAGCCCGCACCGTGATCCACGCCTGTCGTCTGAATCAGCGCCCGACTCAACATCCTCTCTTGCCGCCGTCCACGGATGGCCGATGAGCGGATGCCATCAGCGGGAGTTGGTGTCTGCTCGCCATCCTCGCTGGCGGCGGGCGGCGCTGTCTGCTCGACGTCCGGCTCGTGCAAACCGACGGGCTCGGGTCAGGGCATCGTGCAGGGTGGCGGGTGCTCACCAACGTCCGGTCTGGTCTGTCGCAAGTAGCGAGGCGGCGAGGACGGTGGTGTCGCTTGTGGTGGCATAGGCGTCGAGCGTGGCGTCGGCGAACTTGATGGCGTGTGGTCCGGCGGAGTCCACCGCGTGCTGCATGACCTCGGCGGGGTCCACATCGGGTATGACCGGCGGCGCGGGGCGTCCGCTCGTCGGGGCGTACGCGGAGGTGACGGCCGCGGTGGCGGCCCAGGCGGCGGCCAGGCTGGCCGCCCGGAGCGTCGCCGGCAGGGCGGGCAGGGTGCGCAGGACCGCGTTCGGAGCGGTGGCGGCGTGCACCAGCATGACCGGATTGGCGTACCCGTGGGTACCGTGCCGGACGACCGCCGCGTGCACGATGCCAGCCAGGCGGGCCGGGACGGCCTCTTCATCGGCGACGGTTTCCCTGAGGGGTTGTTCGCCGTGCGGCACCGCCCCGGACGCCGCTGGCCAGCCGGGAAGGTCGGCGAGTTGGGCGAGGCGGGCTCGGATTCCGAAGCGCTGGTCGGGTATGCGCGGCACCGCGTCGAGCGCGCTTCGTGGATCGGTGGGCAGGTACGGCCCGGAGCCGGGCGGTGCGAGGGGCTGCCAGCGAGCCGCCCAGTAGGCCAGTCCATGGCCGAGTTCGGTGACGCGGGGTGCGGTCTCCTGGTCGAGCAGCGCGCGCACCGCGTGGCCGACCCGGATCACGCCGTGGGTGGCGCCGGCGGCGATGCCCGGCAGCAGGCGGGGCCACCATCGGGCGAGCACCTGCCGCCAGGGTGCGTCGGCGAGTTCGCGGTCGAAGTAGTCGAGCCAGTCACCGGTGCGTACCGGGTCGCCGAGCGGGTCTCGCCATTCGTCGGCGGTGATGGGCGCGATTCCCCGTGGTCGGTCCGCCAACCGGTCGGCGTATCCGTCCAGCCATCGGTGCACCGCCTGGCCGTGGCCGTGCCGAACCAGCGCCTCGACCGCCATGGGCGCGTGGTTGGACAGCCACCCGTCCCGTTCCGGACCGGTAAGCCGGACCCGCTGGTAAGCCTCGTCGAGTTCACTCATGCGCCGACGGTAGAAGCTGAAGCTCGGATGAGGTCAACCATGACCGGCTCTGCCCGCGTCCGGTGAACCCATCACCGCCACGCGCGGTGCCGAGCCCAGGGAAATGGCGTTTGTTCTAGCGGTCGGTGAAGGCGCCTGCGCGGGCGGCGGTGGCCGCGCTGCGGGCGACAAGTTCGGGAAGGTGCGCGTCAGTCGCCGCCCGCAGGAGTACGAGCTCGTGGTACAGCGGGGCGGTTGCGGCGATGAGCAGCCGGCGCGCGTCGGTGCCCGCCGGTATCTCACCACGTTCGACGGCGCGCCGCGCGACGTCCGCGCAGCGGTCGTACCGGTCGGTCCAGAAGGCGCGCAGGGCCTCGGCGGCCTGCTCGGACCGGAATGAGGCGGCGATGAGCGCGACGGTCACCGGGTCTGCGGTCAGCGCCACATAAACCTCGTGGTTGACCGCGACCAGGTCACCCTCGAGCGAACCGGTGTCGGGCGGGCGCCACGCGTCGACGCTCGCCTCGTGCAGGACGTCCGCCAGCAGGCCACCGACATCCCGCCAGCGCCGGTACACCGTCGTGCGGTGTACTCCCGAGCGCTCGGCCACCGTGTCGATGCTCAGGGAGTCGTAGCCGTGCTGCACCAACTGGGCGAGCGTGGCGTCGAGTACCCGGCGACGGACCGCCGCGCTGCGCCCGCCGGGCCGGCGCGCGCGGCCGGTCACGGACTCGTCGGGAACGTCGCTTGTCGGTCGCGGCGATGCCATGCGACGATGTTATCGCGACAACCGTAGCCTTAACGAGTGAGGCTTTCTTGGCACCTGACCCCACGGCCCTTCACCCGGTGGCGACGCATCCACGCGTGGTGTTCCTCAAGGCGCTGGTCACGTCCCCCAAGATCGTCGTCGGGGACTACACGTACTACGACGATCCCGATGACCCGGCGCGACCGATCCGGTACCGCTTCAGCGACCAGGACATCCATCGGCTGCGGCGGGCCGCGTGGTGGAACTGGCCCGCCGATCTGATCAATCAGCACTGCCGCACCCTGATGACCGGCACACCGGCCGAGATCGAACGCATCGCCATCGAGAACGGACTGGAGCGAGCCCTGTGAAATCCCCCTTCATTGAGGAACACGCAGTGACCGACGCCGGCCGTGGCCTGTACGCCGTCACCACCGGACCCGACGGCGCCCTGTGGTTCACGCTCGCCCACAGTGGTCAGATCGGACGCATGGTCCCCGGCGAGGGGCCGACCATGTACCAACTCGACCCTGCCGGGCAGCCCACGATCATCGTCACCGGCCCCGATGGCGCGCTGTGGTTCACCGAGTCCCGGGCCCACCGCATCGGCAGAATCACCACCGACGGCGCGACCACCCGATTCCCCGTACCCAGCCGCAACGGCGGGCCGTACGGCATCGCCCCGGGGCCTGACGGCGCACTGTGGTTCACCGAGATGAACGCCGACCGCATCGGCCGGATCACCACCGACGGCAGGACCACCGATTTCCCGTTGCCGGTCACCGGCGCCTACCCGTCGGCCATCACCGCCGGCGCTGACGGCGGAATGTGGTTCACGATGAACCAGGCGAACGCGATCGGCCGGATCGACACGGACGGCACCGTCACCATGTACCCGCTGCCGACGAAGGCCGCCGCCCCGGTAGGCATCACCGCCGGTCCCGACGGCGCGGTCTGGTTCGTCGAGATCGCTGCCGGCCAGATCGGGCGGATCACCCCCGGCGGAACGATCGACGAGTTTCCGCTACCGGACCGTGCCGGCCGGCCCCACGCCATCACCAGCACTGACGGCGGCGACCTGTGGTTCACCGAATGGGGAGGCAACCGGGTCGGCTCCATCACCACGGACGGGAAGGTCGAAGTTCATGACCTGCCAACCCCGTGCTCCGAGCCGCACGGCATCACCCTCGGACCAGACGGTGCCCTGTGGACGGCGTTGGAAACCGGTGCCCTGGCCCGCATCGTCACCACTGGCCGCTAAACACCGAACGTCCTGTCATCGCCGCCAACATCGGCGTGTCACATGCACGTCATGGTCGGGCTCAGTCCTGCTGGTTGTCGGCCCGACGCGCGGCGCGTTCGTGGCGGTCGACTGCTCGGGCGTGGGCGATGGTGAGGAGCCGGTCGATCTCGGGCAGCATGTGCGGGCCGGGCATGACGATGCTGCCGAAGCCGTACCGCGCGTAGCCCGGGTGCGGTACGAGGGTGTCCAGCCGGGCGAAGTCGAACTCGTGCCGGTGCTCCTCGAAAGCCTTTGGTGGGAAGCCGAACAGCCTCTCGAACTCGGTTCGGCCCAGGTCCAGGTTGAGGCGGAAGACGCCGGGACGGTCGAGCTGGGAGGCGTCGTCGAAACCGGGCACGTCGTGCTCGACGATCGTGGCGAACGGCTGGCGGCGGTCGGGGCCGACGTGGAAGAACCGGTCACCCCAGGCACCCTCGGGTGATCCGTTCTCCTCGCTCGCCACGACCTGCTCGACGCCGGGCAGCGCGAGAATCCGGTCGGCGAGCACTGCCGCGTCGACGCCGGTCGGGATGTGCAGCACCGCGTCGGCGTGGTCGATGGTGGCCTGATCCAGCGGGAAGTAGCGGTAGTCGTGCGTTCTCTGCTCGGCCGCTGCTATCTCGGAGGCCCGGACGTACCGCGGAAGCGCGGTGTCCTGCTGGAGTCTGCCTTCGTAGGTCGACCGGGTGGGTGCCTCGATACCGAGCGCGGGGGAGGCGCCGAGGCTGCCGACGATCACCGCGTACCTGTCGGTGAGCAACGACGCGACGATGGCGCCGGCACCGGCCCACGAGACCTCCATTCCGGCCATGGTCATCGTGCTCGGTTGACGCTGAAGGTGAGTGTTGTGCGCGAAGACAAGCGTGGGTCCGCGGTGTGCCTCGGCCGAGCGGATCGCGAGCAGGTTCTCGGCCATCAGCGCGTCCCGGACCCCGGCCAGGCGAGCGAAGCGTTCTTCCTGCGTCAGCGGTGCGGCGGCCGCTGCGTGGTAGCGCAGCACCGCGACAGCGGACGTGGCGTGCACGAACGCTGTCTGCCAGCCCTCGGCCAGTCGGGGTGCGTTCAGGTACAGCTCGGTCAGCAGGTCGTCGGCGATCACCCGTAGGCGCTGGGCATCGGCCGAGCGCCCGACCGACCTGCCGGGCTCCCAGATCGCTGCCATGTCGCTCCACCGAGCCTCGTCCCCGATCAGGCCGTCGATCTCCGCCGATCGGTCGAGGCCGAGGAAGTCGCACACCCGAATGAGGTAGCGCCGAGGGCTCGGGGCACCCTCGATTTCCAGCGGGGCGTCGAAGCCGTGGAACGTCAGGCGCTCGGAGGCCGACCGCCCGACGTTCCACTCGCGCATGCGCAGCAGCAGGTCGCGGTTGGCCGGGGCGGCGCCGAGCCCGTGGCTGAACCCTTCGGCGAGCGCCCGGTCGAGGGTGACGGCGGTGCTGCCCTGGACGAACTCGTTGGCGATCAGCCCCGCCGCCCGGTCGCTCTCCAGCGCGATCGACCGGTAGCCCTGCTCGGCCAGTGACATGAAGGCCTCGTTGCGGATCTGGAGGAAGGCGGACTCGCCGTGCGTCGGCTCGCCGAGCGCGAGCAGCGTCGGCGGTACGGCAAGCAGGTCGAGAAGGGATGTCATTCCATCGACCGTATCGTTGAACCACCGGTTGAGACTTTTGAGTGATGGAGCGCGGTGAGAGCCACGAAACCCTCCAACCCAGGGGTACGCCGACCAGTTGACCTCGCGCGCCGGCACGGCCTCTCCGCGCAGGCCGTGCGTAACTACGAGCGAGATGGCGTCCTGCCGGCGGCCCAGCGCGGCCCCACCGGCTACCGCCTGTTCACCGAGGTGCACGCCAGAGCGCTGAGCGCCTACCTCGCGCTGATCGCGGGCCACGGCTACCCGGCCAGTGGCGAGATCATGCGTGCCGTCAACCGGGGCGACATCGACGCCGCACTGCGCACGATCGACGACAGCCACGTCCTGCTTCGGCGTGACCGAGAGACCCTGGACGCGGTCGAGGCGGCGGTCGCCATGCTCACCGGCTCGCAGCGGCAACCGCAGAGCCGCAGCGCCGTGCCGATCAGCGTGCTGGCCCACCGCCTCGGCGTACGACCGGCGACCCTGCGCAAGTGGGAACGGGCTGGCATCTTGCAGCCGGTGCGCGAGCCGGCGACCGGCTACCGCCGCTACTCACCGGACGATGTCCGCGACGCCGAACTCGCTCACCTGCTGCGCCGCGGCGGATACCGGCTCGACCACATCGCCGGTGTGCTGCATCGGGTGCGCGAAGCCGGTGGCACCGGACCGCTCGTCGCGTCGCTGCGCCAGTGGCGGGAGCAACTCACCACCCGTGGCCGAGCCATGCTCACCGGGGCCGCCCGGCTCGCCGAGTACCTCGACGCCGCGGAAGTGGAGGACAGCGGCTCGCACAGCGGTGGCTACGGCGGTCAGTAGCGGATCAGCCGGTGCAGCCGGAGGAACGTCTCGGTGAAGCCGAGCCTCGGCCAGGTGCGTGAGGAGAGCAGGTTGGTGACTCGCCAGTCGGTGACCACGCTGTCGAATCCGGCCGACGCCGCCCAGTCGATGACGGCTGCGCCGAGGGCCTGTCCGGCGCCGGCGCCGCGCGCGTGCGGGAAGACCGCAGCGAACCCGAGGAACCCGGCGTGCTCCGGGCGGGCCAGGCTCAGGTGCGCGCTCGACTTCTCCAACGCGCAACCGACGGCCGAACCGATGACCTGGCCGTCGGCTTCGGCCACGAAGGTGGCGTACGCGGGGTTGCCGATGTCGGCGGTCCATTCGGCGACGGCTTCCTCAAGCGTGCCCAGCGGGCCGGCGGAGAACGTCGGGGCCTGTCCCTGGTGCAGTGGCAACTCAAGATCGAGGTGGGCGAGCGCTGGGATGTCGGCTCGGGTCGCCCGGCGCACCGACGGCCCGGTCGGCATGGCAGTTGCCGGCCGGATGGCGTGCGCGTGCTGCTGGCCGAAGCCCAGCCGGAACCACGCCTGCACCAGCTCCGCGTCGTGCGCCGGAACGACGACGTAGTGCGCGGTGCGACCCTCGTCGACCCAGCGGGCGGCGGCATGCGCGTACAGGTCGCGCATCAGCTCGGGGTCGGTGACCGCCAGTCCGGCGGCCTCCACCCAGATGTTCGGGCCCCACAGCGACGACGGCTTCGGGGCGCCGAGGACGAAGCCCACCGGGACACCGGCGCGGTACGCGACCGCCCCCGACGCCTCCGGCGTCTCGTACGCGGCGGTCAGCTCGGCCAGGGTCGCGGCGGCGTCTTCGAACCGGGCGGACAGCAGGGGCTGGGCGACGCGGTGCCGGCGGTGCCGGTCGGCCAGCAACGGGGCGCAGGCAGCCAGATCGGCGGCCGTGAACGGCCGTAGCTCGGTCCGGGACATGGCCGGCACCCTACGCGTCGCCGGTGTCGGGGTCATCCTGGTTTCGACGGCGCGGCCTGGGCGAGGACCGGCTGCCGCAGGATGGTGCGCTGCTTCTCGGGCGCGACCCTGCGGAAGTCACTGAGATAGATCTCGTGGTGCTTCCCGGTCATCCGTAACCCCTGTGCGGGGATGAACTCGTCGTGCAGGTGGGCGAGCACGGCTGCTTCGTCATCGAAGGAGCCGACGTGCAGGGTCTGCACACACCGCCCCTCGGACAGGGCCTCCAGGCGGATGTCATCGAGGCGCGCGGGTCGGTTCTTCGCGCCGGCCTGCTCGACGGCGGTGTCGACCATGGCCCTGTCGATCCAGTCGGGGATCATGAGCAGCAGGGTCCAGTTCCACAGTGACTTGTCCCGTGACGTGGTGAAGGCGTCCATGTCGTCGGCCCACCACAGGCCCTCCAGGGGTGGGACGACGTAGTCGCGCCCGAGGTCGCGCTTGCTGGCGAACTTGAGCTTGTACGCCACCGGATAGAGCGCCTCGACCGCCGTGGTGAAGGCGGGTGAGGTGTTGGGGTCGCCGTGGCCGTCGATCATGAGGTAGCGCATGTCGGGCACGTCCACGATCCGGAACCGTCCCCGTGGTGCCTGGTAGGCGTCGACGGTCTTCTTGAAGTCAGTCTTGTCTGTCATCGGGTACCTGAAACCGGGCTGGTCATTCGAGCGGGGCACCGCCGAAGCCGACCTCGTTGCCGTCGGGGTCGCGGTAGATCACCTTGCGCACACCGTTCTCGTACGTCTCTCGTGAGGCTGGTTGAATTCCCCGGGCGGCGATGCCCTCCACCCGCTGATCGAGGTCGTCGACGAACACGGTTTGCAGGGCGTGACCGGCCCGCTCCGGCAGTTCCTCGATGTAGAGGTAGCGATGCTCGGCAAGCTCCCACACCGCCTCGGTGTCGTTCGGCACGAACGTGGGTGCGGAGCCCAGCAGCTGCTCGTACCAGGTGAGGGCGCGCTGGTAGTCGCTCACGGGGAGCCCGGCGAAGAGGTCGACCGTCACGCGTTCACGCTAACCCGACTGCCCGACATACTCGAAGGACCGCCGCCTCGCCTTGACATCAGGACCGGGTCCGGAAGGGGGCGAGCGTGGCGCGGATCTGGTCGGCGGCGCCCCAGTCGTCGTCGAACTGGGCAAGCACGGCGAGGTGCTGTCGTAGTTGGACGATCGGCATGCGGGACTGCCAGTCGTCGTCGAGGGAGGTCAGCTCCGCGTAGACGGCGAAGAACCGTTGCGCCTCCGGTGGGGGCGAGGTGGACCACACGTGGGCGAGGTCGACCTCGGCCCACATGTAGGACACGGCCGGGTCGATGAGCGCGGGCCGCCCGTCCGGGGTGGCCAGCACGTTGTGGGCCCACAGGTCGCCGTGCGTCAGGCAGGCCGGCCGGTCCGGCAGCAGGTCGGGCAACCGGTGACAGAGCCGTTCCAGCGCCGCCCGGTCCACGGGGTCGAGTGCCGCGTCGACGCGGGGCTGCCCGAGCCACCGCAGCAGCCGGTGCTGTGCGAAGAACGCGAAGCCGTCCTCCTCCCAGGTGTTGACCTGCCGGCAGCGGCCCAGCCAGTTGTCCCGGTGCCACCCGTAGCGCGGGTGGGTGGTGCTCAGATGCAGGCGGGCGAGGCTGTGCGCGAACTGCTCCCAGAAACTCCGGCTGTGCGGCCTCGGTCGCAGCACCGAGAGTACGAGCAGTTCCCGGCCCGCCAGGATCACCTCGGGTGTGGCCACACCGCCGAGGTCGCGCAGGGCGACAAGCCCTTCGGCCTCCGCGACGAAGACGTCGTCGGTCGGTGCGTCGGCGAAGGCCTTGACGAACACCGGCGGGGCGTCACGGCGGGTGGCGATGCCGGCGAGCGCCGCGACTCCACCCGTCGTCGGCCGCACCGTGACGACATCGCGCATCCCGGCGCGGCGCAGGCACTCGCGCAGGAACGTCGTCGGGGGCATCACGACGGACTCCTCCTGTGCGGCGACGTAGTGTTCGCCCGATCGTATTGCGGCGGGTTGCTGGCGCTTCAGCGCACCAGGTACGCCGTCAGCCGGTCGGCGAGTTGCGTCGGATGGCTGAGCGCCACCGCGTGGCAGCCGTCGATCTCGTCCGGGACGACGCCGAGCCGGTCGGCGGCCACCCGGCGTTGGAAGTCCGCCGGGAAGAACCGGTCATCGCGCGCGATGAGCACCTTCGTCGGCACGTCCGGCCAGGCCTCCAGCGGCCACGGCTCGTTCCACTCGGAGCTGGCCTGCTCCCGTACGTGCGCCCCGGCTTCCGCGACGACCTCGGCCGGCACGCCGTTGTAGAACTGCTGCTCCTCGCTGAGACCCTCGGTGCCGCGGTAACCGGTGTTGTCCCACCAGTCCTCGGGTGGCTCGCCCGGGCGCGGGATCATCGGCGTGAGCAGCACGATCAGCCGCACCGGCAGCTTGTCGGCAAGCAGCGGTGCGGTGAACGCCCCGTACGACTGGCCGACGACCACCAGGTCGCTTCGCTCGCCGATCGCGTCGACCACCGTGTCGCGGAACTCGGCGAACCCCGCCGAACGGTCCTCGATCGGCAGCTCCGGCACCACCACGTCGTGGCCACGGCCGGTCAGCTCCGGGACCAGCCGATGCCAGTCCCAGGCGCTGCCGCCGCCGCCATGGATCAGAACGAAAGTCGCCATGCCCCGGAGCCTGCCACCTGGGTACGACAGCAAGGGCCGGCGCCGGTGTGTCGCAGGGGCCGGGCAGAATCACGTTCGTGCTGGTGGCGGTGGTGTCTGACGAGCGGGGCGGGGGAGTGCTGCAACCCCTCGACCCGGCGGGCGCGCCGCTGGGCGGGCCCGAGCCGGTCGTCGACCTGCCCGCCGCGGTGGCCGCCCGGGAGCACACCGACCAGCCGCGCTGGGTCTGGGCCTCCGGTGCGGCGCTCTACCCGGCGCTGCTGCGCGCCGGGGTCACGGTGCAGCGGTGCCACGACGTGGAGTTGACCGAGGCGCTGCTGCTCGGGTACGCCGGCCGGTGGGGTGAGCCCCGCGCGCTGGCGGCGGCGTGGGCGCGGCTGACCGGGGCGCCGGTGCCGGCCGATCCGCCGCCGCGGATCGCCACCCCGCCCGGTGCCGGTCAGGCCGCGCTCTTCGACGCCGTCCCCGGGCCGCCGGGCCCCGGCATCACCGCGCTGACCCGGGTGTACGCCGACCAGCTCGACCGCATCGCGGCGACCGAGGACCCGGGGCGGTTCCGGCTGCTGGTGGCCGCCGAGTCGGCCGGTGCGCTGGTCGCGGCCGAGATGGGGGCGGCCGGGCTGCCCTGGCGGGCCGACGTGCACGACGCGGTCCTCGCCGACCTGCTGGGTGAACCCTCTCCGGTGGGCGGGCCGCCACGCCGGCTGGTGGAGCTGGCCGGGCGGATCGCCGACGCTTTCGGGGTGCGGCAGGTGCACGCGGACAGCCCGGCCGAGCTGCTGAAGGCCTTCGCACGAGCCGGGGTGGAGCTGCCGAACACCCGGGCCTGGGTGCTGCGCGGGGTCGATCATCCCGCGGTGCCACTGGTCCTGGAGTACAAGGAGCTGTACCGGATCTGGACTGCGCACGGCCGGGCCTGGCGGGACGCCTGGGTGCGTGAGGGGCGGTTCCGGCCGGAGTACGTCCCCGGCGGGGTGGTGTCGGGGCGCTGGGCCACCCGGGGTGGCGGTGCGTTGCAGATCCCCAAGGTGATCCGCCGGGCGGTGGTGGCCGACCCGGGATGGCGGTTCGTGGTGGCCGACGCCGGGCAGTTGGAGCCACGGGTGCTGGCGGCCGTCTCCGGTGACGCCCGGCTCGCCGCCGCCGGGGCGACAGGTGACCTGTACGCCGCGCTGGCCCGCGACGCGTTCGACGGTGACCGGGGCCGCGCCAAGTTGGCGCTGCTCGGCGCGATGTACGGGCAGACCGGTGGGTCTGCGGTGCCGGCTCTGGCGGTGCTGCGACGCAGCTATCCGACCGCGTTCGGGCATGTCGAGGCCGCGGCGCGTACCGGTGAGGCGGGTGGGTTGGTGCGTTCCTGGTTGGGCCGCACCTGCCCACCCGGTACGGCGGGATTCGGTGCCGACGATGAGGGCCCGGCGGACCCGGACGTGGCCGGTGACGTCCAGTCGCCGCGGGCCCGGGCGGCCCGTTCCCGGGGCCGGTTCACCCGCAACTTCGTCATTCAGGCCACCGCGGCCGAGTGGGCGTCCACGCTGCTCGCGGTGCTCCGTGGCGAGTTGGCCGGCACCCGGGCGGAGCTGGTCTTCTTCCAGCACGACGAGGTGATCGTGCACTGTCCGGCGGAGCAGGCCGAGCGGGTCGCCGAGGTGGTGGACCGGGCCGGCCGACGGGCGACCGCGCTGCTGTTCGGGGACACCCCGGTCCGCTTCCCGTTGGATCTGTCCGTCGTGGAGTGCTACGCCGACGCGGCGTGAGGGCGGGCTGCTGCGATCAGCACCTGGGTGACCGGGAAAAACCTACTATGGGCGTTATGCGGCGTCGGATGTGGGCAGGCGGGCCGAGATCGTGAGTGCCACCGTGTCGGTGGGGCGGCCGCACCCCCGCCTGGAGGGCGCAGACAAGGTGACAGGCGTCGCCCGGTACGCGGTGGAATATCCGGTGCCGGGGGTGGCGTACGCCCAGGTCGTGCAGTCGACCGTGGTGCGTGGCGAGATCACCGCCGTGGACACCGAAGCCGCGTCGGCGGTCGACGGGGTGCTCACCGTGCTGCACCACGGCAACGCCCCGCGGCTGGCCGCCGGGGTCGACGCGGAGCTGTACCGGTTGCAGGAGCCGACCGTCCACTACCGGGGCCAGATCGTCGCCGTCGTGGTGGCCGAGTCCAGTGAGGCGGCCCGTGAGGCGGCCCGGCTGGTCCGCCTCGACTACGACGAGCAGCCGTACCGGACCGAACTGTCCGCCCAGGATCCGGAGCTGTACCGGCCGGCGCACATCAACCCGAGCCTTCCGACGGACGTGGTCGCCGGGGACGTCGACGCCGGGTTCGCCGCCGCCGAGATCCAGCTGGATCTGCTCTACCGCACGCCGTCGTACCACAACAGCCCGTTGGAACCACACGCGTCGACCGCACAGTGGCACGACGGACACCTGCTGGTGCACGACTCCGATCAGGGCTCCGCGTCCGTCCGGGACATCCTGGCCCGGTTGTTCGAGCTGCCTCCGGAGGCGGTCCGGGTGGTCAACACACACGTTGGTGGTGGTTTCGGCGGCAAGCAGTACTGCAAGGTGCAGACCGTGCTGGCCGCGATGGCCGCCCGGCAGGTCGACCGTCCCGTCCGCCTCGCGCTGACCCGTCAGCAGATGTTCGGCCCGGTCGGCTACCGCACGCCGACCATCCAACGGGTCCGGCTCGGCGCCGACCGGAGCGGGCGTGTCACCACTGTCGTCCACGACTCGGTGACCCAGACCTCGACGGTGACCGAGTTCGCCGAGCAGGTGGCCGTCTACACCCGCAACATGTACGCGGCGGCGAACCGGCGCACCACGCACCGCCTGGCGCGCCTCGACGTGCCGACACCGTTCTGGATGCGGGCGCCCGGACACACCCCCGGCTCGTTCGCCCTGGAGTCCGCCCTCGACGAGTTGGCGCTGGCCTGCCAGGTCGACCCGGTCGAGCTGCGGCTGCGCAACGACACCATGATCGACCCGGAGAGCGGAATACCGTTCACCAGCCGCAACCTCGCGGCCTGCCTCGACGACGGTGCACGCCGGTTCGGCTGGGCTGACCGGGACCCGACCCCCCGATCCCGGCAGGGCGGCAGGTGGTTGTACGGCACCGGCATGGCCGGCGCCTGCTATCCCGCCCGGGTACGCCCGGCCACCGCCTCGGCCGCCGCGTGCGCCGACGGCACCTTCGAGGTACGCATCAACGCCGCCGACATCGGCACCGGTGCGCGTACCGCTCTGTGGCAGGTGGCCGCCGACGCGCTCGGGGTGCCCTCGGAGCGGGTGCGGATCCAGGTGGGCGACACCGAGCTCCCCCGGGGGGAACTGGCCGGCGGATCGACCGGCCTGGCCTCGTGGAGCTGGGCCGTGGTGCGCGCCTGTGAGCGACTCTGCGATCGGCTTGCCGAGTTGCGCGGCGGTGTGCCGGCGGAGGGTCTGCTCGTTGAGGCGAGCACCCACGAGGAGGTGGCGGCGCAGGCCACGCTGCCCCGGTACGCGTACGGGGCGCAGTTCGCCGAGGTGCGGGTGGACGGGGAGACCGGTGAGGTCAGGGTGCGCCGGTTGCTGGGAGTCTTCGCCGTCGGCAGGGTGGTCAACCTGACCACCCTGCGCAGCCAGTTGATCGGCGGGATGACCATGGGCCTGTCGATGGCGTTGCACGAGGCCGGTCTCTTCGACGTCCGGTACGGCACCTGGGCCAATCACGACCTGGCCAGCTACCACGTCAGCAGCAACGCCGACGTGCCGGCGGTCGAGGCGTACTGGGTTCCCGACGAGGACGCCCAGCTCAACCCGGTGGGGGTCAAGGGGGCTGGCGAGATCGGGATCGTCGGCACGGCCGCGGCGATCGCCAACGCGGTGCATCACGCGACCGGGGTGCGTGTCCGCGAACTTCCCATCACCCTGGACAAACTGCTGGCCGCCTGAACCGGCGGAGAAATGTTCACCTGAATTTTCCGGCTCATCCATTCCGGACCAACGGGGAATTTGTCTTCCCGAAATGGGGTCGCCCGCTGTTCCGGCGTACCCCTGCCGTATGTCACCCTGGCTCCGCAAACGTGACCACTTCGATCGACAAGGTGTCGGCGTCAGGGAGGCGGCATGGCCAGGCGCGTCTATCTGCATATCGGTGCGCCGAAAACGGGAAGCACCTATGTGCAGAACGTGCTCTGGAACAACTGCTCCGCTTTGCAGGACGCGGGCATTCTGCTGCCGGGCAGTCCCGTGGCGCACGACCAGGCGATGGCCGACCTGCGCGCGGCACCCTGGCGGGACACCGACGTCTACTGGACCTGGGACCGGCTGGCCGAGAAGGCGCGCAGCTGGCCCGGTGACGTGATCATCAGTAACGAGGGGCTGGGCGCGGCGACCGGTGCGCAGGCCGCCCGGGCGGTGGAGAGCCTGGAAGCCGCCGAGGTCCACGTCATCGCGGCCGGTCGCGACCTGTGGCGTACCTTCCCGTCCTTCTGGCAGCAGAGCATCCGGGCTCGCAGTGGTTGGCGTTTCGGGGCCTTCATGCGTGCGGTGGAGGAGGGCAGGGCCGAGGCCTTCTGGAACAATCACACCGCGCCGCGGATGCTGCGCCGTTGGGGCGATCTGGTCCCCGCGGAGCACCGGTACCTGGTGACGGTGCCTGCGCCCGGCGCCCCACGGGACCTGCTGTGGCACCGGTTCGCCGGGATCCTGGGGATCCCCGACGGGGTGTGCGAGCTGGCGGAGCCGACCTCGAACCCGTCGCTCGGCGCGGCCGAGATCGAACTGCTGCGTCGGGTCAACCTGACGTTGGGCGACAGGTACCCGCTGCGGACGCCGTACCAGAAGGTGGTCCACCGGCACCTGGTCGACGCCGTGCTGAAACGGCGCGAGGGGGTGACCTTCGGCGTCGGCCTGGACCGGGCCGACTGGGTGCGCGAGCTGGCCGAGCAGCAGATCAAGGAGCTTCAGGACTACCCGTGCCGGATCGTGGGTGACCTCGACGAGTTGCGGCCGACCATGATGCGGCAGAGCATCAGCCCCGACGAGTTGAACGACGAGCAGTTGCTCCAGGTCGCCGTCGAGACGATCGTCGGCATGCTGGCTCACGCCGATGCCCTCAGCCAGCCGCCGCCCGACGACCACGACAACGTGAACGTTCTCTCCCGCCTCCGGACCCGGGCGGCCGGCGGTGTGAAACGCCGGCTGCGCCTGGCCACCCGCCGCGAGTCGTAGCCCGGCCCGCCGTCGTCGTGTCCGACCACGACGGTGGTGACGGTTCGCAGGCCAGCCCGGGGCCGATGGTCCGGGGCCGCTCACCGGCGCGGTACCGGTTATTTTGTGAGCACGCACCGGCAGCCGGCCGTGGCGTCGACGAGACCGGGCACCTGCGCCATTGACTGTCGCTGTCGGGATGGCCGTCGCCGCCCGGTCATCACCGCGCGCGTCCGGGCGTGAGTCCCCGAGGGGTGAAGACCCGCACCGGCCGCCGACGAGAACGGAGCAACACCACATGAGCCCTCCTGAACATCCCCCTGCGGCCGGCGGGACCGTACGGTCGGAGGCGGTGGATCCGCGCCGCGTCGTCCAGGTTGGGGAGGGTTCCACGGCCACCGTCGCGCTACGGCTGCGCAACGAGTCGAGCCCGCAGGAACTGCGTGCCGTGATCACGCCCGACGACGCGCGCAAGCTGATCGCCGCCGGCGTCACCCTCACCGTCGAGGAGTCCCCGCAGCGGATCTTCCCCACGGCCGAGTACGAAGCCGCCGGGGCCCGGATCGCACCGGCTGACAGCTGGGGCGACGCTCCCGCCGACGAGATCGTGGTCGGGCTGAAGGCGCCCGGCCCGCTGCCCTCGGCACTGCGCCACCGTCACGTCTTCTTCGGCCACGCCTACAAGGGGCAGCAGGGCGGCGAGGCGCTGCTGCGCCGGTTCGTCGAGGGCGGCGGGACGCTGCTCGACCTGGAGTACCTCACCGACGACAGCGGTCGGCGGGTGGCCGCCTTCGGGTACTGGGCCGGGTACGTCGGTGCCGCGCTGGCGGCCCTGCACGCCCGAGGGAACCTGGTGCCGCCGCTGCGGGCCACCTCCCGGGCGGAACTGGACGAGGCCCTGGGCGAGGGCTCGGATGACCAGGTGCGCGCGTTGGTCATCGGTGCCCTGGGCCGCAGTGGTCAAGGCGCTGTCGCGGCGCTGTCGGTCGCGGGGATGGCGGTGACCGCGTGGGACCTCGCGGAGACCCGCCGGCTCGACCGGGCCGCTGTCCTCGGACACGACGTCCTCGTCAACACCGTGCTGACGCAGGTGCCGGCGCCGCCGTTCGTACGCCCCGAGGACCTCGACGACCCGCACCGCCGGCTGACCGTCATCAGCGACGTCACCTGCGACGTGACCTCCGAGTGCAACCTGCTGCCGATCTACGACCGCACCACCGACTGGGCGCAGCCGGTGCGACGACTGCGGACGACGAAGCCGCTCGACCTCATCGCCATCGACAACCTGCCGTCGATGCTGCCCCGCGAGGCGAGCACGGCGTTCTCCGCCGACCTGCTGCCACACCTGCTGACGCTCGGCGCCGGATCGCCGGTCTGGCGGCGGGCGCACGACCGTTTCGTGGCGGCCTCGGCCGCGCTGTACGAGGAACTCGGGAGGAAATCGTGACGGTGACTGTGACCCCGCCGACGGGGCGGGTGCACTGGCTCGGCACCGGGCTGTCGACCGGAAGCGGTCTCGGCATCGTCTGCGACCTCGGCGTGCAGACCACGGTGTGGGGCCGTACCGAGGCGAAGGCCGAGGCCTGCCTCGACCGGCTCGGCCTGGCCGGGCGAGCCGGTACCCGGGCCTACACCCCGGACGCGCTCGCCGCCGAGGTGGCGGCGGGTGACCTCGTGGTCTCGATGCTTCCCGCCACCGAACATCCGACGGTGCTACGGATCTGTGTGGACCGCTCGGCGCATTTCGCCAGTTCGAGTTATGTCACGCCCGAGGTGGCCGTACTGGCCGGGGAAGCTGAGCGGGCCGGGCTGGTCGTGTTGACCGAGGCGGGGCTGGACCCGGGCATCGATCACCTGTTGGCCCACCAACTTGTGGAGATGGCGGAGCAGGCGACCGCCGACGCCGGTGCGGTCACCGCCCGCTTCGCCTCGTACTGCGGCAGCTTCCCGGCGGTGCCGAACGATTTCCGGTACCGCTTCAGCTGGGCCCCGCGCGGCGTGTTGACCGCCCTGCGTGCCCCGGCCCGCTACGTCGAGGACGGTCGGGAGCGGACCGCCGCCCGCCCGTACCGCAGCATCCGTGAGGTGGTGCTGGACGGGGAGCGGTTCGAGGTGTATCCCAACCGGGACAGTGTCCCGTTCATCCCCACGTACCGGTTCCCGTCCTCGTGGAAGGTGGACACCTTCGTCCGGGGCACGATCCGGCTCGACGGTTGGAGCGACGCCTGGGAGCCGGTCTTCACCGAGCTGGAGACCGGCAGCGACGAGCAGATCGACCGGCTGGCCAGCCAACTCGCCGAGCGGTACCCGACCACCAGCGACGACCACGATCGGGTGGTGATGTACGTGATGCTGGAGGTGACGACCGCTGACGGGCGCGGCTGGTCCGGCGAGTACCGGCTGGACATCCAGGGGGACCGTCACGAGAACGCCACCCCGCGGTCGGTCTCGGTGACGTTGGCCGGTGGCATCGCGGACCTGCTGGCGGGGCGGATCCCACCCGGTCTGCACCAGGCCGCCACCGGCGGGGAGGCGGTACGGCGGTGGCTGGACTTCCTCGCCGGCCACGGCATCACCTGCGAGCTGCGCGTGCCGGCGACGGGACGCGATCCCGACGCAGCCTGAGTCGCACCGGCCTGCCCGGCACGTGTCGCCGGCCGGGCGGGCCGGGCTGCCGTCTACCGGGTGTCCGCGGCCAGGTCCAGCAGGGTACGGACGACGGCGTTGCGGGCGAGCGGGATCTTGAAGGCGTTGTCCGACTGTGGTCGGGCGTCGGCGAGTTCGGCCGCCGCGGCCCGATGCAGCCGCTCCTCGGTGACCGGTCCGCCGCGTAGGAGGTCCTCGGCGCGGGTCGCCCGCCACGGCTTGTGCGCGACGCCGCCGAGCGCGATGCGCACGTCGCGTACCCGCCCGTCGGCGATGTCGATCGCGGCGGCCACGGAGACCAGCGCGAACGCGTACGAGGCCCGGTCCCGGATCTTGCGGTACCAGGAGCGGGTGGCGAACGGCAGCGGCGGCAGGTCCACGGCGGTGATCAGTTCTCCGTGGGCCAGCACGTTGTCGGCCTGAGGCTCGGCGCCGGGTAGCCGGTGCAGTTCGGTCAACGGGATGTTCCGGCCGCCGTCCGGGCCGAGGGTCTGCACCGTGGCGTCCATGGCGGCCAGCGCGACGGCGAGATCCGACGGTTGGGTGGCGATGCAGTCCGGTGAGGCGCCGAGAACGGCCAGGTCCCGGTTGTGTCCGTCGATCGCGGAGCAGCCGGTGCCGGGCTCGCGCTTGTTGCACGGCGTGGTGACGTCCTGGAAGTAGAGGCAGCGGGTGCGTTGCAACAGATTGCCGCCGACGGTGGCCAGGTTGCGCAGCTGGGTGGAGGCACCGCTCACCACGGCCTGGGCGATCACCGGGTAGCGGTGCCGGATCAGCGGATCGGCGGCCAGGTCGCTGTTGGAGACTCCGGCACCGACGCGTACCCCGCCGTCGGGTAGTTCCTCGATCGACCGGGAGGTCACCCCGCGGATGTCGACGAGCAGGTCCGGGCGGGCCACGTCGAGCTTCATCAGGTCCACCAGGTTGGTGCCGCCGCCGAGGTAGGCCGCCTGTGGCGAGCCGGCCAGCAGGGCGACCGCGCCGGCCGGGTCGGTCGCGCGGGCGTAGCGGAACGGCCTCATGAGTCGGCCACCTCCTGGATCGCGGGCACCATGTTGGCGTAGGCGGCACAGCGGCACAGGTTGCCGCTCATCCGTTCCCTGATCTCGTCGGGGTCGGCGGCCAGGTCGACCGGGCCGTCGGGTGGCCCGTCGCCGGGGGTGTCGAAGGTCGCCGCGCTGGGTCGACCCGCCGCCGCCTCCGCCAGCATGGCGACGGCGGAGACGATCTGCCCGGGAGTGCAGTAGCCGCACTGGAAGGCGTCGTGGTCGATGAAGGCACGCTGCACGGGGTGCAGGCCGTCGGCGGCCAGACCAGCGGCCGTGACGATCTCGCATCCGTCGTGTGCCACCGCGAGGGCGAGACAGCTGTTGGCGCGCTGCCCGTCGAGCAGCACCGTGCACGCACCGCACTGCCCGTGGTCGCACCCCTTCTTGGGGCTGGTGTTGCCAAGCCGTTCACGTAGCGCGTCGAGCAGTGTGGTGCGGGTGTCGACGGCGAGTCGGTGGTCGACGCCGTCCACCCGAAGGGTGACCTCGGTTTCCATCTTCAGCCTCCCCGGGGCGGTCGTGGCGTGTCGGCCACGCCATCCCATTAAAGGGATCTTTCATCATCAAAGCTGTAAGAAGCGGTAAAAATGGGCGCAAGGATTGCCGGCTGAAGGGCGTCGACGTGTTGGCGGAGGTGTGGCCGTTCGTCCAGCAGCGCCACGGCGCCGGTCAGCGCGTGGTGCTGGCCCGACTGGTGCGACGATCCGGCCCGGGCTCGCGCCCGCTCGGCGCCACCATGGCCGTTGCCTCCGACGGCGGTTGGACCGGGTCGGTCTCCGGCGGCTGCGTGGAGGCGACCCTGCTGGACGAGGCCCGTGCGCTCATCGACGGAGCCCACGCCCGACTCACCTCGGTCAGCCCCGGTGCCGACCTGATGCCCTGGGAATCCGCCCCGGCCTGCTCCGGTGAGCTGGGCGTACTGCTCTGCCCCGTGCCGGCCGGCCCGGTGTACGCGGCCATCGGCGCGGCGCTCGCCACCCGCCGTCCACTCGCGCTCAGCGTCGAGCTCCGGGAGCCGTTCCGTTGGTCGGCGGCGGCGGATCGGCACGGGCTGCCGGACGGCGACGACCACTTCGTCGAAGAGTTGATCCCCGGTCCACTGCTGCTGGTGGTCGGCGCCACCGACCTGGCCGCCGCGCTGGCCGCCCTGGCGGTTCCGATGGGACGCCGGGTCGTCGTGGTCGATCCACGACCGGCCTACGCCCAACGGGAACGGGTGCCGGACGCCGACGACGTGATCTGCGTCTGGCCGGACGAGTGGCTGGCGGCGGGTCATCTCGGCCCGCGAGACGCGGTGCTGGTGCTGACCCACGACCCACGCATCGACGACCGGGCGTTGCGTGCCGCGCTGGCCGGACCGGCCGGCTACGTCGGTGCCCTGGGCAGCCGCGCCACGCACGCGCGGAGGCTGGCCCGGATGGCCGGCACTCCGGGCCTCGACCGGCTCGCCGGCCCGGCGGGGCTGGACCTCGGCGCGGCTTCCCTCGCCGAAACGGCGCTGTCGATGCTCGCCGAGGTCATCGCCGTCGGCAACCGCCGCGGCGGCGGCCGGTTGCGGGACACGCAGGGCGCGATCCGGCCGGTCGACCGGGTGAGGGCCGGCGAACTGGTGCTCGGCGAGGCAGACCCGAGCAGGTGAGCGGACACCCGAGGGTCTCCTGTTGACCGGCCGGTGGCCGTCTCGCGGTCAGCTCGCGCTGCCACCATGCCTCTACCAGGTGGGGGTGGCACACCTCGGTGCACACCTCGCCACCGAGGTGCCGCAGGTGTGGCGCCGGGCGCAGGTGACTACCTGGGGCCGGTGGGCCGTGGGCCCTGGGTGTCGCGAGTGGCCATCAGAATGAGATCGGCGATCGCCTCCGGGTGGGTGACCATGGCCAGGTGCGAGGACTCCACCTCGATCGTGGTCGCTCCCATCCGCTCGGCGAGGAATCGTTCGAGCTCCGGTGCGCTGGTCCGGTCCTGGGTGGAGATCGAGTAGTAGCAGGGTTTGTCGCGCCAGGCGGCCGTGCTCGTGCGGGCGCTGAACAGCTCACCGGAGATCGGTCCCTGTACGGCGTAGAGAGCCCGCGCTCGGACCTGGTCGACCCCTCCGGCGAAATCCTCAAGGAATGCCTGCTCGCTGAGCTGGGCGTAGCCGTCCGAATGCACCAGCCCGGCGTTGGCGGGCGGGGTGGGGAACCGGGCGGCGAGGGCGGTGAAGTCCTCTCCCGCATCGGGTGCGCGGGCAGCGACATAGACCAGGGCCGACACGTTCGGGTGGTCACCCGCCTCGCTGATCACCGTGCCGGCCCAGGAGTGGCCCACGAGTACGGTGGGCCCGTCCTGTCGGTCCAGGGCGCGGCGGGTAGCGGCGGCATCGTCGGCCAGTGAGGTAAGCGGGTTCTGCACAGCGGTGACCCGCAGTCCGGCTCGCTGGAGGATGGGGATCACGTCAGACCAGGACGACCCGTCCGCATACGCGCCGTGTACCAGCACCACGTTGCGGGAGGGCCGGGGCGCCGCTGAGTCGCTCAATGGCGGACCTCCACGTTCGAGAGTGTCTCCAGGTAACTCGGATGCTATTGGCGATCGGCCAGACAGATCATGGTTCTGGCGATTTGTCAGCCACCTCCTTCTCGCGACCAGCGTCCAGCCGCAGAGCCCGCCGGTGGTATCGGGTTCTGGCGGTATTGCCGCGGCCCTTCGGTAAGCATCGGACGCATGATGACCACCTCGGCCGTACGGCATCGCCTCGCCGGCTGGTTGACGCCCCCGGACGCCCGGCCGGTGCGGCTGTGGCCGCTGGCCGTGGTGGCGGTGCTGGTCACCGCCTCCGCCGGGCTCGGTGTGCTGCCGCGGTGGCCCGGCGTGGTGCACCTGGTCGGGCTGCCTCCGCTGGACCTCTACGGCGACCTGCGTCTGCTGCTCACCTGGGCTCCCTCCTGGCCGCTGTTTCTGGTGGGCCTGGCCGTCGTGTTGACCCTGCGGGTCTGCGTCCTGGTGCTGATGCTGGGCGGGTTCACCCGGGCCCGGGTGCGCTTCGCGTTGATCTTCTACCTGGTCGCGCTTCCGCTGCTGCTTGTCGCCGCCGAGGCCGTGTACGCGGCTGCGGCGCTGCTCTACTCCCGGCTGTTCTGGCCGGCGCTGACCGTGGTGGCGGTGCTGGTCATGCTGGCCGGCCCGGTGCCCTGGCAGGGCGGTGACCGGTTCCGTGGGGTGCTGGCGGGTACGGCCCGTGCCGGCTTCCGGGCCCCGGCGATGCTGGGGTACGCGGTGGCCGTCGCCGTGGTCGGGGCGCTGGCCACCGCGGCGCCCGCCGTGGCGGTGTGGCTGGTGCCCGCCTCCGCGTTGGCCACCGCGGCGACGATCCGGGTGCTGAGTCGGCCGGCGCCGCGTCGAGCGATGTGGCGGCTGGCCGGGGTGCTGGCGCTGGTGCTGGTCGCGGCGACGGTGTTCGTCGCGACCCGGCCGGTCGAACCGGGGGAGCCGGCGCAGCCTCGGGCCGGGTCGATCCTGCTGATGTCCGGCATCAACTCCGCGTCCGGGCGCGGCACCATGTTCAGCAGCCGCACCGACCAGTTGGGCTACGACTGCGACCGGACCTTCTACTTCTCCTACGCCGGGCCGGGCGACGGGCAGCCGCGCGGCCGGGCGCTGTGCCCGATCGACACGGGTGCACCCTACGGGCCGGCGGACACCCAGCGTCCCTTCGACGAGCAGGTGGAAGTTTTCGCCGAGCAGGTCCGGCAGTTGCCGCGTCCGCTGGTGGTGATGGGCCATTCACACGGTGCCTGGGTGGCCTGGGCGGCGGTGACCCGCGACCTGGCGCCCGAGGTGGACGTCCTGGTGCTGGTCGGCCCGTTCCCGGAGAGCATCGTCGGTTATCCGCCACCGGGCCGCAACGAGCGGGGCCGGGTGGCCGGCGACCTGCTCCGGCTGCTGGTGCCCGTGGCCGACGCGGTGGATTTCGAGTTCGAGTCGGACGCCCCGGCGGCCCGCGAACTGCTGGCCGAGGCGAACAACGTCGCTCGCCTGTTCGACCGGCAACTGCCGGCGGAGACCCGGGCGGTGAGTCTCACCTCCACCACCGACCTGCCGCTGATGCCGGACGGATGGCGGTTGCCTGTCGAACGTAACGTCTGCCCGCTGCGGGTGGCGCATCCGTACCTGCCCGACCGGCCGGCTTTCTACCGGGAGGTGAACCGGTTCCTCGACGGTGAACCGCCGTTGGGCTGCCCGCCGTGGCGGGACTGGGGACGACCGCTCGCGTTGCCGTTCGGCGTCCCCGCCGCCAGCCGTTTCGACTGAGCTGACGACGGCAGGCGGCGACCGGGGCGACGGATGCGGGACGGCAGGCGGCAAAAGCGGGGCCGCCAAATGCCAGCAAAACATAGGATAAGGCTCATAACAACGGGGGGCGGTATGGGCAGGCGGGATCGGGTCGTGGTGGTGACCGGTGCGTCGAGCGGCATCGGGCGGGCCTGCGCCCTGCGCTTCGCCGAGGCCGGCGGGGCACTTGTGGTGACCGCCCGCCGCGCCGACGCGCTTGAGGAACTGGCCACCGAGTGCCGGGGACGCGGGGCCGACGTGCTGGTGGCACCGGCCGACGTCACCGACGCCGAGGCGATGGACCGGGTGGCCGCGGAGACGGTGGCGCGGTTCGGACGCGTCGACGTCTGGGTCAACAACGCCGGAGTCAACATGTACGGGCGCACCGAGGAGGTGCCGGCACGGCTGTGGCACCGGGTGGTCGAGACGAATCTGTTCGGCGTGTACCACGGGACCCGAGCGGTGCTGCCGTGGTTCCGTGAGCAGGGCGGCGGCACCCTGATCAACGTCTCCTCGGTGCTCGGGCACACCGGTTTCCCGCAGCAGAGCGCGTACGCGGCCAGCAAGCACGGCATTCGCGCGCTGAGCGACTGCGTACGCCAGGAGTCGCTGGACGTGAAGGGGATCGTGGTCTGCACCGTCCTGCCGGGCCCGGTGGACACCCCGCTGTTCCGGGTGGCGGCGAACTGGACCGGCCGTAAGGTGGTGCCGCCGGGGCGTCCGGTCTCCGCCGACCGGGTGGCCGCCCAGGTGCTCCGCTGCGCCGACCATCCCCGCCGGGAGGTGCCGGTCGGTGGTGCGAGCCGGTTCGGCGTCCTGGCCGCCCGGATCGTCCCCGGGATGGTGGAACGGGCCGGTGCGCGGGTGTTGAGCCGGCAGCATTTCGCCGACCAGCCGACCGCCCCCAGCGAGGGGAACCTCTTCGAACCGCCGGACTTCGGTGCCCGGGTCGACGACGGGTGGCGTGCCGGGTCGCGCCGCCGGTCACGCTTGTCGCGCGCGCTGCTCGTCACCGGCCTGCTGCTCGGCGTCGCGGCCGTGATCGCGACGGCGCGAGCCGGTGTCGCGGGGCAGCCGATCGTGGGCCGGTACGCCCGATGACGGCGCTGACCCGCCCCGGCGAGGTCCGCGACCTGGCGCATGACCTGCGTCCCCTGCCGCCGGGCGTCGAGCTGCCCGGGCCCGAGGAGCACACCGTGGCGGTGCCCGCTCCTGCGGCCTGGCGGTCCCGGACCGACGTCCACGGGTCCGCGTCCTGGCGGATCCGGGGCCTGCGGTGGGGCACCCGCTCGGTCCGCCCGCCGATCGTGCTGGTCCACGGCCTCGGGGTGGCCGCCCGCATGGTGGCACCGACGGCCCGGCGGCTGGCCACCGGCGGTCTAGTGTTCGCCCCGGACCTGCCCGGCTGCGGTCGCAGCGACAAGCCGAGACCGGTACCGACGATCCCCGAGCTGGGTGAGGCGTTGGCCGCGTGGTTGCGGGCCAGCACCTCGGGTCCGGCGGTGCTGGTCGGCGTCTCCATGGGCAGCCAGGTCGTCCTCGACGTGGCGCTGCGTGTCCCGGCGGCGGTCCACGCGGTGGTGCTGGCCAGCCCGATCGTCGAGCCCGCGCGTCGGCGGTGGCGCAGCCAACTGTGGCGGTGGCAGGTGGAGCAGGCCACGCAGTCCCTGCGACTGCGGGCGATCCAGGCCGGCGACTACCGGCGGGCCGGGATCGGCCGGGTGCTGCGTACCTTCTCGTCGGCATTGTCGGAGCGTCCGGAAGAGACCGTCGGCCGGCTGCGGGTGCCGGTGCTGGTCTGCCGGGGCACCCGCGATCCGCTCGTCTCCGACGGCTGGGCCCGGGACCTGCGCGCCCGTTGCGGCGGCGATCTGGTCACCCTTCCCGGTGTGGTGCACGCGATGAGCCACGACAACCCGGTGGAGCTGTCCCGCGTGGTGCTGGGGTTCCTGGACCGGATCGAGCGCCGACGGCGGGCGGGGGAGTGACCCGTGGGAAATGAGCCGAACTTCCTGGCCAGCTTCGACTCGGCGTCGGCGATGCTGATGGCCACCGCCAGATACCTGCGCGGGGAGCCGTTCCCCGCGCTGGGGCAGCCGACGGCGCTCAGGCCGTTGGTGAAGCTCACCGACGTACTGCCCCGCCGGTTGCGCGAGTTGGCCTTCATCGGCTCGGGCATGACCGAGGCGGTGAGTCCCCGGCGGATGCGCGGCATCGACGTGGAGGACGTCAACGAGTGGGTGGTGAGCGAGTATCCTCAGCGCTCCTACCCGGCGGTGCTGATCGGCTCGTCGTGCGGTGCCCTGGTGCACCTGTGCGCGGCGCTGGGGATGCCCTGGTTGCCGCAGACCTTCTTCATCCCGGTCCGGCAGTGGGTGCATCCGGACGACCCGACGACCGCGATGCGCAAGGGAATGCGGCCCGGCCGCGCGCTGCTGGCGGCGAACCCCGACATCCAGCTGCATCACATGCACGACGCCAACCAGGACCGGTTGATGGTGCGGGCGTTGACGTACTTCCGGTACAAGCGGCAGGTGCTCGGGCCGGCGTACGAGCGGTTCCTGCGTTCGACGTTGGAGCCGGGTGGGACCATCGTCATCTCCGACTGCCGGCGTCGGTGGCGTACCACCAGCCTCGGCAGCCGGCACGTGTTCCAGCACGGGGCCGTGGGCGGCGCCACCGAGCAGGAGTTCCACGCCGGCGGTGAGCGGGTCGCCGAGTACCTCGAGCGGTACGACTCGCCGGTGCGCCGCTGGCACGGTCCGGAGCCGGACAGCCTCAGCCCCGAGGCTGAGTGGGGGTTCGCCCCGGCCCTCGGCGAGGACATCGAGCGGTTCGCCCGCGAGCACGGCTACCAGGTGCGGCGGCTGGTCTTCGACACCCCGGCCAAACCCTCGCCGATGGTGGCCGACCTGTACCGGTGGTGGTACCGACGGCGGCGGATCCCGGCCAACCGGCTGTTCGTGGAGTCGTTCATCGTGCTGGCGCCGTGGTGGACGCTGCGCACCGGCACGGTGCCGTTCTGGATGACGTTCAACATGGAACCGTCGCTGCGTGACGTGCAGCAGTACCTGGACGACCGGGAGCCGTTCGACGAGATCGACCTGGCGCTGTTCCAGCACGGGGTGGAGGCGGTGGGCGCGCCGTCGGCCGACGACTGGCGGGCGGTCACCGCGCGGGCCCGCCGTCGCGGCCGGTACGTCGGCCGGGACCTGGACACCTATCCCTATGAGATGTCCATCTTCGCCCGCTACGACGAGGCGCTGCGTGAGATCCCGGCGCGGTACCCGATTCCGGGCGCGCTGACCCTTGACGAGTTCGACGGGTTCCTGGCTGAGCAGGACGACTACCCGGGTGTGCGCTGGGAGTCGCTGTCGGTGCGAGCCTGATAGATACCCAATTTACACCAAATGCCCCGCCACTCTCCTCCGGCCGCTGTCGTTGCAAACGGTGTGCGTAGGACGGGAGGGTCGGGGTCACGCGGCCCCGACCGCTCCCACGCTGGAGGGAGCGCAGCTCTGAACCGGATCGCAGGAATGATCATCGCTGCGGGGGGCGGCCGCCGCATCGGCGGGCCGGAGGCCCTGCTGCACCAGGGCGGCAAGCCACTTGTCGACCAGATGATCGACACGCTGACGGAGGCGGGCTGCGGGCAGATCGTGGTCGTCCTGGGCGCCGCGGCCGACCAGGTCCGCGAGACCGCCGACCTGAGTCGCGCCACGGTGGTGGTCAACCGTGCCTGGGGCACCGGCGTCGGTTCGTCCATCCGGGCCGGCCTCGCCGGCATTGACGACGACCGGGTCGAGGCAGCGGTGGTGGTGCCGGTGGACATGCCGGGGCTCACCGCCGCGGCGGTGAGCCGGGTCGCCGCGCTGCCCTTCCCCGACGTGCTGGTCTGCGCCACCTACAACGGCCTGCGCGGCTACCCGATGCTCTTCGGCCGTCGGCACTGGCCGGGCATCGCCACCCTGGCCAGTGCCGACGTCGGCGCCCGCCCGTACCTGCTGGCGCACAAGGACCAGATCGTCGACATCGCCTGCGACACGGTGGCCGACGGCAGTCGCGTCGACACCCCCGAACTCATGGCCCTCTACGGCCTGACCGTCCCCGAACAACGCGTACCCGTCTAACCCCCCGCCCTGCCCCGTTGATCATGAGGTTAACGGCAGTTTGAAGATCAGCTGGTGCCGCCAACCTCATGATCAACGAGGGCAGGGCAGGGCAGGGTGGGGCGGGGTGGGGAGCGGGTTAGGGGAGGCGGTTGGTGGTGGTCAGGTGGCGGTACCAGTGGGCGGAGTCTTTCCAGGTGCGCTGTTGGGTGTCGTAGTCGACGCGGATGATGCCGAAGCGGCGGTCGTAGCCGTAGGCCCACTCGAAGTTGTCCAGCAGGGACCAGACGAAGTAGCCGCGGACGTCGGCGCCAGCGGCCATCGCCTCGTGCGTGGCGGCGATGTGCCGGTGGAGGTAGTCGATCCGGCGGTCGTCGTGGATCGCGCCGTCCGGCGACACGACGTCGTCGAAGGCGGCGCCGTTCTCGGTGATCATCAGCGGTAGGTCGGGATACTCGCGGTGCAGGCGCCGCAGCAGCTCGGTCAGCCCGGCCGGCTCGATGTTCCAGCCCATCGCCGTGTGCGGGCCGGGCTGGGGCAGGAACTCGACAGTTTCCGAGCCGACCCAGGCCGAGTGCGCCGAGCGGCCGTGACCGTCGGAGTGCGACTTGGGCGACACACCGTCCCAGGCACGGACCAGCGTGGTCGAGTAGTAGTTGACGCCGAGCACGTCCAACGGCACCGCGGCGGTGCGCTCGTCGCCGTCGCGGACGAACGACCAGTCGGTGACGGCGGCGGTGTCGGCGAGCAGGTCCGCCGGGTACACCCCGTCGAGCATCGGGCCGAGGAACGCCCGGTTGGCCAGGGCGTCGATCCGCCGTGCCGCGTCGGCGTCGGCGGCCGAATCCGAGGCCGGTCGGATGACGTGCAGGTTCAGCGTGACCGACAGCTGCGCCGCCGGTGCCAGGTCGCGGATCACCCGGCCGGCCAGGCCGTGTGCCAGGTTCAGATGGTGTACGGCGGCCAGCGCCGCGGCCGGCTCGGTCCGCCCCGGCGCGTGCACCCCGGAGGCGTACCCGAGATAGGCCGAGCACCACGGCTCGTTGAAGGTGGTCCAGGTGTGCACCCGGTCGCCGAGCGCGCCGACGATCTTCGTGGCGTAGTCGGCGAAGCGTGCGGCGGTGTCCCGGGCCGGCCAGCCGCCGGCGTCCTCCAGTTCCTGCGGCAGGTCCCAGTGGTACAGCGTCGCCACCGGCCGGATGCCGAGGTCGAGCAGCCGGTCCACCAGACGGGAGTAGAAGTCCACCCCGGCCTGGTTGAGTGCGCCCGAGCCGCCGGGCTGCACCCGGGGCCAGGCGATGGAGAACCGGTACGCCCCGAGCCCGAGCGCGGCGAGCTGGTCGAGGTCGTCGGCCCAACGATGGTAGTGGTCGGCGGCCACGTCCCCGGTGTCTCCGTTCAGGGTGCGGCCCGGGGTGTGACTGTAGGTGTCCCAGATCGACGGCCCTCGTCCGTCCTCCCGGACCGCGCCCTCGATCTGGTACGCCGCCGTCGCCGAACCCCACACGAAACCGTCGGGAAAGACCACATCGGTCACCTCGCCACCTCCGTCACCTCGCACGCGTACCCGGACGACGCCCCCGCCACCAGCTCGGCGCTGGCCGTTCCGTCCTGGTAGGACACTTCGAACTCGGTCGCCGGCCCACCGTCGGGCGCCGGCACCCGTACCCGGGTCCGCTGCCCCGCCACCGGGGCGAACAGGCGCAGCCGGACTCCGTCGGCCCAGGCGTAGTCGGGTCGGTCGGTGACCGAGCCGACCGGGATGACCGACCCGGGCCGGGCGAGCACGGGAACGCTGTCGAAGTCGTGCTTCTCGGTCATCCAGCCGGGTCCGGTGACCTGGGCACCGCTGAGCAGGTGGGTCCAGGTGCCGGCGGGTACGTAGTAGGTCACCTGGCCGTCGGCGCTCATCACCGGTGCGACAAGCAGGTCCGGACCGAGCATGTACTGCCGGTCGAGGTAGGCGGCGGTCGGATCGTCAGGGAACTCCAGGATCATCGGCCGCATCACCGGTACGCCCTCGCGGTGGGCCTCCTCGGCCGCCGCCGCCAGGTACGGCATCAGGCTCAGTTTGAGCCGGGTGAAATGGCGCAGCACGTCGACCGCCTCGTCGTCGTACGCCCACGGCACCCGGTACGAGCCGGAGCCGTGCAGCCGCGAGTGCGAGGAGAGCAGACCGAAGGCGATCCAGCGTTTGAACACCGCCGGGTCGGGGGTGCCCTCGAAGCCGCCGATGTCGTGGCTCCAGTAGCCGAACCCGGAGGCGGCCAGCGACAGCCCGCCGCGCAGCGACTCGGCCATCGCCACGAATGTCGACTCGCAGTCGCCGCCCCAGTGCACCGGGAACTGCTGACCGCCGGCGGTCGCCGAGCGGGCGAAGACGACCGCCTCGCCCTCCCCGCGTTCGGCCGCCAGCAGCTCGAAGACGGTCTTGTTGTACAGGTACGCGTAGTAGTTGTGCATCCGCTGTGGGTCCGAACCGTCGTGCCAGAGTACGTCGGTGGGGATGCGCTCGCCGAAGTCGGTCTTGAAGCAGTCGACGCCCATGTCCAGCAGCACCTTGAGTTTGCCGGCGAACCAGTCGACCGCGTCCGGGTTGGTGAAGTCGACGAGCGCCATGCCGGCCTGCCACTTGTCCCACTGCCAGACCGAACCGTCCGGGTTGCGGACCAGGTAGCCGGCCTGCCGGCCCTCCTCGAACAGGTACGACCGCTGGGCGATGTACGGGTTGATCCAGACGCACACCTTCAGGCCACGCTCGTGCAGCCGGCGCAGCATCCCCTCCGGGTCGGGGAAGGTCGCCGGGTCCCAGATGAAGTCGACCCAGTGGAACTGCCGCATCCAGAAGCAGTCGAAGTGGAACACCGACAGCGGCAGGTCCCGTTCGGCCATCCCGTCGATGAACTCGGTGACCGTCTTCTCGTCGTAGGAGGTGGTGAACGAGGTGGACAACCACAGCCCGTACGACCAGGCCGGCACCCGCGCCGGCCGGCCGGTGAGCGCGGTGTACCGCCGCAGCACGTCTTTCGGGGTGGGTCCGTCGATCAGGTGGTACGTCAGCGACTGCCCGGGCACGCTGAACTGGGTCTGCGACACCACCTCGGAGCCGACCTCGAACGACACGTGCTCCGGGTGGTCCACGAAGACCCCGTAGCCGGCGCTGCTGAGATAGAACGGCACGTTCTTGTACGCCTGCTCGCTGGCGGTGCCGCCGTCGGCGTTCCAGATGTCGACGGTCTGGCCGTTCTTGACGTACGCGCCGAAGCGCTCGCCCAGCCCGTAGATGGTCTCGCCGACGCCCAACGCCAGCCGCTCGTGCACGTACTTGTTGCCCTCGCCGTCGGTGACCGCGCCGATGCTGCGCTCGGTGGACGAGGTGACCAGCCGGTCGCCGCGCAGGAAGTCCACCCGCCACGGCCCGGTCAGCGCGACCCGGACGGTCAGCTCGCCGGTGGTCAACCGCGCGCTGAGCCCGGTGATCTCCACCTGTACGGGATGTGCGGTGTTCTCGGCCAGGGTGAACCGGGGTTGCTTGGGCAAGCCGCCGGTGTGGTGGCCGATGGTCACCCCGACCACGCCGGGCGCGGGGGAGAAGAACCGTACGGTGATCACCGGCCGGTTGAGGGTGTCGCCGCGCCCGGTGATGCGTCCGATCGGTGCGAAGACGGTGAAGGAGCGTTCGTCCGGCTCCACCGACTCCACCGTGCCGGGGCGCAGCACGGTGACCCCGGGACGCAGTTGCCAGTACCCGTCGGTGAACTTCACTTGTCGGCTCCTGCCGTGATGCCGCGCGAGAGGGTGCGCTGAAAGATGAGGAAGAACAGGATCGCCGGAAGGAGGCTGATGAGCGCCCCGGCGTTTGTGGTGGGGGCGTCCATCAGCCGGTCGCCCTGCAACGAGGCCAGCGCGACCGGGACGGTCTGCGTCTGGTTGTCGATGAGCATGACCAGCGGGATGAGGAACTCGTTCCAGGTCCAGATGAAGAAGAAGACGAGCAGCACCGAGATGGTGGGCCGGATGTTGGGCAGCACCACCCGCCACAGGATCCGCCACCGGCCGGCCCCGTCGAGCGCGGCCGCCTCCAGCAGGGTGCGGGGGAAGGTGCCGAGTACCGAGGCGAGCAGGTAGGTGCCGAAGGCGGCCTGGATGACGGTGAAGATGATGATGACCGCCAGGCGGGTGTTGTAGAGCCCAGCCTGCTTGGCGAAGTGGTAGAGCGGGTAGATCAGCGCCTCCTGTGGCAGCATGTTGGCCAGCAGGAAGAGACCGATGATCCAGAGCCGGCCGCGGACCCGGCCGATGCCCAGGGCGTACGCGCTGAGCAGGGACACGACGACCGCGAGGACCGCCACCGAGCCGGAGATGAGCACCGAGTTCCACAGCTTCACCGGGAAGTCGACCTGCTCCCAGTAGGTGCGCAGGCCGGTGGTGTAGAACTCGCTCGGCCAGCTCAACGGGCCGTTCGTCGAATAGTCGCCAGGTGACTTGAAGGCGTTGAGCAGCATGAACGCGAACGGCACCAGCATGGCCAGCGCCGCGACGCCGACCGCGACGAGCACGATCCAGCGCCCGACGCCGCGACGGTGCCTGTCGCCCGCGCGTCGGGCGACCGGGGGTCGGGTGGTGAGGGTGATCGCCATCAGAGCACTCCGTCCCGTCGCTCGGCACGGTTCTGCGCCCTGATGAACAGCACCGCCACCACGACGATGATCAGCGTCAACACCATCGAGATCGCCGAGCCGTAGCCGACCTGCAACCGCTTGAAGAAGGTGAAGTAGGCGAAGTAGGAGGGCACGTTCGTGGCGTTCTCCGGGCCGCCCCGGGTCAGCGCGAAGATCGGGCCGAAGACCTTCATCGCGGCGATGGTGCAGGTGAGTCCGACCACGAACGTTTCCGGCCGGATCTGCGGCAGGGTGATGGCCCGGAACCGCCGGAACCAGCCGGCCCCGTCGATCTCGGCCGCCTCGTACAGTTCCGGATTCACCCGTTCCAGGGCGGCCATGAACACCACCACCGGATAGCCGAGCTGCACCCAGATCATCACGGCCATCACGGCGGGCAGCGCGGTGTTCGGATCGCCCAGCCAGTCATGCGCCAGCGAGCCGAGCCCGACCGCGTCGAGCAGCCCGTTGAGGGCGCCGTCGGGGCGGAGGATCCAGCCCCAGACGATGCCGGCCACCACGACCGGGAGCACCTGCGGCAGGTAGAAGGCGGCCCGTAGCGCGGCGGCGGTGCGGGGCCGGAACTTACGGCCGATGGTGTCGAAGAGCACCGCGGCGAGCAGCAGCCCGACCAGGGTGGGCACCACCACCATCGCCACGATCATCGCGACGGTGTTCTTGAACGAGGTCCAGAAGACGTCGTCGGTGAGCAGGTTGCGGTAGTTGTCCAAACCGATGAAGGTGGGGTCGCCGACCCCGGACCACCTGGTGAGCGACAGGTAGCCGGTGTAGACGAGCGGGACGCCGATGACGAGTAGGAAGAGCACCGCGCCGGGCAGCAGGTAGAGCCAGTACGCGGCGGAGGAGCGGCCGGGCCGTCGGGGGCCCTTGGCGGTCGGGGTCGATGGTGACGCGCTCGCCCGGGGCGGGGCGGCGGTGTCGGGCAGAGCCATGGGAGGTCCTTCCGCGCCGGGGCGGGCGCGCACCGGTGACCCGGTCACGCGGGTCGACACCCGCCCCGGCCGCCGCTCAGTCGCGCTTGATCTCCGCGACGCCGTCCTGGTACGGCTTGGCGATCGCGTCGAGGACCTGGTCGGGGGTCCTGGACTGGTTGATCAGGCTCTGGAAACCGGAGACCAGTACGTCGTAGTAGCCGGGGACCGGCCAGTCCGGGTAGAACGCCAGGCCGTCCTGGGAACTGATGGTGTTGAAGTTCTCGATCAACCTGCGGTCCTTCTCGTCGCTTATCGACGCCGGGTCACCGGAGACCGGTACGCCACCGTTGTTGCCGATCAGCGCCTGGATCTCCGGACGCAGGGTGATGTCGATGAAGTCGTACGCCAGGTTCTTTGCCTTGCTCGTCTCCGGGACCACCCAGAGGTTGCCCGACGACCCGGCGTGCATGGTGTTGCCGGGAAAGAGGAAGCTGTCCCAGTCGAACTTGATCTCGCTCTTGAACCGGCCGTACCACCAGCTACCCGACACGATCATCGGCGCCTTGCCGGAGATGAAGGCGGTGCCCATGTCCTCGGCCTTCAGGCTGGCCGAGTCCTTGGCGACGTAACCCTTGCCGACCCACTCGGCGAAGGTCTCCGCGCCGTACCTGACCGGGTCGGCCGTGAAGTCCACCGGGTTGGCGTAGAGCTGGTAGTTGTCGACGAAGGCCCGGTCTGCGCGGGAAAGGGCGAGCTGGTAGAAGAGCTGGCCGGCCGGGTACTCGGCACCGGACATGCCCAGCGGGGTCACGCCCTTGGCGACGAAGGTGTCCATCGCCGCGGTGAAGTCGGCAAAAGTCGTCGGGACCTCGACGCCGTGCTCGGCGAAGAGTTCCTTGTTGTAGTAGACCATCACGTATTCGCCGTAGTTGGGCACGCCGTACCAGTTGCCGGAGCCCATCACGCCGTTGTCGTACCGCGCGGTGGTCTGAAGGCTGGGGCTCAGCGCCTTGTCCCAGCCGCGCTTGGTCGCCTCCTCGGTCAGGTCGGTGAGCAGGCCCTGCGAGGAGAGCAGCCCGGAGGTGGCGTTGCCCTTGTTGTACTCCATGATGTCCGGGCCCTCGGACGAGTTGATGATCATGCCGGCGTTCTGCTGGATCTGCTCGAACGCCTTGCGCTCGAAGCGCACCTCGACGCCCTCGTGCTCTTCCTTGAAGATCTCGATGGCCCGGTCCCAGGCGATCCCCATCGCGCTGTTCGCACTCTCGTAGTGCCAGAGCTTGAGGACGTTCGCGTCACCACTGTCGTCGCCGTCGCCGCCGCAGGCGGCCAGGCCGGTCGCCGTGAGCGCGGCCACCATGGCCACCACGGCTACTCTGCGGAATCGTCGCATTGCTAGTCTCCCTGATGAGTATCGAGCCGGTACTCCGTCAAGCCCGTCGTCGCGTGGCAGCGCGACGACGGGCTGCTTTACTCGGGGCCCGAGGGCCCCTGGTCGTCCGGGATGTCGCCTGCCGTACGTGGCGGGCCGCTGGAACCGCGGACCTCCAGCACGCACGGCAGCAGCTCCTGGTGGATCTCACCGTCGCCGGTCTCCACGTGCCGCAGCAGCGTCTGCACCGCGATGCGGCCCAGCGCCGAGCCGGGCGAGGTCATCGCGGTCAGCGCGGGGGTGGCCAGCTCGGCGACCTGCGGTGAGGTGACCATCGAGACGACGGAGACGTCGCCGGGTACCGTCAGCCCTCGGGTGGACAGCTCGCCGAGCAGCCCGAAGACGGCGCTCTCGTTCATCGCCAGTACGGCGGTGAGGTCGGGGGCCTGTCGTAGTGCGGTGGCCAGCGCGGCTCGACCGCTGGCGGCGCTGTCCTCGGCGGGGATCATCAGCGGTGTCAGACCGTGCTCGGTCATCGCGGCGGTGAACGAGTCACGGGTCCGCAGCGCCGGACCGTAACCCTCGGCGATGGTGTCGGCCGAGTGGTTGACGTAGACGATGCGGTGGTGGCCCAGGCCGACCAGGTGGTCGACGGCCTCGCGCACGGTCCGGTCGAAGTCGATGTCGACGTACGACAGGCCGGCCGGGTCCTCGGTGCGTCCGATCAGCACCGTGGGTACGCCCGCCTCGCGCAGCACGTCCACCCGGGGGTCGTGCAGCTGCACCTCCATCAGCAGGGCACCGTCGAGGATCCGCTGGCTGGCCAGCCGGCGCAGCTCGTCGAGGTCGCCGACGCCGATCGGGGAGAGCACCAGGTGGTAGCCGGCGGTCCCGGCGGCGGCGGTCGCCCCGGTGACGAAGGCGGTCTCGGTGGCGCCGATGCCGCGCTCGTCCATCGGCAGCAGTAGTCCGAGGATCCGGCTGCGCCGGCTGGCCAGTCCCCGTGCCAGGGCGTTGGGTTGGTAGTCCAGCTCGGCCATGGCGGCGAGGACCTTGTCCCGGGTCGCCTGAGAGATCGGACGGGCGCCGGTGAGCACGTACGACACGGTGCTGACCGAGACCTGGGCGCGCCGCGCGACGTCCTGCATGGTGGCCATCCGGCACCTCCTCGCGGTATGCCCCGGCGCTGTCGAAGCGCTTCGACTAAGCGGTTCGACAGAAGGTAGGTCAGGTGTTACGACCACGTCAATAGGCAGTGACGAACTGAGGTCGGATCCCGCTCGGTCAGCGTGCGGGCAGGTCGAACAGGTCGGCGGCGGCCTGCCAGCAGACCGTCCGCAGCCAGTCGTCGCCGAGATCGAGCCTTGCCAGGCCGGTCAACTGGTCGGCGTACGGGTAGGGGATGTTCGGGAAGTCGCTGCCCAGCAGCACCTTGCCGGCCAGCCCCAGCTCACGCAGGCGCGGCAACTCCTCGGCCGGGAAGGGCACGAACTGGTCGAAGAACGGGGTGAACGCCATTGTGGTGTCCAGCCGCACCCGCTCGTGACGCTCGGCGAGATCCAGGAATGCGGGATAGTCCGGTGCGCCCATGTGGGCGACGATCGCCGGCAACCGCGGGTGCCGGGCGAGCAGCGCGGCGAACGGGTCCGGCCCGGTGTGGGCGGTGCCCACCGGCGCGTGCCCGGCATGCACGACCACCGGCACGCCGGCCTCGGTGAGCAGCCCCCACGCCTGTTCCAACGCCGGGTCGGTGGGCGCGAAACCACCCACCTGGAGGTGCACCTTGAAAACCCGGGCACCGGCGTCGATCGCCTCGGCAACGTAGCGCGGCGCCGTCGGCTCGGGGAAGAAGGTGGCCGAGGGCAGGCATCCGGCGGTGTCGCGCGCGAAGTCCAGCGTCCACTCGTTCAACTGCTCGGCCATGCCGGGCCGGTGGGCGTACGCGAGCGCGCTGAACGCCCGTACCCCCAGCCGGCGGAGATGATCGACGCGTTCCTCGTCGCTCCACCGGTACCGGATCGGCCACTCCAACCCCACAAGCGGACCGGCGGAGTCGAAGTAGTCCCACACTCGACGGCGCAGCCTCGGTGGCAGGAAGTGCACGTGCACGTCGGCCAGGCCGGGCAGGTCGAGCTGCTGCCAGAACCGTGGCACGGCCTCGTCGGCGGCCACGATCGCCGGGTCGACGGCTTCGACGCTCACAGGTCGAGGTTGAACTTCTGTAGCACCGAGGGAGCGACGAGTCCGAGCGTGGCCAGCACCGACACGATTGTCAGTGCGGTGCGGACCACGACGATCTCGGTCTTGCCGCCGGCCCGCAGCGCGATCCTGTCGGGCAGGCTGATCGGTGTCCACATCCGGCGTTTGATCGGAATCGGCCAGAGGATCGGTACGCCGGACCGGGTGATCATGTCACCGATGATGTGCACGAAACAGCCCACGCCGACGGCCAGCCCGATCATCGGATAGCCCCGGTCGCCGGGGAGGTTCGCGGCGGTGAACACGGCGGCACCGGCGGAGACCAGGGTGACGATGAGCCAGCCCGCCCGTTCGGCCCACTCGTCGAACAGGCCGCGCAGGGCGAGACCGATCATGAAGAACAGGATGCCGATGACCGCCCACTTGCCGTACCGGGCGCAGAGCGTGGTGGTGCCCCAGCCGACCAGCACGGTGAACGGGATGGTGTGGGTGAGCGTCCGGTGACCGTTGCTGCGCTTCGGATCGCGGCTGAGCTTCGTGGCGTAGTAGACGCCCAGCGAGATCTTCTCCACCACCTCGGCGATGAACAGTGAGAAGACGCCGAAGGTACGGGCCACCGTCGCGCCACCCTGATTGCGGGTGACCTTGCCGGACAGGTCGAGATCGGGCAGCAGGGCCCCTCCGGCGCAGACGGCGGTGCCGACGGCCAACGCCAACGGCGACTGCTCGTAGTCGTAGAAGTGCTGTAGCGCCCAGGACCCGCTCAGCCATACCGCCGCGCCAGACAGCGCGTGCGACGGTCCCATCATCTCGGCTCGCCCTCCCCAGGGATCTTGAGCGCCAAAACTACGCCACTGTAGTTCGCCGCGACGCCGCAGGGGGACCACCCGCAGCGTCCACTTCGGACGATGATTGGAGCCGGTCGGCGGACCGGGCCGACCACCAGGCAGTATGGCAGCGCGTGGCGGTCGGCCGGCACGATCTGTCGGCCATGGGACGGCGGGCCCGCCCGACGTGCGCGTGGCTGTCGGTGGGCTGGGTCACCACCAGCGTTTGCGGGGCGCGCGGACGGTCACGTCCCCGAAGATCGCACGGCAGTGCACCTCGATCACCGGTGCGCCCGCCGCGACGGGGCCGCTCAGCTTGGACTGCTTGCTACCGAAGACCGCGCTGCCGGTGAGCCGCACATCGGTGCCCTCCGCCACGACGATCGTGACGTCGCCGAAGATCGCCTCCGCGTCGATCCGGGTCACCCGCCCGGGCAGCCGCGCCTCGTGCAGCTCGATCCGGCAGTCACCGAAGATCGCCCGGGCCTCGATGCGCTCCGGCGCCGGCCACGCGCCCTTGCGTACCTCGTTGCCGAAGATGGCCAGCAGCTTCTCCGGCGCGGGGGCGAGCGCGCCGGCTGTGGGGCTGGCCGTCGCGTCGGGCAGGTCCCGGGTCACCCGGGCCAGTTCGCCGCGGGTCTGTGCGGCGTGGGCGACGCCGGCCCGCTCGGAGTACTCGTCGAGGGTCAGCCGGCCCTCGGCCGTTGCCTTGCCGAGCAGCTCGACGATCTCCTCCCGTTCCCGGTCGGAGACTCGCAGCTGGTCGGTGTCGTCGTGCCGCTCCGGTTCCACGGTCCGAGACTAACTGCGTCCCGCGAGGCCGTCTGCCAGGGCATGTCTCAACGCGGCCTACGGTCGGAAGCTGAGCCGGACGGTCGCCAGTTCGCTCGCCGCGGCCGCCCAGTCCTGTTCGTGCGTGATCCAGCCCAGCGTCCAGGAGCGGCCCGGCGTCGCACCGTCCGGCACGATCTGGGTGGCACGCAGCCGGTCACCGTGCGGTGTCAGCCACCCGAACTCCCACTCGGTGGCGTCGCCGACGCGGCCGAGGCGGAACTCCTGGTAGCCGGGCAGGGTGCCTTCGGCCAGTTCCCGGTCCCGTACCGCCTTGAATCGGCTGATCGGCTCGGTGCCGGCGTCGGCGCTGTCCGCGACGGTGAACGCGCGACCGGTGGCCGGGTCCTGGAAGCAGGCCACGTCGTCGTCGCGGGAGTGCCGCCAGTCGGCGGGCAACGCCACCCGGAAGCCGCCGGTGTCGGCGTGCCACACCCAACCGGCGGGCGGCCGGAACTGGTCGCTCGGACGGGGTGGGGCGGTGCGCAGCGAGGCACCGTCGACCCACGGGCGTACACAGGGCAGCGGCGGGGGGACGAGACCGCCGGGCGGCGGGCCGGGCGGACGTCGACCGTCGCGCGGGAACGGGCCGCCGGGCCCCGGCGCGCCCACGTCGTACGACGGCGGGCTCTGCGTCGCCGGACCGGGTTGGTCCGCGCCGGTGCCCACCACCGTCAGTGCGGTGCCGATCCCGGCCGCCATCGCGACCAGCACGGCTACCGCCGCCAGCGCCCACGGCCGGGCCACCGCGCCCCGGCGCTGCTCGGCCCCGGGACTGGTGCGACGGGTGCCGGCAGGCGGAGTGCGTATCGGCGGCCCGCCGGCCTGAGCCGGGTCGCCTCCGCCGGTGTGAGTCGGGTCGTCCCCGCCGGTGTGGGCAGGGTCGCCTTCGCCGGTGTGGGTCGGGTCGTCCCCGCCGGTGTGGGCCGGGTCGCCTCCGCCGGTCTGGGTCGGGTCGTCTCCACCGTACGACCGGGTCGGCTCGCTGCGCGGTGCGGCCGGGGTGTTCGCCGGGACGGGTGCGGCCCGGACCGGTGGGGCGGTGCCGGCGTGAGACGATCCGGTCGTGGGAAGGGGAGCGGTGTCCTCACCCGCGCGGTCTGGCGTGTCGGCCGGATCGGGCCCGGCCGCGGCCAGCAGCCGACGGCGCGTCTCGGCATGGTCGGTGCGGTGCGCGGGGTCGCGGCGCAGCAGGCCGGCCAGCACCGCCGACAGCGGCCCGGCGTGCGGGGCCGGGTCCGGCGCTGCGGAGGCCAGCGCGCTCAGCGTCGCCATGGCGGTGCTGCGGGCGTACGGGGCGCGACCCTCGACGGCGGCGTGCAGCGTGGCACCGAGGGACCAGAGGTCGGCCGGTTCACTGGACACGCCCTCGCCGGCTCGCTCCGGTGCGACGTACTGCGGTGAGCCCAGGATGGTGCCGGGCCCGGTCATCGTCTGATCGCCGCCGTCGAAGACGGCCAGCCCGAAGTCGGTCAACAGCACCCGACCGTCGTCGGCGACGAGGACGTTCGCCGGCTTGACGTCGCGGTGCAGCACCCCGGCGTCGTGCGCCGCCCGTAGCGCGTCCAGCAGCGCCAGACCGATCCGAGCGGCCCGGCGCGGCGGCAGCGGGCCGTCGGCGTCAAGGAGATCCTGGAGGGTGCGCGAGGGCACGTACTCCATGACGATCCAGGGCGCGTCAGCCTCGGAGACCACGTCGTAGACGCGGACCACGTTGGGGTGGCTGAGCCGGGCGGCGGTCCGCGCCTCACGCAGCGTGCGGGCGCGCACCTGGTCCAACTCGTCGCCGCCGAGCCAGGCCGGCAGCACCACCTGCTTGATCGCCACCTGGCGGTGCAGCAGCTCGTCCTCGGCCCGCCAGACCGTACCCATCCCGCCGCGCCCGACCAGATCGAGCAGCCGGTACCGGCCGGCGATCACCGCTCGCACGTCTCCCCCATCCGCCGCCGTCCGGCGTACACCCTAGCCAGCGGATCGGGGATCACCTATCCGACGAGTCCACTCAGGAGGCGGCCCCTCCCACGGCGAGGAGATTGCCGTCCGGGATGGCTATCGTCTGCCGACGCGCGGGCATCTCGGCGGCGGCGCGCCGGGACTGCGGCGCAACGTGCTCGCGGCGGGCCGCGGTGTACGTGTCGGCGGTGCGGGCGGCGATGGTCGCCCAGCCGTAGCGCCGGCCGACCATGCTGCGTGCCTGCCGGGCGACCCGGCGGGCGAAGACCTCGTCGCCGAGCAGTTGGCCCACGGCACCGGCCAGCGCCGACGGGTCGCTGTGCGGGAAGGTCACGCCGGTGACGCCCGGTTCGACGATCTCGGCCAGCCCACCGGTGCGGGCCACCGCGAGCGGCGCCCCGGCCGCGGCGGCCTCCAACGCCACCATGCCGAAGGGTTCGTAGAGGCTCGGCACGACAGTCGCGTCGGTGGCGCCGAGCACCGCCGGTAGCTGGGTGTTGTCCAGGAAACCGGTGAAGCGCACGGTGCCGGCGAGCCCGAGCCGACGGGTCCGGTCCTCCAACTCGCCCCGGAAGGGGCCGTCCCCGGCGATCAGCACCCGCAGCCCGGGATGCCGCGCGCGCAGCTTCGGCACGGCGTCGACCAGGTGCTGCACGCCCTTCTCGTAGACCAGCCGGCCGGCGTACCCGACAAGCGGCCCGTCCCCGGCGAAGCGGGCGCGGGCCGAGGCGACCGCGCGGGGCCGGGCCCGCCAGGCCCGGTCGTCGACGCCGTTGGGTACCACGTCGACGCGGTGCCTGGGCGTGTCGAACAGCGTGGTGACCTGATCGCGCATGTAGCCGGAGCAGGCGACGACCCGGGTCGAGGCGTTGCTGAGCCAGTGTTCGACGCCATGGATGGTGCGGTTCATCTCCTCGGGGAGCCAGCCCTGGTGCCGGCCGGCTTCGGTGGCGTGGATGGTGGTGACCAGCGGGAGGTCGAGGTGGTCGCGCAGGGTGATGGCGGTGTGGGCGACGAGCCAGTCGTGGGCGTGGATGACGTCGTAGCTGCCGGTGGTGGTGGCGTGCAGGGCGGCGCGGGTGAGGGTGTGGTTGAACGCCATGGTCCAGGCCAGGAGGGAGCTGGTGGCCAGGGGGAAGGTGACCGGGTCTTCGGCGGCGCGGATGATGCGGACGCCGTCGACGTATTCCTCCAGGGGTGCGCCGTCGGTGTGGCGGGTGACGACTGTGACCTCGTGTCCGGCGGCGGCCAGGGCCACCGACAGCGCGTGCACGTGCCGGCCGAGACCGCCGACCAGGACGGGTGGGTACTCCCAGGACAGCATCAGCACCCGCTGCGAGCGTGCGGGGTTGATGTCGATCACGTTGGCGTTCGGTGACATACGCGCCCCCTTTGAGTTGTCTCCGCGCACCCGTCGGAAGCCCCCTGACGGGCGGCGTTCGCGTTACGGCCGGATCGGGACCAATCCTGGTCGCAGCTGGATAACCAGCGGAGACGTAACCGTTGCGGGGGTGTAAAGCGCTACCGGCGGACGCGCAGCAGCTCCGCGACCGACCACGCCTGGAAGGGGCAACCGGTGGCGGTGTGCGGGGCCGTACCGTCGGCGGTCTCGCTCACCGAACCGAGGCCGTACTCGCCCAGGTGCGCCTCCAGGCCGGTGAACAGGTCGTCCACCGGCAGGCCCGCCCGCCGGCTCGCGTCGGCGTACGGGCCGATCAGCCACGGCCAGACCGTGCCCTGGTGGTACGCGGTGTCCCGCTCGGCCGGCCCACCCCGGTGCCGGCCCAGGAACCCGGGACAGTCGGGGGAGAGGCTGCGCGGGCCGAGCGGGGTGAGCAGCCCGCCGCCGAGCTGGCCCAGCGTCTGCGGATCCGGCTCCATCGGCGCGAACGGCAACGACCAGGCCAACAGCTGGTTGGGGCGCAGCAGATCGTCGTCGTGGAAGGCCGCCCCACCGAGCGGGTACGCCGGTGCCGGCGCGTCGACCACATCGTGCAACCAGCCGGCCGGGGTGGGGAAGCGGTCCCGGAACGCCTTGACCGCCCGCTCGTGCAGCCGGTGCAGCCCGTCGGTGTCCTGTCCGGCCAGTTCAGCCAGTTCCGCGACCCCGGCCACCCCGTTTACCCACAGCGCGTTGACCTCGACCGGCTTGCCGTGCCGGGGCGTGACCGGCACCCCGTACACCCGGGCGTCCATCCAGGTCAGCGCGGCACCGGGGGCACCGCAGGCGAGCAGCCCGTCGGCCGGGTCGACGGCGATGCCGTACCGGGTGCCGGCCACGTGGGCGTCGATCACCGCGCGCAGCGCCGGCAGCAGTTCGTCGCCGAGATCGGTGTCGCCGGTGACCGTGACGTGCCGGCTGACCGCGTGCAGGAACCACAACGTGCCGTCGACGGTGTTGTACTCGACCCGCCCGGTGTCGGCGGTGTTGGCCAGCATCCCCTCCGACAGCGTCGCCGCGTACGAGCGCAGCAGGTCACGGCCCAGGTCGGCCCGACCGGTACGCAGGAAAAGCCCCTCGTAGGAGATCATCGTGTCCCGCGACCAGGCACCGAACCACGGATAGCCGGCCACCACGTCCGGCCCGGTGGCGGTCCGTACGACGAACGCGTCGGCGGCGAGCGCCAGGGTCGCCTCGACCGCGTCGGCCGGCCTGGCTGCCGCGACCACCTGCCGGTTGCGTTGCCGCGCCGCCGCCACCACCTGCGGGCCTGGCGGCGGTTCCTGCTCCAGGTTCGTGGCCCAGGCCAGCACCGACAGCGTGTCGCCGGGGCGGCGCAGGGTGTCGCGGAACTGACCCGCGTACCACAGGTCCTCCTCCGGGTGCAGGCCCCGCGCCGCCTCCTCGCGGTGGTACCCGCCCCGCCACCAGTGACCCTGCGGCGACCAGCCGGGCCCGGACAGCCGGTACGCCCCCTCGATCACCGCGCCGCCGTCGACCGGGTCCATCCGCAGTGGCGGCCCGTCGCCGCGCCGCTCGCCATGGGCGTCCCGCCAGGTGCAGGCGGCGGCCAGCTCCAGCTCGACCGGACCACCGCTGATCAGCCGGTGCACCACCGCCACGCAGGAGCGGCCGGGCAGCATGGCCAGCTCCCGCTCGATCACCACGTCGCCGACGCGCCACCGCCAGCGCGGCAGCCCGTCGGTCAGGTCGAAGCGTTCCAGCAGCTCGAAGCCGCGCGGGTCCACGTCACCGGAGGCCCACTCGTGCGCGCCGAGGCGCACCCGGGCGCGGGAGGGCAACAGCACCGCCGGATCGAGGCTGACCAGTCCCACCTTGCGGGAAGCCGGGGTTTCTCCCGGGATCACCAGCAGCCCGTGGTAGCGGCGGGTGCGCAGACCGGCGACGGTGCCCATGGCGTATCCGCCCAGGCCGTCGGGCACCAGCCACTCGCGGCTGGCGGCACTGGTCAGCTCGCCACAGACCTGCGAACCGTAGCGAATCTCGATCAACTTTCCTCCACCGCGGCGAGGTGTAACACGACACGACGACAATGGCCGCTGTGGTGAAGTACCCCGGCGGCGTCGAAGATGTTCAGGTGATCAGTGACGGTTCGCCCTCCGCCCCGGCCCCCGACGTCGAGCGGATCCGGCTCGCCCAGGCCGATGCCGGGGAGCAGGACTGGCGCGCATGGGGCCCCTATCTGTCCGAGCGGGCGTGGGGGACGGTACGGGAGGATTACAGCGAGCACGGCACGGCCTGGGACTACTTTCCCCACGACCATGCGCGGTCCCGAGCCTACCGGTGGTCCGAGGACGGCATGGCGGGCGTGTGTGACGACCGACAGACGTTCTGTTTCGCTCTCGCGTTGTGGAACGGGCGCGATCCGATCATCAAGGAGCGGATGTTCGGTCTCGGTGGCGACGGCGGCAACCACGGCGAGGACGCCAAGGAGTACTGGTGGTACGAGGACTCCACGCCCACCCACTCCTGGATGCGGTGGCGCTACCACTACCCGCAGGCCGCCTTCCCCTACGACGAGCTGGTCGCGGTCAACGGCCTGCGTGGCCGGGACGACACCGAGTACGAGCTTGTCGACACCGGCATCTTCGACGACGACAGGTACTGGGCGGTGACCGTCGACTACGCCAAGGCCGGACCGACCGACATGTGCATCGTGGTGACCGTGGCCAACCGTGGCGAGGAGGCCGACCGGCTGCACGTGCTGCCGCACCTGTGGTTCCGCAACACCTGGGCGTGGGGGCTGCCCGGCGGTGACCGGGTGCCCCGGATCGTCGGGTCCGGGCGGCGGCTCGTCGGCGAGCACTGGGTGCTCGGCCAGATCATGCTCGAAGGTGACGGCGACCCGACGCCGCTGCTCTGCGACAACGACACGAACGCCGAGCGGCTGTGGGGACTGCCGGGTCGTACCCCGTACCCGAAGGACGGCATCAACGACCATGTGGTCGACGGTGCGGAGACGGTGAACCCGGATCGGGAGGGCACCAAGGGGGCGCTGCACTACGTGCTGGACGTGCCGGCCGGTGAGCAGCGGCGGATCCGGCTGCGGCTGACCCGCACGGCCCCGCCGCCGGGTGACGGCGAGCCGCCGCCGGCCGAGCTGGGTGACGGTTTCGACGCGGTGGTGTGGGCCCGTCGTGCCGAGGCGAACCGGTTCTTCAACGCGGTCATCCCGGCCCAGGCCAGCGCCGACGAGGCGTTGATCGCCCGGCAGGCCATCGCCGGGTTGATGTGGGGCAAGCAGTTCTACCACTTCGACGTCAAACGGTGGCTGGAGGGCGATCCCGGATCGACCCCGCCGGCCGGTCGCCGGCACGGGCGCAACAGCCACTGGTGGCACATGACCAGCTTCGACGTGATCTCCATGCCGGATCCGTGGGAATACCCGTGGTACGCCGCCTGGGACCTGGCCTTCCACTGCGTGAGCATCGCCCGGGTCGACCCTGGCTTCGCCAAGGAGCAACTGCTGCTCCTGCTGCGTGAGTGGTACCTGCACCCCAATGGGCAGATCCCGGCGTACGAGTGGGCCTTCGGTGACGTCAACCCGCCGGTGCACGCCTGGGCGGCGTTGAAGGTGTTCGAGATCGACGGCAGCCGGGACCACGACTTCCTGGCCCGGATGATGCACAAGCTGCTGATGAACTTCACCTGGTGGGTCAACCGCAAGGACACCGGCGGCAACAATGTCTTCGAGGGCGGGTTCCTCGGGCTGGACAACGTGGGCCCGTTCGACAGGTCGGCGGCGTTGCCGGTGGCCGGGGTGCTGGAGCAGTCCGACGGCACCGGCTGGATGGCGATGTACGCGCTCAACCTGCTGGACATCGCCATCGTGCTGGCCGAGCACGACCGCACCTGGGTGGACACCGCGACGAAGTTCTTCGAACACTTCGCCTACATCGCGGCGGCGGCGTACGACCAGGGGTTGTGGGACGACGAGGACGCGTTCTTCTACGACGTGCTGCGGTTGGCCGACGGTACGAAGGTGCCGTTGAAGGTGCGCTCGGTGGTGGGTCTGCTGCCGCTGGCCGCGGTGACCCGACTGACCGCACGGACCCTGCACCGGTTGCCCGAGCTGGGTGCCCGGCTGCGCTGGTTCCTGACCAACCGGCCCGAGTACGCCTCGGTGGTGGGCGCGCGGCGGCTCGGCCCGGACGGGCGGCAGCAGCGGTTGTTGTCCATGTGCGGGCCGGAACAGGTGGTGCGGCTGCTCGCCCGGATGCTGGACACCGACGAGTTCCTCTCCGAGTACGGGCTGCGGACGCTGTCCCGCGCCCACCTGGACAAGCCGTTCGCGGTGACGCTCGGCGGGCAGGAGTTCTGCGTCGGCTACGAGCCGGCCGAGTCGACAAGCGGCCTGTTCGGCGGCAACTCCAACTGGCGCGGGCCGATCTGGATGCCCACCAACTTCCTGTTGATCAGCGCGTTGCGGGACTACGCCGCGTTCTTCGGCGACGACCTCCAGGTGGAGTATCCGACCCGTTCCGGGGTGAAGAAGACCCTCGACGAGATCGCCGACGACCTGTCGGCCCGGCTGATCGCGTTGTTCACCCGCGACGGCTGGGGTCGCCGGCCGATCTACGGCGCGGCGCAGTTGTTCCAGACCCACCCGGACTGGCGCGACCTGATCGCGTTCCCGGAGTACTTCCACGGTGACAACGGTGCCGGCCTGGGCGCCTGGCACCAGACGGGCTGGACCGCCCTGGTCGCCGACCTCATCCTCACCCTGCGCCGCTGACCGGGGCGGCGCTGCTCGGCCCCGGCCGCGCATCGGGTCGGTCCACAGTGACCCTCGGTTTGGGTATGGTCACCGTCATGGGTGATTTCGTGGTGCGGAGGTGGAACCTGGACCACTACCCCGGTGATCAGGCTCCGCCGCATCAGCACCACAGGTCCACCGAGGGCTTCGTGGTCCTGCGGGGTCGTCTGGAGGTCCTCGTCGGCGTCGAACGACGAATTCTGGAACCGGGCGAACACGTGGTGATCCCGGCCGGTACCACCCACACCTTCGCCACCGTCGACCCGGAGGGTGCCGACATCGTCGCGATCATGTCGCCGGAGGTGGACCAACTGGTCGCGGCCCTGCACACCGCGTCCAGCGACGAGGAGCGGGCCACCATCTGGGGGCGGTACCACTCGACGGTGGTCGGCTCAGCTGAGCACTGACCCGCCTTCAGTCGCCAATCCGTCGCGACACAATGACCCTGCGTGACGCAGGGCTAGCATCAGCGACGTGTCCGGAACAGACGAACCAGGCACCGGGCGGGACGGCGACGCCATCGTCACCACCGCCTGGCAGCTGGCCGAGGCGGAGGGGCTGGCCGCGGTGACCACCCGCCGGCTCGCCGAACGCGCCGACGTCGACCTCGGTGCCCTCTACCAGCGCTTCGCCGACCGGGACGCGGTGGTCGCCGCCGTCGCGGTGCGGGGGTTCGCCGACCTCGCCGCCGCACTCACCGATGCGCGTACGGCGGTCGACCGCCCGGCGGAGGTCTGGCCGGCGGTGATGGCGGCCTATCTGGATTTCGCGTACGCCAATCCCGAGGTCTATGACGCGATGTTCGCCCACACGCCGGAGCTGACCCTCGGGGCGGAGCAGGTTCCCGAGACGGTCGCGGCCACCTTCGGTGAGCTGCGTACCGCGCTGACGCCACTGGCCGCCGGCCGGGACGCCGACATCCTCGCCGAGCTGGGCTGGAGTCTGCTGCACGGCATGGTGATGCTCACCCGCGGCGGCCGCCTGCGCCCCGACACCCAGGACCACCGCGAACACCTGCTCAGCAAAAACCTCTTCCGCCCCCACCCCTCGTCCCGGTGATCAAGAAGTTTGCGTCGGATTTCGCGGCCCGGGACGACGCAAACTTCTTGATCAACCGGCTGGGGTGGGTGGGGTGGTTGCGGGGGGTGGGGTGGGGGCGTAGGTTCGCTGACACGCCGTTCGAGTGGAGAGGAGGTCAGAACAATGTCCGATGTTCTGCGCCCCGTCCGCGGCCCGGCGTCCACGCGGATCTGACCCGGGGCGTCGCTGTCCCGGAGGATCTGCCATGTCCGATCTGGTCATCCGCCCGCTCGTCGCGGGCGAGGAGAAACTGTTCGACTCGATGCCCGACCCGCTGCCGCAACTGCGGCAGATCAGCTACGCCGACGGGATCGCCGGCGGTGGCTACCGGCCGGAGCACACCTTCATCGCGCTGCACGGCGACCGGGTGGTGGGCCGCGCCGCGTGGCTGCTGCTGCCCGGGTCCGTCGGTGAACCATGGCTGGAACGGTTCGAGTTGGACCTCGCACACTCCGCTGAAGCCGCAAGCGCCGGAGGGCCGGTCGGTGGCGCAGGGTCGGTCGCTACGGCGCCGCAGGTCGGTGCCGCGTTGCTGCGCGCCGCGCACGAGGCGCTCGGCGGCCCGAAGGCGTACCACGCGGCCCTGCCGGCGTACTGGCGTCGGCAACCCGAGGTGCGGGCCGTCGCCGAGGCGTCCATGGCGGCGGCCCGACTCGCGGGACTTGTCGAGCGGGGGGAGCGGCTCAGGTTCAGTTGGGCGGGTGGACCGTTGCCGGCACCGTCCGGCCGGTTCTCGTTCCGTCCCGCCGCCGACGCTGCGGAGGTCGACGCCCTGGTGGCCCGGGTCGTCGAGCCGGTGGTGCTGACCGGTGCCGAGACCGCCCGGGTGGTCGCCGGGGTGGACCTGGCTCGCGATCCGCTGGCCTGGTTGACCGGTACGCCGATCGGAAACTGGCGCGTCGCGCTCGACGGTGACGAACCGGTGGGCCTGGCGGGGCCGACGGCCGACGCCTGTTTCCCGATGATCGCCTACCTCGGCCTGCTGGACGAGTCGGTGCTGGGCGAGCTGTTGGCCGACGCGGTCGCGACGCTGGCCGCTGGCGGGGCGTACGAGGTGGTCGCCGACGTGGACGCGCACCGGGTGGGGGTGGTGGCGGAACTGGAGCGGACCGGCTTCCGGCGGATCCGCTCCCGGGTGGTCTTCGAGCCGGCCTGACCCGACGGTCGTCTGCATTCCAGTGACCCGACATGCCGGTACGACAGTCACTGGAATGCAGACGATCAAGGGGCGGTCGCCGGTTATCGGGTCGTGCGCCGTACGCCGTTCGCCTAGAGTCCGCGAGGTGATGCGTGAGGCAGCCATCGAGCCGGGCCGGGTGCTGGTCTTCGACGCCGACGACACCCTCTGGGAGAACAACGTCGTGTTCGAGCGGGTGATCGACGACTTCCTGGAGTGGTTGGACCATCCCACGCTCGACCGGGCGCAGCTGCGGGTCGTGCTCGACGACATCGAGCGCGCCAACGCTGTCACCCATGGCTACGGCAGCAAGGTCTTCCTGCGCAGTCTGCGGGAATGTCTGGAGCGGCTGCGTGAGCGTCCGGCCACCGATGCGGAGCGTCGTGAGATCGACGAGCTGGCGGTGGCGCTGGTGACCCACCAGGTCGAGCTGATGCCGGGGGTGGCCGACGCGCTGGACGAGTTGGCCGGCCGGCACGAGCTGCTGCTGCTGACCAAGGGCGAGCGCGAGGAGCAGCAACGCAAGCTGGACGCCTGCGGGTTGCTGCACCACTTCTCCGCAGCGCACATCGTCGCGGAGAAGAACGTCGAGACGTACCGGTGGCTGGCCGGGCAGCACGGGCTGGACCCCGCCCGCGCGTGGATGATCGGCAACTCGCCACGCTCGGACATCCTGCCCGCCCGGGCCGCCGGCTGGAACGCGGTGTTCATCCCGAACGCCAACACCTGGGTGCTGGAGCACGACGAGCTGGATTCGGCGGACGTCGGTGTGCTGCACCTGGCGGCCTTCCCGGACCTGCTGCGCCACTTCTGATCACCACCGTCGGCGGCCACGCCACCCCGACAGCGACGTCGCCCGACAGCGACGCCAGCTAGCAGCGACGCCACCACTCGGTCGCCGGCAGTCCGTCGGCGATCAGCGTCGGACGCGGGCGGGATGTTACGGCGCTCTGCCGGGATTGAACGTTGCTGGGAATAGTTCGGGCCGGGACCGGGGTGTGCTTGTCCGCTGCGGGTGGGAGTGCCTAGCCTCGGCCGCGGCGTCGCGGCTCGCCGGGGTGGGCCGCGCGTCATTGTCCGGGCGGTGGGGCACCGTGGAGCTGAGTGCGGGCGGGCCGGTCGCCGTGCTGGGGCTGGCCGACCCGCTGTGCCGGCGTGCGGCAGGCCCGCCGTCCATGCCCGGACGGGGTCAGGACCGGAACGTGTGGGTCCGGTCCTGACCCCGGCCTGGTCGGCAGGGCAGAGCGGGCGCTGCGACGTCGATCAGGTGACCTCGCCGCGCACGATGGCGACCGCCACCCGGCAGAACTCGTCCATGTCGGGTTGAAACCCGGAGGCGATGTCGGGGTGCAACCCGGCGCGGGTCTCGTCGAGCAGGCGCTGACAGACCTGCTCCACCGGCTCACCGGAGTAGCTGTCGCGCACCCGGTCCGCGGCCACCTGAAGGGCAGAGGTCAGCTGCTCCTCCAGCGGCCCGCGCAGCTTCTCCTGCACCGGGTCGCGGGGGTCCAGCGTGACATGTGGCTCCGACATCGGCGCTCCCTTCGTCGGCGGCTGCGGTACCCCACCGCTGCCGTCGGTCAAACCCGGTCCGGTACGGCGGCGACGCGTACCTGATACGAGAATTCCTCGGCCGGCTGCTCCAGGTAGGACAGCCGGCGGATCTGCTTGTCGTCGTCGTAGAGGGCGACGTCGACAAGCACGCCGAGGTGGGCCAGGCCGATGCTGGAAACCCGTTTCTTGTCCTGGAGCACCGCGCACACGCCGCCCAGCAGGGTGCTGGCGTCGGAGGTGCGGTGCCCGGGCGGGCAGCGCAGGGTCAGGTCGATCTCGATCGGGCCGGACAGCGGTGTCCAGCCGGTCTGCTGCGCGGCCGCGCAGGCGGCCTGCAACAGGGCGCGTACCCTCGTCGCCTGCCGATGCCCGGCGGCGAAGATGGACAGCGCTTCGGTCTTGACCGGTGGCAGGCCGCTCACCTCGAACGTCAGGGTGAGAGCGCGGGTGTCCTGCACCACGGCGGCACCTCCTCGTTGGGGACGATCCTGCCCAACCGGTATGCCGGTGAGGGGCTGTTCCCGCGAGAACCAACCGATCGGGCGGGTCGGGGTCGGCCGGTGGCGTATCGACGGCGACGGCGTACGCGTTGGCGGCGAAGCGTGTTGAACGCTAGTCCACCTGACGGTCGCCCGGAAGCACCGGCCGGTCAGTCCCGTGGCGGGAAGGCGCAGAACTCGTTGCCCTCCGGGTCAGCCAGTATCCACCAGGACACCGCGTCGTCCGGTTCCCGCAGCAGGGTGGCACCGGCCCTGATCAGTGCGGTCGGTTCGGGATCGGTCAGGTCGACGTCCCAGTGCATCCGGTTCTTGACGCTCTTGCGTTCCGGGACGGGGTCGAAGACCCAGTGGTCCCAGGGAAAGCCAGCCGCACCGCTGATCGAGGCGTGGCCCTCGTCGCTGACCTCGACCTCGCCGCCGACGACACCGGCCCACCAGGTGGCCTGGGCGCCCGGGTCGGCGGAGTCCACCACCAGTTCGAACGGCCCCGGGGGACGGGACTTCTCGCCGGGGGCGAACGCGCAGAACAGGTTGCCGTCGGGGTCGGCCAGCACCCACCAGCTGACCTCCGAGTCCGGCTCGCGGACCAGCCGTGCGCCAGCGTCCAGCAGCGCCGCCGGGCTCGCCTCGGCCAACCGCAGATCAAGATGTACGCGGGTCTTGACGGTACGCGGTTCGGGTACCGGGTCGACCCAGATCGACTCGGCGCTGGAGCCGGCGCGCGGGTCGACCCGCGTACCGCCGTCACCGGTGTCGATCAATTCCGCGTCGAGAATCCGGGCCCAGAACGCGCCGAGCGCGTGCGCGTCGGCGGCGTCGAGGCAGAGGGCCTTGAAGCGTGCGATCATCCGCCGATCATCCCGGTTGGCACCGACATCCGCCTCCGGAAACCCGCCGCCTCGGCCGTGGTGAGCGCACTCCGGGCAACGCCTGTCCCGCGACAACCTCTTCAGGCAGACCCTGTCGAGCTGAGCCGTCTGCGCTATCGCCGACGGACCTCGCGGGCGGTCCGGTGGACGCGATCCGTTCGCGCTCTCAGCTCGACAGGACTGCATACCCACATGTAGCGGCGCGCCCTGAGCCTGGACCGCCCGGTGCCCGCGCCGGCCCGTTGGGGTGCCGGCCCGTTCAAGCGTCGGCCCGTCGGAGTGCCGAGTACTCGCTCCGATGCACGGGTGGAGTGATGTGAGCCACACGGCTCGGTGTTTAGCGCGTCTCGGTCCGGGCAGGTTTCGCGGCTCCCCAGGTCGGGCAGTGTTCCAGCCACGAAACGCAGGGGTGCGAAGCCGCAGGTCAAACGCCCTGACCGTCTCGCCGTGCGCCGGGGCACGGAGACCTCCCCGGCTGTTGGCGGAGAACGAGGGGAGGGTCATGAGCGAGCGGAGTGATCCGGTCGGCGGTCGGCGCCGACCCCGCGTACGGATGGCGGCGACGGCTGCGGCGCTGACCTTGGTGGCGCCGATGGCAGCGTGTGCCTCTGGCGGAGACGGCGGGGTGCCCACGATCAACCTGTACTACCCGCCGGAGCAGAACCTCCAGCAGGTGGTCGACAGGTGCAACACCGAGGCCGACGGGCGGTACCGCATCGTCAACCGGGTGCTGCCGCGGGAGGCCGACGAGCAGCGGGTGCAGATGGTGCGACGGCTCGCGGCCGAGGACAACGGCATGGACGTGCTCGGTCTCGACGTGACCTGGACCCAGGAGTTCGCCAGCGCGAACTGGATCCTGGAATGGACCGGGCAGGACCGCGCCGAGGTGGAGGAGGGCACTCTCGAAGGCCCGCTGGAGACCGCCCGGTACGAGGACAAGCTCTACGCCGCGCCGAAGAACACGAACGTCCAGCTGCTGTGGTACCGCAAGGACCTGGTGCCCGAGCCGCCGACCACCTGGGACGAGATGATCTCGATGGCGCAGCGCCTGCGCGACCAGGGGCAGCCACACCAGGTGCTCACCATGGGTGCCCAGTACGAGGGACTCGTGGTGCTCTACAACACCCTCGTCGCCAGCGCGGGCGGCAACATCCTCAACGAGGACGGCACCGAGGCCGTGGTGGACGACGGCGCCGTACGTGCGCTGGAGGTGCTGCGCGACTTCGCCACCTCCGGGGTGGTCTCGCCGTCGTTCAGCAACGCCATGGAGGACCCGGTGCGGCTGGAGTTCCAGAACGGCAACGGTGCGTTCCAGGTGAACTGGCCGTTCGTCTATCCGGCGATGCAGGAGGCCAACCCGGAGCTGGCCGAGCAGGTCGCCTGGGCCCGGGTGCCCGGCGTCGACGGGGACACCCCGGGCCGGGTCACCATCGGCGGGATCAACCTCGCCGTCAGCCGGTACTCGGAGCACCCGGAGGAGTCCTTCGAGGCGGCCAGGTGCCTGCGCAACGCGGAGAACCAGAAGTTCTCCGCGATCAACGACGGGGTGCCGCCGACCATCGAGAGCGTTTACGACGACCCGGAGATGGATGAGGCGTACCCGATGAAGGAGACCATCCTCGAACAGCTGCGGGACCCGGCGGTGCGACCGCTGACCCCGGCGTACCAGAGCATCTCCACCGTGACCTCGGCGATCCTGTCGCCGCCGGCGGCGATCGACCCGCGGGCGACCGCCGACGAACTGCGCGAGGCCGTCGCCGCCGCCCTGGAGTCGAGGGGAGTCCTCCCGTGAGCATCAACTCCACCCCGGCCGGCGCGGACGTGGCCGCCGACGGTACCGACACCGGCGGCGGCCGGCACGCCGCGGTACCCGCACAGCGGGCCAACCGGCGCGGCAAGGTGCCACTGAGTGAGAACAAGCGGGCCGAGCGCAAGCTGGGCTGGCTGCTCTGCGCCCCGGCCGCGCTGGTCATGCTGGCGGTGACCGCCTATCCGATCCTGTACTCGGTGTGGCTGTCGTTGCAGCGGTACGACCTGCGCTTTCCCGCCGAGCGCGAGTTCGTCGGGTTGCAGAACTACGTCACGGTGCTCACCAACGAGTTCTGGTGGACGGCGTTCGGGGTGACCATGCTGATCACGGTGGTCACCGTGGCCGTTGAGCTGGTGCTCGGCATGGGCCTCGCGTTGATCATGCACCGTACGCTGATCGGGCGAGGGATCGTGCGGACCTCGGCGCTGATCCCGTACGGCATCGTCACGGTCGTGGCCGCCTTCTCCTGGCGGTACGCGTGGACGCCCGGCACCGGGTACCTGGCCAACCTGTTCTCCGACGGGGCGCCGCTCACCGAGCGGGCCAGCTCGCTGGCGATCATCATGCTGGCGGAGATCTGGAAGACCACGCCGTTCATGGCGCTGCTGCTGATGGCGGGTCTGGCGCTGGTGCCGGAGGACCTGCTCAAGGCCGCCTCCACCGACGGTGCGACCGCCTGGCAGCGGTTCACCAAGGTGATGCTGCCGGTGATGAAGCCGGCCATCCTGGTGGCGCTGCTGTTCCGCACCCTGGACGCGTTCCGGGTCTTCGACAACATCTACGTGCTCACGTCGGGGGCCAACGACACCTCGTCGGTGTCGATGATCGCCTACAACAACCTGATCCGGGGTCTGAACCTCGGCATCGGCTCGACGATGTCGGTGCTGATCTTCATCACCGTGGCGATCATCGCGTTCATCTTCGTGAAGCTGTTCGGTACCGCTGCCCCGGGCAGCGACGACGGGGAGAGGCGCTGACATGGCTGACACCACCACCCGGGCCAAGGTGCGCTGGGGACTGTTGGACGTCGCCGTGGTCGTGTTCGCGCTGACCCCGGTGCTGTGGATCATGTCGCTGTCGTTCAAGACACCGGCGACGCTCACCGACGGCAAGTTCATCCCGCGAGAGTGGACGCTCGAGAACTATCGGACGATCTTCGCCACCGACCAGTTCGTCCGTGCGCTGATCAACTCGATCGGCATCGCCTTGATCGCCACCACGATCGCCGTGGTGCTCGGTGCGATGGCCGCGTACGCCATCTCGCGGCTGGACTTCCCCGGCAAGCGGGTGCTGATCGGCGTCTCCCTGCTGATCGCGATGTTCCCGCAGGTGTCGCTGGTCTCGCCGTTGTTCGAGATCGAGCGGCAACTGGGCATCTTCGACACCTGGCCGGGACTGATCCTGCCGTACATCACCTTCGCGCTGCCGTTGGCGATCTACACGCTGTCGGCGTTCTTCAAGCAGATCCCGTGGGACCTGGAGAAGGCCGCGAAGATGGACGGCGCCACCCAGGGGCAGGCGTTCCGACGGGTCATCGCCCCGCTGGCCGCGCCGGGACTGTTCACCACGGCCATCCTGGTCTTCATCTTCTGCTGGAACGACTTCCTGTTCGCCATCTCGCTGACCTCCACCGAGCGCTCGCGCACGGTGCCGGTGGCGCTGTCGTTCTTCACCGGTGCCTCGCAGTTCGAGGATCCGACCGGCGCGATCTGTGCCGCCGCCGTGGTGATCACGGTACCGATCATCCTGTTCGTTCTGTTCTTCCAGCGCCGCATCGTCTCCGGCCTGACCTCCGGCGCCGTCAAGGGATAGGTGAGTACTCGTGGCTGACATCGTGCTCGACAAGGTGAGCAAGAAGTTCCCGGACGGCACCACGGCGGTGCGGGACGTCGACCTGGAGATCGCCGACGGCGAGTTCGTCATCCTGGTCGGCCCGTCCGGCTGCGGCAAGTCCACCACGCTGAACATGATCGCCGGGCTGGAGGACATCAGCTCCGGTGAGCTGCGCATCGGCGGGCAGCGGGTCAACGACAAGGCCCCCCGCGACCGGGACATCGCGATGGTGTTCCAGTCGTACGCGCTCTACCCGAACATGACCGTCCGGGAGAACATGGCGTTCCCGCTTCGGCTGGCGAAGCTCGACAAGGAAACGATCACGCAGAAGGTGGAGGAGGCGGCCAAGGTCCTGGAGCTGACTCCGCTGCTGGACCGCAAGCCGGCAAACCTCTCCGGCGGGCAGCGGCAGCGGGTGGCGATGGGTCGGGCGATCGTCCGGCAGCCCAAGGCGTTCCTGATGGACGAGCCGTTGTCCAACCTGGACGCGAAGCTGCGGGTGCAGATGCGTACCGTGGTGTCCCGGCTGCAGAAGCAGCTCGGCACCACCACCGTCTACGTCACCCACGACCAGACCGAGGCGATGACCCTCGGCGACCGTGTGGTGATCATGCGGGGTGGCGCGGTGCAGCAGGTAGGCCCGCCGCAGGAGCTGTACGACAACCCGAACAACCTCTTCGTGGCCGGGTTCATCGGCTCACCGTCGATGAACTTCCTGACCGCCAGGGTCGAGGACGGCACGCTGCGTACCGCCCTTGGTGACGTGCCGATCGGCGACCGGATCCGCCGCGAGTTGGAGGGCGCCGACGCCTCCCGGGACCTGATCCTCGGCATCCGGCCGGAACACTTCGAGGACGCCGAACTTGTCGACGAGGAGACCCGACGTCGGGGCATGGAGTTCACCGCGCCGGTGGACATCGTCGAGTCGATGGGCTCGGACAAGTACGTCTACCTCAGCGTCGAGGGTGAGCGGGCCACCTCCGCCGAGTTGGAGGAACTGGCCGCCGACGCGGGAGCGGCCGACTTCAGCGGCGCCGGGTCGAACCTGGTCACCCGGCTGTCGGCGGAGTCGACGGTCACCGAGGGCGAGGACCGCCGGGTCTGGTTCAACCTGGAGAAGATCCACCTGTTCGACCCGTCGGACGGCCGCAATCTGACCCTGCACGAGGGCCGCGCCGCCGGGGCCCTCGCCGACTGACCGGGCCGCGAGAACCACTGGGTACATCTGTTGTCGTTCCGGCGACAACAGATGTACCCAGTTGCGCGTGCCGGAGTCAGTGCGAGTGACGGGGTACCGCGCTGCCGCTGCCACCGACGAGGAAGTCCAGGTCCGCGCCCTTGTCGGCCTGCTGGACGTGCTCGCTGTACAGCCGTACCCATCCCCGGTCGGCCGCCGGCTTCGGCGGCTGCCAGGCGGACCGGCGTCCGGCGAGCTCCGCCTCGTCGACCAGGAGGTCCAGGCGGCGCGCCGGGACGTCGAGGTGGACCAGGTCGCCGGTGCGGACCAGCGCCAGAGGGCCGCCCACCGACGCCTCCGGTGCCACGTGCAGGACACAGGTGCCGTACCCGGTGCCGCTCATCCGGGCGTCGGAGATCCGCACCATGTCCGTGATGCCGGCGGCGAGCAGCCGTCGTGGCATGGGCACGTTGCCGACCTCGGGGAAGCCCGGGTAGCCGCGTGGCCCGGCGTTACGCACCACGATGACGGTGTCGGGGGTGACGTCGAGATCCGGGTCGTCGGCGGCGACGGCGTACTCCTCGATCCGGTCGAAGACGAGCGCCGGCCCGGTGTGCGTGAGCAGGTGAGCCGAGGCGGCGGAGACCTTCAGTACCGCCCCGGAAGGCGCGAGCGAGCCCCGCAGCACGACGGTGCCCGACCCGGCGGGCTGAAAGGGCTCGGCCAGGGTGCCGATGACCTGCCGGTTCCAGCACTGGACGCCGTCGATGTTGTCCGCCACGCTCTTCCCGCTGACCGTGATCTGATCCAGGTGCAGCAGCGGGGCGATTTCGGTCATCACCGCCGGGACGCCACCCGCGTAGGCGAAGTCCTCCATCAGGTACGTCCCGGACGGCATCAGGTTGACGAGCATGGGCACGTCGGTGGTGAGGGTGTCGAAATCCTCAAGCGACAGGGGTACGCCGACGCGGCCGGCGATCGCGAGCAGGTGGACGACGGCGTTCGTGGAGCCACCGATCGCCGCGTTGACCCGGATGGCGTTCTCGAACGCGTGACGGGTGAGCACCGTGGACAGGCGCTGGTCCTGCTCGACCATGGCCACGATCCGGCGGCCGGCGGCGTGCGCGAGGGCGTACCGGCGCGAGTCGACAGCCGGAACCGCGGCGGCCCCGGGCAGTTGCACGCCCAACGCCTCGGTCACGCAGGCCATCGTGGAGGCGGTGCCCATGGTCATGCAGTGACCCCGGCTGCGGGACATGCAGACTTCGGCCTCCGCGCAGTCGGCCACGGTCATCCGACCGGCCCGCAGTTCCTCGGTGAAGCGCCAGACGGCGGTGCCCGAGCCGATGTCCTGACCGCGGAACTTGCCGTTGAGCATCGGTCCGCCGGTGATCAGCAGGGTCGGGAGGTCGACGCTTGCCGCACCCATCAGCAGGCCGGGGGTGGTCTTGTCGCAGCCGGAGAGCAGGACCACGCCGTCGAGCGGGTTGGCCCGGATCAGTTCCTCCGCCTCCATCGCCAGCAGATTGCGGTAGAGCATGGTCGTGGGCCGCATGAGCGGCTCGCCGAGGCTCATCGCGGGGAACTCCAGCGGCAGGCCGCCGCTCTCCCACACCCCCCGCTTCACCGACTCGGCCAGCTCCCTGAGGTGGGCGTTGCACGGTGTCAGTTCCGACCAGGTGGTGGCGATGCCGATCACCGGGCGGCCGTCGAAGACATCGTCGGCGAACCCCTGGTTACGCATCCAGGACCGATGAATGAAACCGTTGCGGCCGTCGGCACCGAACCACTGCGCGCTGCGCAGCGGTCGATTCGTCATCGACATCGGCACACCTTCCTGTCGGCTGTCTGGCCGCGGCGTTCGCGGCGGTCCACGGGCGGGCGGTTGATCAGATGGCGGGGTGGGTGACCTACCTGAGGCCCCCGACGGACAGGCCGCCGCGCCAGTGTCGTTGGAGGCTGAAGAACGCGATGATCAGTGGCACCACCGACACGAGTGAGCCCAGGATGATCAGGCTCCACAGGGAGGTGCCGCCCGCGTTGTTCGCGGAGGCGACGCCCTGCCAGAGGCCGAGGCCGACGGTGACCGGAAAGAGTCGGTTGTCGGAGAGCATGGCCAGCGGCAGGAAGTAGTTGTTCCAGGACGCGACGGCGGACAGCAGCAGGACGGTGACCACCGCAGGGCGCATCAGCGGCAGGGCGATCTGGAGAAAGGTGCGCACTTCTCCCGCGCCGTCGGCCCGCGCCGCGTCCAGGATCTCGTCGGGTACGGCGTCGCGGGCGTAGACGTGCATCAGGTAGACGCCGAACGGATTGAGCAACGAGGGCAGGATGACGGCCCAGACCGTGTTCGTCAGGCCGAGCTGAGCGAACATGATGAAGGTCGGGATGACCAGGGCGGTGGCGGGCACCATCAGCGCGCCGAGCACGACGGCGAAGCTGAAGCGCCGGGCGGCGAACCGGTACTTGGCGAACCCGTACCCGGCCATCACCGCCAGGACCGTGGCCCCGATCCCGCCGGCGAGCGCGTACAACGTGGAGTTCAGGATCCACCGGAGGTAGATGCCCCCGTCGTAGGTGAACAGCTGTCTGAGGTTGCCGAGGTAGTCGATCTGGTCGGCGAACCAGAGGGTGTTGCCGCCGCCGAACAGGCCCGGCGCGTCCTTGGAGCTGTTGACGATGACCCACCAGAACGGCACGAGAAAGTAGATGACCAGGAAGCCGAGGAGGATCTGCAGCGGAAGGTGGCGCTGCGGTCGGCGGTGGCCTGCGCTGACGCTGCTGTGGTGGGACATCAGAGGAAGCTCCTCCGCTTGCGGGTGAAGAACAGGAACGCGTAGACGCAGATGAAGACGAGTCCGCCGAGGGCGAACGAGATCGCCGACCCGTAGTTGAAGTTGGCGAGTCCAAACGCCTGCTGGTACGCGTACATGTTGGGGGTGAAGTCCGACCCGATCGTGCCGGCGGCGAGGTACCGCAGGATCTGCGGTTCGTTGAAGAACTGCAGGGTGCCGATGAGCGAGAAGACCAGGATCAGGATCAGCGCGGGCGAGATCAGCGGGATCTTGATCCGCCGCGCGACCTGCCATCGCCCGGCCCCGTCCATCCGAGCGGCCTCGTAGAGGGTCGGATCGATTCCCTGGAGCGCGGCGTACAGGATGATCATGTAGTAGCCGGCCCACTGCCAGGTGACGATGTTGAGCAGGCCGTAGAAGATCAGGTTGCTGCTCAGAAAGTCGGGTGCGGTGGCGCCGAAGAACCCGAAGACGTCGGTCAGCGGGCCGAAGCTCCTGCTGTACAGGAACCCCCACATCACCGCCCCGATGACCGTGGGGATCGCGTAGGGCAGGAAGATCATGAGGCGGGAGAAGCGGGTGAACAGGGAGGTCACCGCGTCCAGGATGAGGGCCATGGCGAGCGCGATGGCGATCTGGACCGGAATGGCGACGAGCGCGAAGCGAATGACGAACCACGCTCCGGACAGGAAGCTCGGGTCGGTGAACGCCTTCACGTAGTTGTCGAACAACACGAAGCTGGTGCCGCCGATGAGCTTCTTCTGGAACAGGCTGAGATAGAGCGCGTACGCCAGTGGGGCGATGAGAAACGCCAGGAAGACGACCCCGAACGGCCCGACGAAGAGCCACCCCGTCAGGTGCTCCCGGCGCTGGATCGTGCCTCGGGTCTTGCGCTTCTCATGGTGGGTGCGCGGTGCGCGTTTCTCGGTGATCGATGTCATGTCGGGCTCCGGGACGTGGGCCGCTGGGGGTCGAGGGTGGGCCGGCCGGGGGAGGACGGCGCGGCCCACCCGGTCGGTCATCGGACGGTGAAGCCCTGCTCGGTGGCGTGCTTCGTCACGTCCTCCTGGAGTCGGTCGGCAGCCTGCGAACCGGTGACGGAGCCGGCGCTCATCTCGCTTATCTGCTTGGTCATGGCATCGAAGTAGTACTGGCCGAAGGGGCTGTAGACGACGCCCTGGTAGGCGTTGGCGGCCGGGACGTAGACCTCCTTGTTCGCCTGCTGGCCGTCGAAGAACGCCACCTTGAGATCGACGAACTCGGGATTGTTGAGGGCCGTCAGGTTGAGCGGGAAGATGATCTGGTTGGTCCAGCCGTCGGTGAGCGACTCCTGGTCGGCGTAGAGCCCGTAGGCGGCCTTGGCCGCGAGGTCCGGCTTCTTGGACTGGCTGGTGACCGAGAAGGCCGACCCGCCCCAGTTCACCTGGACCGGGTTGTTCGGATCCCACTGCGGCAGGGGCGCCACCGCGAACGTGCCGGTGTCCTGTCCCTGACCGACGCCCGCGCCGGTGAGGTAGCCGGGTGCCCAGGCGGCGGAGATGTACGTCGCGTAGTTGCCGTTGATGACCCCGGAGATGTACTCCGGGGTGAACTGGTCCTGCGTCCCGACCAGGCCCTTGCGGACGAGTCCGGCCCAGTAGTCCAGGACGTCCTTCGACGCCTGGTCGTTAAGGCGTACACCTATCGATTCCGGCTGTGCGGGGTCGTAGGTGAACGGGGCCGCGCCCTTCTGGATCTGTAGCGCCATCATCAGCGCTGGGACGTTCGCGCCGAGGTCGCCGAAGAGCGGCCCGCCGGCGTCCTTCACCTTCTGCGCGGCCTGCTCGTACTCGGCCCAGGTCGTGGGCGGGGTGATGTTGTACTTGTCGAAGATGTCCTTGCGGTAGATCATCGCCAGCGGGCCGCCGTCGACCGGGACGCCGTAGACCGCGTCGCCGACCGAGACGTCCTTCCAGGCCCCCTCGCCGTAGTTGGCTCGGACCGCGTCGAGGCCGTACCCGCTGATGTCGACGAGCGCGTTCTGGATCTGAAAGGTCGGGATCCGGTCCATCTCGACCATGACGACATCGGGTGCGCCGGTGCCCGCGGAGATGGCCGTCTGGAACTTGTCGTACTGGTCGCCGCCCTGTCCGACGTTGGTCCAGCAGACCTGGACCTCGTCGTTGGCCTTGTTGAAGTTGTCCACGACCAGCTGCATGTTCGGGTACCAGGCCCACATCGTGACAACCGGCAGGTCCTGCTTGGTGATGGTGTTTGTGCAGTTGCTCGCGTCGCTGCCGCCTTCGTCGGAGGAGCAGGCGACCAGGCCGCCCGCGGCGGCGAGCATCGCCACCGTGGCGAGTGTGCGTCTCGTCTTCATTGACGTCGTTCCCTTCGGGCTCGCGGTGCACGAGGTTCCATGCGTCGACATCACGACTGGTGATCGGTCCCAGGCAGCAACCTCCCGTCGACGCGTCGGGGAATGGCGGTGTACCCGTCCCGCAGCTCCTCGGGGAGGATCCATTCCGGGGCGTTCTGCCAGGCCAGCGGGCGCAGGAAGCGTCGGATCGAGGTGGCGCCCACCGAGGTGTGCACGGCGTTCGTCGACGGCCAGGGCCCGCCGTGGTGCTGCGCCCAGGAGACCCGGACGCCTGTGGGATAGCCGTCGAAGACGATGCGACCACAGCGGGCAGCGAGGATGTCGACAAGCGTGCGTACGGCATCGGTGTCGTCGCCAGGTCCGCTGTGGACGGAGCCGGTGAGCGATGGCGGCACTGTCGCGAGCGCGGCGTCGAGTTCGGCGACGTCGCGGTAGCGGACCACGACCATGAGCGGGCCGAAGCACTCGTCGGTGATCTCCGCGGTCAGGCTCGGCAGGTCGACCTCCAGGAGCGTCGGTGCCACAGTGAAGCCCTTACCCGCCTCGATCGAGGGCCGCGCGGCGAGGTGAGCACCGGCCTTCTCCAACGCGGCGGCCCCACTCTCGTACGCGTCACGGATGCGCTGGTTCAGCAGGACCATCCCGCCGGCGGTGTCGACAGTCCCCCGGAGCATGTCGACCAGATCGTCGCCGCCCGGGTCCGCCGGGACGAACGCCAGCCCGGGCTTGGTGCACAGCTGACCGCCCGAACCGGTGAAGGAGGCGAAGAGTCCTTCGGCGATCTGCGCTGCTCGGCCGGCGGCCGCGCCGGGCAGGATCACGATCGGGTTCACGCTGCTCAGCTCGGCGTAGAGCGGAACGGGATCAGCGCGTTCGTCGATTGCCGCCTGGATGGCGCGGGCGGCGCCGAGGGAGCCGGTCAGGGCGACCGCCCGGATCGCCGGATGGCGCACCAGCCAACGGCCGGCCTGCTCGCCGTACACGGTCGCGATCACACCGTCGGGCCCACCCAGGTCGACGATGGCCGACTCGATCGCGTCGGCGGAGGCCCGCGATGTCAGCGGATGGGACGGGTGGGCCTTCAGGACCGTGGGACAGCCGGCGGCGAGCGCCGAGGCGGTGTCGCCTCCGGCGACGGAGAAGGCGAACGGGAAGTTGCTGGCTCCGAAGACGGCCACCGGCCCGAGGGGTACGAGCATCCGCCGCAGGTCCGGGCCGGGCCCGATCGGTGTGTCGGCGGCGTGGTCGATGGCCGCTTCCAGGTACCCGCCGTCACGCAGCACCGCCGCGAACATCCGGAACTGGACCGCCGCCCGGGTGAGTTCCGAGCCGAGACGCGCCGGTGCCAGTCCGGTCTCTGCCTCCGCGGTCGCGACCAGGCTCTCGCGACGGGACTCCAGGGAGGTGGCGATCGCGTCCAGCAGGTGCGCCCGACCGAGCCGGCCCCTGTCGAGCAGCCACTGGGCCGCCCGGGACGCCTGACCGGCGATCGTGGCCACGCCGGACTCGTCGGTCTCGGTGAGGTCCGTCGGGTGTTGCCGGCCGTCGCGCGGATCGGTGGTGGTGACGTTCACAGCAGTCCTCTCTTAGCCAGATTGCTCATGAGATCGCGGACGCCGAACTGCCAGGGCTCGCACTGCTCCGCGTGCCACACCCGGTTGACCAGGGTGCCGAGTGCCGGGCAGCTGATCCGCACCACGTCGTCGACCTTGTGGGTGAAGCCCTCGCCGGGACGTTCGCGGTCCTGGGTGGGGGCGAACATGGTGCCGAGCATCAGGACGGCGCCGTCGGGATACTGGTGCTGCGGGCCGATCAACTGCCGTACCAGCGCCGCTGGGTCGCGCGAGATCCGGGCCATTTCCGAGGTCGCCGCCAGGTGGAAGCCGTCCACCCCGTGGACCTGAAGATCCACGGTGAGTTCGCGTACCCGACTGAGCGGAAACCGCTCGTCGAACAGCCGGATCAGCGGACCGAGGGCGCACGAGGCGTTGTTGTCCTTCGCCAGGGGGAGCAGGAGTGCCGACCGGCCTTCGACATCCCGCAGGTTGACGTCGTTGCCGAGGGCGGCGCCGACGATCCGGCCGCTGGACTGGACGATCAGCGCGACCTCGGGTTCGGGATTGTTCCAGGTCGACGCGGCGAGCACGCCTACCGGGACGGCGGTGCCGACGGCGGAGAGGACCTGACCCTTCGTGAATATCTCGGCGTCGGGGCCGATCCCCACCTCCAAGTACTGACTCCAGATGCCCTCTGCGATCAGCGCGGCCTTGAGTCGCTCCGCCTCGGTCGAGCCAGGAACCAGGCTGTGCAGGTCTGCGCCGATGTCGGCGAGCATCCGGCGGCGGATGTCCGCCGCGAGGGTCAGATCTCCCCGGGCGCGTTCCTCGATGACGCGTTCGATCATCGAGACGGGGAAGGTCACGCCGGCGGCCTTGAGCGCTTGCAGGTCTACCGGAGCGAGCAGCCAGGGTCGGCTCCGGTCACGGCTCGCGGCATCGGTGTTGGCGAGCAGCTCGCCGAGGCTGCCGACCCGTGGCCCGTCCAACCCGGCCACCGCGGCGGCGGGGTCGGGCAGCTCGCAGATGTCCCGCACGGTGGGGAACTGGTGGCTGACGTCGATGACCTCGCCGTCGCGGACGGTCACGGGTGAGGGGCCGTCGACGGACGGGTCCCAGATCCGGCCGATGAGGACGCTGTCCTCGGCATCGTCCGGCAACGCCTCGACGGCGGTCCCGAACCAGGGCTCCTTGCTCATCGTCACTCCCCTGGAACAGGTCGGGGGTCGCCGAGCTGGAATCTGCAACGATCGTAGCGTCATATGCAACGGTGTCAATAGTCGATTGCACGTGAAGCTGGTTGCGTTGCATATGATGCAACTGGCGGCCGTCGGGGTCGCCATGTGGAGGGAGACATCGCCTTGTCGCAATCGATTCGCCGTGCGGTCGACCTGATCCGTCGGGCTGCGGAGCATCCGCTGTCACTCACCGAGGCGGCGGAGGTCCTGGGTGTCCACAAGTCCACGGCCCTGCGGATCCTCCAGACACTCGAATCGGCCCGCTTCGTCCGCCGGACCGGCGCCGGGACCTACGTGCTCGGCAGCGGCATCATCGAGCTGTCGGAACTCGCACTCGGCTCGATGGACCTGCGCCAGTTCGCTGCCGCGCCCCTACGCACCCTCCAGCGCCAGACCGGCCACACCGTGCACCTGGCGCAGCTCACCGGCGACGAAATCATCTATATCGACAAGGTCGACAGCCCGGCCTTCGACGCGGTCAAGCTGCCGTCGCGGATCGGTCGGGCGGTATCGATCTACGCGAGCGCCGTCGGCAAGACCATCCTGGCGTACCTGCCGACGGAGGAACGCGACCGCCTCCTCTCCCACGTGGTCTTCGAACGGTTCACCCCCACCACGTACGCCGACCGCGAGTCGCTCGACGCCGAACTCGTCCGCATCCGGGAACAGGGCTGGGCCGTCGACAACGGCGAGCACGACACGTACGTCATGTGCGTGGCCGCGCCGATCAGGGACTCACGCGGGCGGGTCATCGCCGCCGCCTCGATGACCGCCATCGAGGTCATCGCAAGCCTCGACCAGCTCAAGGACAGCCTTCCGCTGCTGCTCGACACCGCGAACCAGATCTCCGGCGAACTCGGCCACACCGCCAACCTCGGTTGACCAGAGTCCCGCCGCGCCCGTCAGGCCGGCGGAAACGGGTTGAGGCGGACGAAGACGGTCTCGGACTGGCCGTACTTCTCCAGGAAACGCTGCCGCACGGACGCCAGGTCCGGGTCACCTTCGGTGATCACGTCCACCCCGTGCACCGTCCCCGGGCACTGTCGGAGCTCGACTCTGACCGAACCGTTCTGTGCGCGGGCAAGCTGGGCGATCACCCGGGCGTCGGCCAGGTAGTGCCGGTCGCCGATGTCGAGAAACCGGCACGAGTACCGCCGCCGGCCCTCGTCGTCGGTGAGAGTGACACCGGTCAGCCAGTACTCGCTGAGCGCCGTGCCGCCGTCCCACAGCTCGTCGGCGCGTTCCGTGACGAAGCTCCCGAGCGGCGACACCGTCGAAACCTCCAGTTGCGAATGATCACCGGAGAGCTTTCCCAGCGGCAGGAAGGACGCCAGCAATCTGTCGTCCCACTGGTACATCTGCACCGAAGCGGAGGCGGTGTAGAGCCGCACCTCGAAGCGTGCGCGGGAGGTCTCGTCGAGGCCCTGCCGGAAAGCCTCAAGCGTCTGCAGGTTGCGGCGCGATTCCTGACTCACGTCGCGGCGCCCGGCCAACTCGGTCGTGCGCAGCATCGCGGCCACCGAGTCCGGGTGCATCAGCAGGACCTCGACCCGGCCGCCCCGGCGGATCAGACCCGCCGCCGCGGCGAGGAACCGCTGACTGTACGGCGGGGAGAACAGCCGCGAGAACGTGTGCAGAATGCGCACCGACGCGGTCGCGGTCATTACCCGGTCGGTGTACCAGGTGAAGTCGAGGTGGCGGTGTTCGCGGACGCGGCCCTGCTGGGAACGCCGGACGATCGGTGTCAGCGCGAAGATCACCACCAGCGCCCCCACGAACTCGGCGCCCAACTCCATGGCCAGCGTGCGGCCGTACTCGGCGGCACCGCGAGCCAGCAGGAGCATCACCCCGGACAGCCCGGCAAAGACCAGCAGGACCGGAAGCGTCCGCGTCCGCACGCCGTGGGCCAGGCGCACCCAGGTCGACCGCACCAGCCGTTCCATCGACGATCGCCGTGCCATGCCCGAAGCGTACGAGGCGAGGTCACCATCGGGCGGTGCTCACCCACGCGCCCGCGCGACGCGGTGGCGGGGCGGGCACCGACGCGCGGCGTACGGGACCGGTGCCACGTCCACCGGGTGCATGCCCTGCGGCATCACGAACAACTGCCGCTCGCCCACTTGATCGAAATGGCCGAGCTTCCGCACGTTCACGTCCACGTCATCCCCCTTGGCAGCGGTCTGCACGTGGGACTTTCTGGGCCGTTCGCGCTGGCGCGGTCTGGTGAGGGTGTCTGGGTCGGTCACCTTGAGAATCAACTCGGCGGTGACGTCGTCGACAAGGATGATGATGTGGCTACGCTTCAGGCGAGATGGGAGAGCGTCCGAAACGAGGCGCTACCACGCCGGCAGTCCATCGACCTGTTGAAGGAAGTTGAGAGCCATCATGGACCTCAGTAACGCCCGGTGGCGCAAGAGCACCCGCAGCGGCGCGAGCGGCGGAAACTGCGTCGAGGTCGCCGACAATCTTCCCGGCGTCGTCGGTGTCCGCGACTCGAAGGACCCGACCGGCCCGGCGCTGACCTTCGCGCCGTCCGCGTGGCGCGCCTTTGTCGCCCAGGTCACCGATCGGTCCTGACCGGACGACCTGATCGACGTCCACGACCGGGTCTGTCGTCACGGCGCTACCGAGGCAGAATGGCGGCGTGACGCGTGTGCGGTTGTTCCGGCGGGACGACGCCCCGGCGGTGGCAGGGCTCATCGGGCGATGCCTGCGTGAGGTCAATAGCCGTGACTACCCTGCCGAGCTGATCGAGCGGATGTGTGCCCACTTCACCGCCGAGCGGTTGGCGCAACTGGCAATGGAACGTCAGGTCTTCGTCGCCGAGTGGGACGAGGTCGTCGGTACGGTGTCCCGCGACGGCAACAAGGTTTTCACGATGTTCGTGCATCCGGGGGCGATCGGTCGCGGTGTCGGCCGGCGGTTGATCGGGCACGTCGAAGAACTCGCTGCTGCGGACGGCTTCGACCACATGGAGACCGGCGCGAGCATCACCGGGCACGGCTTCTACCATCGGCTGGGCTACGTCGATGTCCGCACCAGTGATACCGAGTTCGGTCTCAACCACATCCTTCGTAAGCCGCTGCCTGGACAAAGGCCACGGCGGGACGCAGCTTCGCCAGGTTCTCCTGATCGGCAGACCTAGGTGGTCGTTGACCGGCGTCGGGCGAACGTACAGTGCGACGTTCTCCTCGCAGGTCTCATCGCCAGCCGCCCACGTGTCAGCAGTGGTTCCGCCCTCGCCGGGCCAGCCACCGAGCTGATGATCGGCTAGGCCCGGTCCAGCGTCAGTACGCGCACCCCGGAGTCCAGAGCCGAGGTGTCAACGTGGGTGAACAGCGTGGGCTGGAACGGACCGGCGAACATCGGGATCCCTGAGCCGATCACGGACGGGTGCTGTTTGATGATGAGCCGATCGATCTCGGGTAGCAGGCTGTGGGCCAACGTACCGCCGCCCACCAGCCAGATGTCCAGCTCGCTGCCGTCCAGCTTGAGCCTGCGGACTCGCTCAAGAGCGTCGGTGCTGACCAGCTCGACGGTGTCGCCCGGAACCTCCCGCATGGTGGTTGAGAACACCAGGTGACGCAGGTGCGGGTAGGCGTCGTCCAGCCCGGCGTCCAGGCCGACCTGATAGGACGCCCGACCCTCCAGCACGGTGTCGAAGACCTTTCCCGGCCCGTCGATGCCCAGTGCGGCGCGGGCGGGTGCGGGCAGCGTCTCCGGAAAGTTCGTCACCATGTAGTCGACCAGGTCGGGTGGGACCGGGAAATAGCTCTGGCCGCTCGGGTCGCCACCGTCCGGACCGGCGATGAAGCCGTCGAGGGTGGTCGCGACGTAGTAGGTGAGTCGGCGCATGGTTCCTCCATCACAGGGTGGTCAACTGTCCCGGTCGGTGGTCGTTGGCTGGTTCGGCCCGGGCTCGGGGTCACTGTGTGCCCACGATCCTCGCCAGGGCGGCTTCCAGCTCGGGGCGGCCTCGTTGTTGCCCTTCGATCGCGGTGAGTTCGGCGAAGAGCAGGCCGTCGACGAGGGCGAGCGTGGCTTCGGCCACCTCGCGTGGTGCCACGACACCCTGCTCGGCCAGCCGCTGCTCGATCACAGCACGCACCCGGTGCGTGCCGGCCGCCAGGAACGCGCGCAGCTCGGGACGTCGTACGGCTTCGAGTGCGAGCTCGTACCGGGCGAGGAGCCGCTCGCGGTCGGTGGTGAGCAGGTGGTCGATGGCGCGCGCGAGGTCTGCGGCGAGCGTCCCGTCGGTGGCGGGGGTGAGGGCCGCCTCGTCCAGCTCGGCCAGCCGGTCGACGGCCGCCCGGAGCAGGTCGGCCCGGGTGCGGAGGTAATAGGAGGTCGAGCCGATCGGCAGCCCCGCCTCCCTGTCGACGGCCCGGTGGGTGAGTCCACGTCCGCCGGCCTTGGCCAGCGTCGTGATCGCCGCATCCGCGATCACGGTCCGACGTTCGGTCGCCACGGGCACCCCTTCCCTCTACAGGTGTAGAGTAACATCCCTCGACATCTGTAGAGGAGCAGCCCGTGCCGAACGACTATCTGGTGCACGTCCTCGTGCTCGGCCTGGCCACCACCGCCGCGTTGACCCCACCCGCGCGGCCACGGCCGCTGGCGCGGGCCGCCTTCCTGGCCGGGATGGTGGTGAACGAGGTGCCTCATCTGATCCTGACCCTGCTCGCGGTGTCGACTGCTGCGGCGCTCTGGAGCGGGGAACTGCGCCGCGACGTGTTGTCCGGCGTCCTGCTGGCAGGCGCGGCCGCGACCGCGGTGATGCTTGTCGCGTTGATCCGCCGAGCCACCCGTGCACGATCCGTCGCCGGTGCCGCGCTGCGAGCGGCCGGCATCGACCGCGCACCGGCGCGGCGAAGCTTGTGGCGCACGGCCCTCACCCCGCTGCCGTTCCGACCACGCTCCGTGCAGCGGCTGCGTAACCTGCGCTACGGCGACCATCGGCGTCAGCGCCTCGACGTGCTGCGGCGCCGTGACCGACCCACGGGTGGCCCGGTGCTTGTCTACTTCCACGGCGGCGGCTACTTCTCGGGCAGCAAGAACTGGGAGGGCCGCGGCCTTCTGCACCACCTCGCCGAGCGTGGCTGGCTGTGCGTGAGCGCGACGTACCGGCTCCGCCCCGGGGCAGGCTTCGAGGAACACCTTGCCGACGCGGCCGCCGCGATGGCCTGGGCGAGGACGCACGCAGCGGAGTACGGCGCGGACGCGTCGACGGTCGTGCTGGCGGGCAGCTCTGCGGGCGCCCATCTGACCTCGCTGTACGCGCTGCGCGGGAACCCGGACGAGCGCCCCGCCGCAGCGGTCTGCCTCTACGGCTACTACGGCCGCTACTACGGTCGCAGCACCGAGGAGACTGTCGCTTCGACCCCGTTCGCGCTGCCGGCATCGGACGCGCCGGCCTTCCTGATCGCGCACGGAGCCCTCGACAACTACACCTCCGCCGCAGCGGCGCGCGCGCTGGCGGACAAGCTGCGGGCCGAGTCGTCGCAACCGGTGGTCCACGTCGAACTGCCCGGCGGCCAGCACGCGTTCGACCTCGTCCGGTCCTGGCGGCTGACCGCTGTCATCGATGCCCTGGACGTCCTCCTGGCCTACATCGACGTGGGAGGCGGAAAGATCCCGACAGCCGGAGCGGTCGACCATCCCGACCGCCATCCGACGAGGTAGCGGCCGGCCCACCATTCGCCATGGTTGCTAGGCCCGGCCCAGGGTGTCGAGCAACTCGGCCTCTCGGCCGGCGCTCAGGCCGGCGCGCCGGTCACGGTCCAGCCCGGCCTCCCGCTCCCAGGCGAGGACGTCCGCCAGCAGGTCCCTGCGCGGTCGGTGACGCAGCCCGGCAGCGCACGCCGCCGCGCCGCTGCGCGCCGACCAGCCGGACCAGCCCGGCTCGACAAGCCACATCGGCAGCGACTCCGGGCCCATGTACTGGGCCACGCCCTGGCCCACCAGCCAGTCGGCGTCGGCGTCGACCACCGGACCGGTGTGCCCGCCGACGGCGCGGCACAGGGCGACCCATTCACCGAACGGCACCACCGGCCCGACCGCGTTGAACGTGCCGACGGTGCCGGCAGCCGCGCTGTCCAGCAGCCAGCCTGCCAGATCGCGTACGTCGACCACCTGCGTCGGCGCATCGGGGGTGCGCGGCACCAGCATCGGCGTCTCGGGGGCGCGGGCGGCCCGGGCCACCCAGTAGCCGGATCGGTCGGTGTGGTCGCCGGGGCCGCCGATCAGCCCGGCACGGGCCACCAGCAACCGGTCGCCCACCTCGGTCGTGGAGGACTGCTCGCAGGCCACCTTCGCCTCGCCGTACTGCTCACGGTCGACCCTGTCCCGAACCGTCGCCGGCAGGGTGGCCGCCGACTCGTCGGCGCCGGGTGTGTCGTGGCTGGCGTAGGCGTTCACCGACGAGACATAGCTCCAGTGCCGGGCCCGGTCGCCCAACGCGCGCAGGGCCTGCCGGACGAAGCCGGGCTGCCACGACACCTCGATGACGGCGTCCCAGTCACGCTCGCGTAACACGTCGAACGCTGTCGGGTCGCTGCGGTCCGCGGCGACGAGGACCGCGCCGTCCGGCACCGCTCCGCTCTCCCCACGGGCCAGGCAGGTGACGGCATGCCCCCGGTCGACGGCCTGTCGGGCCACCTCCCGCCCCAGCCACGCCGTCCCGCCCAGCACCAGTGTCTGCATGGTGCCCAGCCAAGCAGCGGTGGCGCGGCGCGGCCAAGGATCTCTGCCGTGGGCAGAACCGGGGCCGACAGCGCGGCCGAGCTGCTCTACCCTCGGCTGGTGACCTCCATGATGGAGCGGCCGACGAACACCGTGACCCTGTCCGCCGGCCCGGTGGAGTATCGGCTGGACCAGCGCGGGGACGCGGTCGTCGTGGTGTTTCACGGTGGTCACATGCGCGCCGGTCTGACCCTGGACGAGCGGGTCTACGCCGAGGCGGACATCTCCGTGCTGGCGCCGTCGCGTCCCGGGTACGGCCGCACTCCTGTCACCACCGGGACAACCGTGCCCGGCTTCGCCGACGTGACCGCCGAACTGTGCCGGCACCTGGGCTTCGAGCGGGTCACCGCGGCGGTCGGCATCTCCGCGGGCGGGCCGACCGCGGTGGCCTTCGCGGCCCGTCATCCGGGCCTGGTGGAGCGGCTGGTTCTGCAGGGCGCGGTGGGGCCGCTGCCCTATCCGGACCGCCGTACCCGTCTGCTGGCGGGGCTGATGTTCGCGCCCCGCACCGAGGGCGTGACGTGGGGTGGGATGCGGTCACTGCTGCGCCGCACGCCGGACCGGGGCTTGCGGCAACTGCTCGCCGGCCTGGCCACCCTCCCGGCGGACCAGGTGCTGGCCGGGCTGACCCCGGCGCAGCGTACGCAATTGGTCTGGCTCTTTTCCCGGATGCGCTCCGGCGCTGGCTTCCGCAACGACCTGGGCCCCCGCGGCGACCTCACCGCCCAGGTCACCCAACCGGCCCTGGTGATCGCCAGCCGCCGTGACGGGGCGGTGCCGTTCGCGCACGCCGAGGCCCTGGTCGCCGGGATACCCCGAGCCGAGCTGATCGAGAGCCAGGCCGATCACCACTTCTACGAGTTCGCCGCCGACTGGCCGACCATCTCCGACACGGTGCGCGACTTCCTGACCGCCGACCCGAGGTCCTGAGCGCGGTGCCGACCTGGGGTTCGAGCGGCCGGCACCGCGCACGTGTCATGGTCCGGGTGACGGCCCGCCGGCGTGGCGGGAGGACGTGATGTCGAAGGTCGTCATTCGGGCGGCCGCCGTCGCTGGCGCGGCAGGAACCCTCGTCGCGACCGTCGGCCTGCCCTGGGCCTGGTACGGCGACCGGGCCGTACGCCTCACCGAGTTCCCGGGGTGGGCCTGGTATGTCGGCGCGGCCGTGCTGCTCAACGTGGTCACCGCGTGGACGATCGCCGACCCGGGCCGGCGAGGGTGGCTGCCGCTGGTGGCCGGTGGGCTCGGTGTCGTCACGATCGTGGCCGCAGTCGCTGTCATGACCACCTACGCCGAGGTGTTCCTCGGCCCGGTCGTCCCTGCGGTCCGCCCGGTGCTCGGACCCGGCGGGCCGGTCGCGGTGTTGGCGGGCCTCGCCAGCCTGGCCGCCGTCGTCGGCTCGCGGTACCTGCGAAGGTCGGCTCTCGGACCGGCTCCACCGTAGATCCGGCCGCCGGTCTCCCGCCGCTCGCCGACGGTCAGCGCCACCACCGCGCCGAGCATGATCGCCGAACCGGCGACGGTGGCCACCGTGAGTTGCTCGTGCAGGAGGACCACCGCGATCACGGCGGCGGTCACCGGCTCGACGAGTGCGACGACCGACGCGGTGGTGGCCCGGACCGTGGCCAGCCCGGCGAAGAACAGGCGGTACGCCAGCGCGGTCGGGACGATCCCGAGGTAGACGAGCAGCCCGAGGACCTGCCCGATGTCGCCCGCGCTGGGCAGCGGCCCCTCGATCACCGCCAGCGGGAACAGGCAGAGCAGCCCGACGGCGAACCCGCCGAGTGTCATCGCCGGTGAGTTGCCGCTGCCGCCGTCGCGGCCCCGCTTGCGGCCCAGCAACGTGACACCGGCGTAGCCGGTCGCGGACAGCAGCGCGCAGAGCAGGCCCAGCAGAGGTGCCGACCCGGTGTCGAGCCCGCCGCCGCCGACCAGCAGGAACAGGCCGGCCAGCGCCATCGTCACGATCACCGCGCCGCCGCGACCGAGCGGTTCCCCGACCAGCAGGTGAGAGCCGATGGCTATGAGAATCGGACCGCAGCCCAGGGTCACCACCGTGGCGACGGCGAGACCGGCGTAGCCGACCGCCGCGAAGTAGGCGGTCTGGTAGACGGCCAGCCCCACCCCGGTCACGATGACCTGCCGCCATCTGGTCCGGGGCAGGTCCGGGGTGCGGCGGTGGACGACCAGATGGACGGCGAGCAGGAGCAGCACCCCGCCGGCGAACCGCCAGAAGGAGACCGCGAGCGGCCCGAGACCGCTGACGGTGAAGAGGACCGCAGCCGCCGCGCCGCCCGTTCCCCAGGCGATCGCCGCGACACAGATATAGAGGATTCCCCGCCCTGTCGTGGGCGTGTACGTGTTCACACAGTTCTCCGTTGTCGTCGCCGCCCGGGCAGCACAGCAGCGCCCGGGCTCAGGAAGGTGCGAGCCGGGCCGGGCTCAGGTGCGGTTACCGGTTGGCCGGTGGCGGCGAGACAACGAAGGTCACCAGGTGACCGTACTGTCGGCGACCGGGGCGAGCAACGGGTGTGTTCAGTCGCTCCAGACGACCCGGGGCGGCAGGGCGAGGAAGGCGGCGTACCGGTGCAGTGCCTGCTCGACCTGCGCGCGGCGGGCCGGGTCGAGGTCGACGAGCGGGTGCACGGTCAGGGTCACGCGGGTCTTGGCCAGGCTGCGTTTCCAGGTGCCGACCACCCGGCCGCCGACGACGACTGTGGCCTGGAAGACACCGTTGCCACCGGGGATGATGGCCTGCTTGTGCTCCGGGTCGAGCATCAGCGCGCGGTCCTTGTAGCCGAGCAGGTACTCGTCGAAGCCGGGCAGGGTCAGCACGTCGTCCACCTCGGCGCGGGGTGCGTCCAGCAGCGGCGTGTGCAGCACCGCCTCGGCGCCGTCGACCAGGACTGTGGTCAGGTCGGCGCCCGCGGCGGCGATGCCGCGTCTGGCGTCGGCGGCGGTCAGGCCCGTCCAGCCGGCGAAGTCCTGCCGGGTGGTGGGGCCGTGGCTGCGGAAGTAACGCACCGCCAGGGTGGCGAGTGCCTCGTCGCGGTCGAGCTGTCGCTGGTCGGGTGCCCACTCGTCGAGCAGCGCGAAGGTCTGCTCGGTGCCGACGTTGGGGGCGATGCAGGTGACACCGCGCTGGGCCGCGTACCACAGCAGGTGGTAGCCGCGCTGGCCGGCGCCGTCGATGCCGGCCGCGACAAGCGTGGCCACGCACTCGGCGCGGGTCAGCCGTCGGCCGCCGGTGAGGGCCTCACCCAGCACCTCGGCCGCCCGGTCCGCCTCCGCCTCGGACAGGCCGAGGAACTCGCGCCGCCTCGCCGCACCGGCGAGCGCGCGTACGCCGGTCAGCTCCAACTGCCAGCGGGCGTCGCGGGCCGGCACCAGGTGGATGGTGCCGCGCATCGGCCAGGTCCGCAGGGCCTCGCGGCGCTCCAGCGCGGCGTGCACGTCGGCGTGGGTGGCCCCGGGCAGCCGGACGCCCAGTGACCACATGCCGCTGGCCAGGTCCTGTGCCTGCATGGCGCCGAACCACTCCACCACGTCGGCCACGCTGGCCGGCGGGGCCTCTGTGGGGTGGGGGCGTAGCAGGAGGCTGGTCATCCGCAGCGCGAGGGCCTCGGGGCCGCTCAGCGCGGTCGTACCGGCAGGTGCCACGACGTCGGCCGCCTTCCCTCAGTGAACCGTTCTCGACCTCACCGTGCGGTCCGGCGGACCGCAGGGCCGACGGACGAGCGCCCAGGTCGATAAGGATTCAATGGTCGACGGCAGCATAGGTGCCGGCACCGACAACGCGACCGGGGTCGGGTCGTCGTGCGGTGCCCCCTGACCGCGCTACGCCAGCAACGTTGATGGCGGAGCGCGATCCCCCGTTCAGGTCGACCGGTGCGAGGGCGGCGACGGAGTCGCCGGCACCGGTGTCATCAGGATGACGTTTTCCTACCTGGTCGAGAACTGTGAACTCCGCAACTTGCGGATATCTTGAGCAAGCCGGCGGTGCTCGCGCTCAGCTCCGGCGGGGCTGCGGCACCCGGACGGCGGCCATGCCTGCGGCGGTCGCGGCCTCGATGCCCAGGTCCGCGTCCTCGAAGACCAGGCAGGACCTGGGCGGTACGCCGAGCAGTTCGGCGGCACGCAGGAACGGCTCGGGGTCGGGCTTGGGGCGGGCGTAGTCGCCCGCGCACACCAGCACGTCGAAGCGGTCGAGGATGCCCAGCGCGTCCAGCGAGGCGGTGACGGCATCCCGGGTGCTGCCGGAGACCACGGCGAACGGGACGCGTCCGTGCGCGTCGTCGATGTGCCGCAGCACCCCGGGGATGCCGGTCGCGGTGGGCAGCAGCTGCTGGAAGCGTGTCTCCCGGTGGGCGACGACGGTCTCCACAGGCATGTTGAGGCCCTGTTGTTCGTTCAGGGCGACGACGATGTCCGCGGTCGGTCGCCCGGCCCAGGCGTAGAAGAGGTCCTCGGGGAAGACGCAGCCCCACTGGTCGAGGGTGGTGCGCCACGCGGTGTAGTGCTGGGGCATCGAGTCGACGATGGTGCCGTCGCAGTCGAACAGGTACGCCTGGAACTCGCCGGTCGGCAGGGGCAGCATCACCGGCCCAGGCTATCCGGCAGCCCGGGACAGCCGGTGCGCCGGCTCAGAGCCGCCGGTACATCACGAGCAGATCGACGTAGCCGTCGGCGGGGTGTCGGAAGCCGTCCGGGATCCGCCCCACCACGTCGAAGCCGAGGGACCGCCACAGTGCCACCGCCCGCGTGTTCACCGCCACCACCGCGTTGAACTGCATCGCCCGGTAGCCGTCGGCGCGGGCCAGGTCCAACACGAACTCGCCGAGGGCCCGCCCGATCCCGCGCCCGGCCGCCGCCGGAGCGACCATGAAACTGGCATTGGCGACGTGCGCCCCGGGACCCAGCTGGTTGGGGGACAGCTTCGCCGAGCCGAGGACGGTGCCGTCCCGGTCGACGGCGACCACGGTCCGGCCGGGCGCAGGCACCAGCCACATCTGCCGGGCCCGTGCCTCGTCGACGTCCCGGGGCCAGGTGTACGTCTCGCCCGCGGCGACGATCTCCCGCAGGAAAGGCCAGATGCCGGGCCAGTCGTCGGCGGTCGCGATCCTGATCTCCATCACCGGTCAGCCTGCCACCTCACCGCCGGTGCCGGCCACCGGAAATCCGCCCGCCGGGCGCGGCTCACAGCAGGCCGGCGGCCATCGCGGTGGTGACCGCGGCGGTGCGGTCGGAGACGTCGAGCTTGTTGAAGGTACGCAGCAGGTGGGTCTTCACGGTCGCCTCGCTGATGTGCAGTTCGCGACCGATCTCGGCGTTCGACAAGCCCTGGCCCACCAGGCGCAGCACCTCCACCTCGCGGGCGGACAGCGTGCCGCGGGCCGGCCGGCGGACCTGGTGCAGCAGCCGGGTGGCCACCGACGGAGTCAGGACGGTACCGCCGCGCGCCGCGGTGCGGACGGCGGTGATCAGGTCGGCCCGCGCGACGTCCTTGAGCAGATAGCCGGCCGCACCGGCCTCGACGGCGCGCAGGATGTCGCCGTCGGTTTCGTAGGTGGTGAGCACCACCACCCGGGTCTGTGGTGACTCGGTGAGGATCCGGGTGGTGGCTTCGACTCCGTCACCGCCGGGCAGCCGCAGATCCATCAGCACCACGTCAGGCCGCCGGTGGCGGACCTGGGTCACCGCCTCGGCCGCGTCGCCGGCTTCACCGATGATCGTGATGTCGTCGGCGCCGGCGAGCATGCCGGCCACACCGGCGCGGACCACAGGATGGTCGTCCACCAGCAGCACAGTGATCATCGGTAGGGCACCTCCACCCGGATCGTCGTCCCTGCGCCGGGTGCGGAGCGTACGACAAGCGAGCCGGCGGCCTGCTCGACGCGGGTTCGCAGCCCGGCCAGGCCGTAGCCCTCGGTGGCGGCGTCGACGTCGAACCCGGTCCCGTCGTCGGCGATCTCCAGCGCGATCCGCCTGTCGTCGCGGCGGAGCACGACGGCCACCGCCCGGGCGTCGGCGTGCCGGCGGACGTTTGCCAGCGCCTCCTGTGCCGCGCGGAGCAGCACCACCTCCAGGTCCGTGCGCGGCGGCGGGCCGGCGCCGGAGACGACGCAGGTCGCCGGTACGCCGGTCTGCTGGCTGAACCGTTCCGCCAGCCGATGCAGAGCCTGCTCCAATGGAGCGCCGGTGAGCTGCGCGGGCGTCAACGCGGCCACAAGTGTCCGCACGTCGACCAGGTTCTCCCGGGCCGTCTGCCGGGCCAGCAGCAGGTGCTGACGGGCCCGGTCCGGGGTGCCGTCCAGGTCGGCCTCGGCGGCCTGGACGAGCATCACCACGCTGGACAGGCCCTGGGCGACGGTGTCGTGGATGTCGGCGGCGAGTCGTTGGCGCTCGGCGGCGATGCCTGCCTGGTGGGACAGTTCGGCCAGCTCGGCCCTGGTCCGCTCCAGTTGGGCGATCAGGTCGGCTCGTCGGGCGCTCTCGTCGACGGTGCGCTGCGACCAGACCCCCAGGACGCAGACGACGAACACGATCATCACCGCAACCAGCAGCGGCGCGACGAGGTCGCCCAGGTCCGGTAGGCGGATGGCCAGGACGACGAGGTGCACCGAGTTGAACAGCACCACCGCGAGCACCGCCGGTACGGCCGGCAGCACCATGAACATCTGCGGGCAGAGCACGAACAGCAGGAACGAGGCGTTCCCGTTGAGCAGCACCGCCGGCACGTAGAGCAGGGCCACACCGGCGAGGTAGAGGTAGCCCCGCCAGTCCTCGATGGACTCGCGCATCAGTCGCCGGCCGAAGCCGAGGTACCAGCCGGCCAGGGCGAGGAACAGCGCGAGACAACCGACGCGGGCGACGGGTGACCACCACGTGTCGGCAGCCACGACCAGAGCGACCCCGGCACCCGCCAGCGCGAAATAGCTGTCCCAGAGCCGGAAACGTCCGCTCCACGAGTCCGGGGCGGTGGGCGAGGTCGCCGCCCCGGTGGTCACGGGCGCGGTCACCGGGAGCGTCGACCCCGCCAGCGGAAGGTGGTCAGACACAGCACCATCCCTCCGATGCACCAGGCGGCCAGCACCAGCGCGATCCGGCCGTGTTCCCAGGAGGGTACGACCTCCTGCGGGAGGATGCTGTCGGGCAGGAACACCGATCGGAAGCCCTGCGCCATCCATTTGAGCGGGAACAGCGAGCCGACCGTGAGCAGCGGCTCGGGCAGTTGACCGACGGGGGTGTAGAAGACCCCCGAGATGAAGGCCAGTACCAGGTAGGGCAGATTCATCACGGCACCGGCGCTGCGGGCCGAGCCGGCGAGGCTGCTCGCGGCGATGCCGGTCAGGGCGCAGGCGGTGGCCCCGAGCAGGAACACCCAGCCGAAGGTGAGCCAGCGGACCGGGTCGGTGGGCAGGGACAGGTCGAAGGCGAGCACGGCGATGCCGAGCAGCAGCACCGTCTCGCCGACGGTGACCACCAGGGCCATCAGGATCTTGCCGATGAAGTACGCCGACGGCGGCATCGGCGCGCCGCGCAGCCGGCGCAACGTGCCGTCGTCACGGTCGGCGGCGATACCGGTGCCCAGGTTGATGAAGGTCGTCGAGGCGACCCCGGCGGCGATCATGCTGGGCGCCAGGTACTGGGCGGAGGTCACGTCGCTGCCGGGGTAGACCCCGTCGAAGATCGAGCCGAGCAGTGCGAGGATCACCGCCGGCATGGCGAAGGTGAACACCACGGCGTCCCGTTCCCGGAAGAAGCCCTTCAGTTCGATAGTCGCGCGGTGCAGCCCGAGCCGGACCGCCGACGGGCGGCGCGGCACGGCGGGCCGGACGGTGGTGGTCATGACGCGTCTCCGATCAGGTCGAGGTAGACGTCTTCCAGGCTCGGGCGGCTGACTGTCAGCTCCGGCACGCTCCCGCCGTACCGGCCGGTGAGCGACGCGATGAGCGCGGCCGGGTCGTCGGTCTCCTGCCGGCCGTCGGCCCATCGCACGACGGTGCGTGCGGAGGCCTGACCGACGAGGGCGGCCGGGGTCGCGTCGGCGAGGATCCGGCCGCCGGTGATGACGGCGACCCGGTCGGCCAGCGCCTCGGCCTCCTGGAGGTAGTGGGTGCTCAGCAGGATCGTGCAGCCTCCGGCTCCGGACAACTGCCGGATCAGGTCCCAGAACCGGCGGCGGGCCTGCGGGTCGAAGCCGGTCGTCGGTTCGTCGAGGAAGAGCAGCCGGGGGCGGCCGACGATGCCGAGGGCGACGTCGAGACGACGGCGTTGACCGCCGGAGAGGGTCCGTACCCGGGCCGTGGCCTTCGCGGTGAGGCCGACCAGCTCGATGACCTCAGCTGGATCGCGGGGTCGGGGGTAGTAGCGGGCGAAGTGGCTCACCGACTCCCCGACGGTCAACTCGCCGAGGTCGCCGCTGTCCTGGGTGACGATGCCGATGCGGGCCCGCCAGTCCAGGTCGGCGCGGCCCGGATCGTGCCCGAGCACGCTCACCTCACCGGCGTCGCGGCCCCGGTGCCCCTCCAGGATCTCGATCGTGGTGGTCTTGCCCGCCCCGTTGGGTCCGAGCAGGGCCACCACCTCGCCGGCGGCGACGTCAAGGTCGAGGCCGGCGACGGCGACGGTGTCGCCGTAGGTCTTACGTAGTCCGCGTACGCGGATGGTGGGGGTGTCGCTCATGTTTCCGATCGTCTGCCGGCAGGGGGGCCGTACGGGACGACCGGTGGACGGAACGGCGGTGTCCGTCGACCGGTGGACACCGGCCGATGTTTGTCGACGCAAGCATCGGGTAGTCGCCGGAGTTGATCCCGAAAAGGAAGGACGAGCGATGGCGGCACAGGTCAAGGTGGCGGTGATCTACTACAGCGCGACCGGCATCACCTACCAGATGGCGCAGGCGGCCTGCGAGGCCGCCGGTGAGGCGGGTGCGGAGGTGCGGCTGCGCAAGGTACGCGAGCTGGCACCGGACGAGGCGATCCGCTCCAACTCGGGATGGGAGGCGCACCGGTTGGAAACCCAGGACGTGGAGGAGGCGCAGCTCGACGACCTCAGCTGGGCGGATGTAGTGATCTTCGGGTCGCCGACCCGCTACGGACTGGTCGCCGCCCAGCTCAAGCAGTTCATCGACACCACCGGCCCGCTGTGGGCGCAGGGTGCGCTGGCCAACAAGGTCTACTCGGGCTTCACCTCCACGGCCACCGAGCACGGCGGGCAGGAGTCGACCCTGCTGTCGCTGTTCCACGTCTTCTACCACTGGGGCGGGATCGTGGTCACCCCCGGGTACACCGAGCCGAGCCAGTTCACCGCCGGCAACCCGTACGGTGCCTCGCACACCAGCAACAACGGCGAGACCGCGCCCGACCACGTCGCGCTGGGGGCGACCGCGCTGACCGCCAAGCGGGCGGTCACCATCAGTGCCGCGCTCAAGCAGGGCCTGACCGGCTGAGCGGTCCGTCACGGAAGGACCGGCGGTCCGGGCGGGGGCTCTCAGACCCGCCCGGACCGCCGGCCGTTCACAGCGCTACCCCGGATCGGCCCGGCTATGCCTGGGCCGCCGGGGACAGCTCACCGGCCGGTGCCGGCAGCAGCTCGCGCAGCAGGTCGGTCAGGACCGCCACCCCGTCCGGGCTGAGCACCGACTCGGGGTGGAACTGCACCCCGGCGAAGCCGCGCCCACGCAGGGCGTGCACCGCGCCGTCGGCCTCGTCGCGGGCCAGCTCCACCGGCCCGTACGGGCCGTCGTGGTGGTCGGCGGTGGCACGGGCGGTGAAGGTGGCGTAGAAGCCGACCCGGCGGGGCGTGCCGAACAGGGTGACCGTGCGTTGCAGCCCCTGGTAGGGCGCGTCCCGGCGGTGCACGGGCAGCCCGAGCAGGCCGGCGAGCAACTGGTGACCGAGACAGACGGTGAGTGTCGGGTGCCCGGCCCCCAGCAGCTGCGTGAGCAGGGCACGCAGCCTGATCATCTTCTCCGTGTCACCTGTCGGGTCACCCGGGCCCGGGCCGACCACCACCAGGTCGTACGCCCGGACCGGCTGCTCGTCCTGCCACGGCCGGACGGTCACCGACAACCCGAGCGCGCCGAGTTGATGAGCCAGCATCCCGGTGAAGGTGTCCTCCCCGTCGACGATCAGGGCCCGGCGCCCGGCCAGGGCGGGCAGGGCCAGGGCGCCCGGCGGCCGCTGGTCCAGCCAGAACCGGGCCAGCGGGGCGTTGCGGGCGGCGAGGGCGGCACGTACCTGCGGATCGTCGGCCAGCCGGTGCGTCGGGTGCGGCCCGGCCGGTGCCTGCGGGCCGAGGCCGAGGGCGGCCAGCACGCCGGCGGCCTTGGCGTGGGTCTCCGCGACCTCGGCGGCGGGGGTGGAGTGCCGGACCAGCGTCGCACCGACAGGTACCCGCAGCTCACCGCTGGGGGAGATCTCGGCGGTACGGATCAGGATCGGCGCGTCGAGGGTCTGCCGGCCCGTCTCGTCATGGCCGAGCAGGGCCAGCACCCCGGAGTAGTAGCGGCGTCCGGTACGTTCGTGGCGGGCGATCACCCGACAGGCGTTCTCCATCGGACTGCCGGTCACCGTCGGCGCGAACATCGTCTCCCGCAACACCTCGCGGACGTCCTTCGAGCCCCGTCCGGCCAGCAGGTACTCCGTGTGCGCCAGGTGGGACATCTCCTTCAGGTACGGCCCGACCACCTGCCCACCGCGCTCGGCGACGGTGGCCATCATCTTCAACTCCTCGTCGAGGACCATGTACAGCTCCTCGGTCTCCTTGGTGTCGGCGAGGAAGCGCAGCAGCGCGGCCCGGTCGGCGGCGGCGCCGGTGTGCCGGAAGGTCCCGCTGATCGGGTTCATCATCACCAGGCCGTCGTCGACGCTCACGTGTCGCTCCGGGCTGGCACCGACCAGGGTGCGGGTGCCGGTGTGCACCACGAACGTCCAGTACGCCCCGCGCTCCCCGGTCAGCAGCGAGCGCAGCGCGGCCAGCGCGGCGGCCAGCGGGGCACCCTGCACCTGGGCGCGCAGGGTGCGGTGGATGACGAAGTTGGCGCCCTCACCGTGGCCGATCTCGTCGGCCAGCACCCGGGCCACGATGGCGGCGTACTCGTCGTCGCTGATGTCGAAGGCGGCGCCGGTGGTGCGTACCGGGGCGGTTGGCAGCGCGTCCAGTACGCCGGCCAGCGGCAGCCGGTGGCGGCTGTCGATGCGGAGGCATTCCAGGGGCGCCCGGTCGTCGACACAGGCGAAGCCCCGCTCGACGACCTGCCGGTACGGCACCAGGGCCAGCGTCGCCGGGCCGGCCGCGGCGGGCAGTGGGATGTCGGCGAGCAGGTCGACGGTCGTCACGGTGCCGGTGTACAGGTCGAGGTGATCGGCGCCGTCGCGGCGTAACAGGGCGAACGGGCCGGGGTCGAGGCCGGCGGCGAGCGTGGTGAGCAGGTCGGTCAGCTGGTGCATCGGTCTCCTCGGGCCGGGCGACCGCCGTCGGGGGCGGCCCGGGGAACCGGGACATGACCGGCGGCCGCCTCGTCGGGCGGCCGCGTGGGTTGAAGCTACGCGCGGGGGAGGGCCGCCGGGTCGGCGGGCCACCAGCAGGTCAATCGCGCGAGCATGCGAACACTCTACGCGTCGGGTGGTCGGTGCGGAAGCCGATCGGCGGACCCGGTGCGCGGGAGCGTTGTGGCGTCGCGATCACCGGGTACGTTGACCCGCGATGAAGATTCTCGCGCTGGACCTGGGCACCTCGTCGGTGCGTGGGCTCGTGCTGGACGACGCCCAGCCGCTGCCGGGGGCGCTGGCCCGTCGCCGCGTCGTGCTCGCCGTCGACGACGAGGGTGCCGGGACCCTCGACGCCCGTGGCTACCTGGCCTGCCTGATCGAGTGCCTGGACGAGTTGCACGGGCAGGGCTGGCTGGACGGGGTGGAGCTGGTGGCGATCAGCGGTCAGTGGCACTCGGTGCTGCCGCTGGACGCCGACGGCGAACCGCTCGGACCGGTACTGACCTGGCTGGACACCCGGCCCGAGCCGCCGGCCACGGCGGTCGGCCCGGCCGACCCGGACGCCTTCCACCAGCGCACCGGCACCTGGTGGCACCGCTGTTACTGGTCGGTGCGGCTGCCCTGGTTGCGGGCGCGTACGGGTGGCCGGGTGGCCCGTTTCACCGGCCTGGTCGAGTACGTGCTCGGTCGGCTGCTCACCGAGGCGCCGATGTCGATGTCGCAGGCCTCCGGCACCGGCCTGCTGGACCTGCACACGCTGGACTGGGACCCGGAGGCCTGCGCCCTGGCCGGCAGCGACGGCACGGACCTTCCCGACCTGGTCGCGCGGGACTGGCGCGGTGGGCTGCGGGCCGAGTACGGCCGGCGCTGGCCGGCGCTGGCCGGAGCGCGGTGGGCGCCGCCGCTGGGTGACGGCGCCGCTTCCAACGTCGGCTCCGGCTGCGTGGACCCCAGCCGGGCGGCGGTGACGGTGGGCACGTCCTCCGCGGTGCGGTTGTTGCAGCGGATGTCGACGCCTGCCGAGTCGAGCGTCCTGCCACACCGGCTGTGGCGCTACCGTGTCGACCACGACCATGTGGTGACCGGGGCCGCGTACTCCTCCGGTGGAAACCTGTTCGCCTGGGCGGACCGGGAGTTGCGGCTGCCGACCGGCAGGGCGCTGGAGCAGGCGCTGGCGCTGCTGCCGCCCGACGGCGGCCGGCCGGCCAACGTGCGCTTCGGTGGTGACCGTCCGCCGGGCCGTCGGCCGGCCGGGCTGGGTGAGCTGCGAGGGCTGGGTTTCGGCACCACCGCTGTGGAGATGCTGGCCGGGCTCATGTACGGGGTGTGCGAGCAGGTCGTCGACGACCTGGTGGTGTTGGAGTCCACGGTGGGCCGGCCGGTGGAGGTGGTCCTCGGCGGCGGTGCGATAGCGGCCTCGACCTGGTGGCGGCAGGCGTTCGCGGCGGTGCTGGCCCCTCGGACGGTCCGCTTCGGGCGGCACCCGGAGATCGGGGCCACCGGCGCGGCGCTGGTGGCCACCGGCCGGATCGCCGACGCCGTGGCGGTGGCCGACATCGGCCGGACGGATGATCAAGAGTCGGCGACCTCGGCATAGGCTGGCGACCAGCAGTACCCTTCCTGAACCATTCATAAGGGCAGGGCGTTGACACTGCTCTCGGGCCTGGTTGGATGGACGGCGCTCCCCGGACCGCGGCGGACGCGTGGGGGAGGAGGAGCGGGTGGGTGTAGGACCGGAGCAGGCGCACGGGGTGTCACAGCACCGCCGGCGTCGGTTCGACGTCCGGGTGGTACCCCACCGGCGGCGCTCCCCCCTGCGCCTGCAGGACTGGCGGATGCGCACCAAGCTGGCCACGGTGCTGGTCATCCCGTCGGTCGCCTTCCTGGTCCTGGCGGGGGTACAGACCCAGAGCCTGGTCAGCCGCGCCGACACCCTGGGTGACTTCGCCGCCCAGGTCGGCATCGGGCGCGAGATCACCGCGCTGACCCACCGGTTGCAGATGGAGCGCGACCGCACCGCCGGTGAGCTGCCGGCCCTGCGGGACGCCGTCGACGAGGAGGCGAGCGAGGAGCGGCTGGCCGTGTTGCAGCCCTACCGCGAGGCCGCCGACCAGGCGGCGGCGGAGCTGCGCGCGGCGGCCGAGCCGCTGGCCGAGGCGGACGCCTCGTGGCGGGACGTCTACGTGGTGGCCTCCCAGGCGTACCAGCAGGTCGGCTACATCCGTAACACGCTGACCACGGTGGTGCTCAGCGACGACACCATCATCGGCAACTACCACCGCGCGATCGACGCGCTGCTGAATCTGCTCGCCCAGCCGACGCCGGGCGCCGACCGCCCGGAACTGGCCGACGCGGTGCTGCGGTACGTGCAGTTCGCCCGGGCGAAGGAGCTCTCCTCGCGGGTCCGGGCGGAGCTGTACTCGGCGGCCCGGGCCGGCAGCTACGACTCCGATGACGCGGCCCAGCTGCCCGAACTGCGGGCGCGGCAGCTGACCGCCCTCGGCGCGTTCCGGATCGCGGCGACGAACGCTCAGGTGGCCGGCTACGACGAGATGAGCCTGGATCCGGCCTTCGTCGCCGCCTCCCGGATGGAGGAGCAGGCGCTGTCGCAGGGCACGTCCGGGTCGGCGGTGCTGGACGCGGAGCAGTGGTGGACCGCCAGCGAGGCCCGCCACGAGCTGTTGCAGCGCTTCGAGGCGGAGGTGCTGTCGGCCTCGGTGCGCCAGGCCGACGACGCGAGCGAGACCCAGCTGCGGGAGACGCTGCTGGTCGTCGGCGTGATCATCACGGTCCTGCTGGTGGCGGTGCTGATCTCGGTGCTGATCGGTCGGTCGTTGGCCCGGTCGATTCGGCTGCTGCGCTCGCAGGCGCTGCGGATCGCGCAGATCGAGCTGCCCGAGGCGCTGGCCCGGCTGCGGTCGGTCTCCGGTGGCGTGCCACCGATCGAGGTCTCGCCGGCGGTGGTGCGCTCGCTCGACGAGATCGGTGAACTGGCCGAGGCGTTCGTCGCGGTGCACCGCAGCGCCGTCGGGGTGGCGGTCGAGCAGGCGAACATGCGCCGCAACGTCAACGCGATGTTCGTCAATCTCGCCCGACGGAGTCAGGTGCTCGTGGAGCGGCAGTTGGAGCTGCTCGACGACCTGGAGCGCGAGGAGGGCGATCCCGAGCAGCTGGAGAACCTGTTCAAGCTGGATCACCTCGCCGCCCGGATGCGCCGTAACGACGAGAGCCTGCTGGTGCTGGCCGGTACCGAGTCGACCCGCCGGTGGAACCGGCCGATCGGGCTGAGCGCGGTGCTGCTGGCGGCCAGCGCCGAGATCGAGCAGTACCAGCGGGTGCGGCACGAGGCGGTGGCGGACCTGCACGTGGTCGGCCACGCGGTGGGTGAGCTGGTGCACCTGCTGGCCGAGCTGCTGGAGAACGCGACAGCCTTCTCCCGACCGGACACCATCGTGCAGGTGATGGCGCGGGTGGAGGGGCCCGGCGCGGTCATCGAGATCGCCGACCAGGGTCTCGGTATGAGCCCGGCGGCGCTGGCCGAGGCGAACGCGGTGCTGGCCGCGCCGCCGGCCGCGGACGTGGCGACGGTCGAACGGATGGGTCTGTTCGTGGTCAGTCACCTCGCCGCCCGGCACGGCATCGAGGTGCGGTTGCACGGCGGTGCCGGTGGGCTGGTGGCCCGGGTACGGCTGCCGCATCCGCTGCTGGCCCCGGCGCCGCCACCGAGCCTGGATCCGGTGCCGTCGCCGCGCGGGCTGCCCGCCGCGACGCCCCGGCCGGTCGCACCGGCCAACCCGGGGCCGGCGGATCTGCCGGTGGCCGGGCGACGCCCGACCACGGTGCCCCGCCAGGCCCATCCGGTGCCGGTACGCGCCGAGGACGTGCTCGCTCCGGCGGCCGCGCCCGGCGGTGGCGGCTGGTGGTCGCGGGAGGGCCCCTCGTCGGGGGTACCCGCGGTGGGGGCCGGCGCACCGGCACCGCCGGCCGTGCCGGTGACCGCCGGGACGAACGAGCGGGGCCTGCCGGTGCGGGTGCCGATGGCTCAGCTCAGCGCGGTGACCCAGCCGGCCCGGCCGGAGCAGCAGCCGGCGACCCGCGACGATCCGGACCCGGAAGCCGTCGGCGGGATGTTGTCCAGGTTGTACAGCGGGGTGCGGCGGGCCGAGTCTGAGGAGACCACCGAGATACCCGTGCCGCCGCTCGGGGCGTGGAGCGAAGGAGGACGGAAGTGACGACGTTGTCGCAGGAAGCTCGCGACCTGAGCTGGCTGGTCAGCGCGTTCGCGGAGCGGGTGCCCGGGGTGGCGCACGCGGTGGTGGTCTCCTCCGACGGGCTGCTGGTCGCGATATCCGACCACCTGCCGCGAGACCACGCCGACAAGCTCGCCGCAGTGACCTCGGGGCTGATGAGCATCACCGCCGGTGCCGCCCAGATGTTCGACGGGGACGTGGTCAAGCAGACAGTTGTCGAGATGGGTCGCGGCTACTTCCTGGTGATGCAGGTGCGCGACGGCTCGATCCTGGCCACCCTGGCGGCGGCGGACGCCGACATCGGCGTGGTGGGCTACGAGATGGCCCGGCTGGCCAAGCAGGCGGGCGAGATGCTGACCCCCGCCCTGCGCGCCGAACTTCAGCAGGCGCTGCCCCGCTGAGCAGGCACGGGCAGCGGGTCACCCCGGCGTTCTCGACGCGCTCACTCTGGCGAACGGCGTCACCGGATACCAGCCGGCGCGGATCGGCTTCCTGGTGACGCCGGCGGCCGCGAAGGCGTCCTGGGACCGCAGGGCGACGAGCGCCGCGTCGAGGGGCGCGAACCGGAAGTCGTAGATCATGAGCTGGCCGCCGGGTCGGAGGACCCGGGCCAGTTGTGTGGCTGCCGCCGGAAGGTCCGGCCAGTGGTGCAGGCTCAGCGTCGAGACGACCACATCGACGCTGCCGTCGGGATGGGGCAGGTCCGCCACGTCGGCGATCTGAAACCGTACGCGGTGGCCCAGCGAGCGGCTCGTCGCGGACTGCTCGGCCACCTGGATCATGTGCGGGGACGGGTCGACACCGTCCAACGTGACGTCGGGGCGGCGGTCGGCGAGTTCGTGCAGCAGCCGCCCCGGACCGGTGCCGACGTCCAGGATCGTCGCCGACATCGGTGCGACCGCCCCGACCTCTGCGGCGACCCGCCGGTAGAGGCCGCGTAGCGCCCAGCGGGACATCCGGTCGTAGGAGACGCTGCGGCGCCGGTCGAAGCCGGTGTCGTGGGCGGGGTGCACGACGGCGTGCAGCCGTTTGGCGAGTGACATGGCTTCTCCTGCGGCAGATTCGACCCGGTCGGGTCCCGGATGCTTGACATCACGGGCAACGGTGCATCTTCATGTCGACATGAAGTCAAGGCGGGAGATGGCCATCGGTGAGCTGGCGGCGCTGTACGGATTGGCCCCGCACGTGTTGCGGCACTGGGAGCAGATGGGGCTGCTGACTCCGGCCAGGGCCGCTGGCGGACGGCGCGTGTACGGCTCGGTCGACGCGACCCGGATCGCGCTCATCCTGCTCGCCAAGGAGGCGGGGCTGACCCTGGACCAGACTCGCTACCTGCTCACCGAGGCGGCCGACAAGCAGGCACGGACGGCCCTGTACCAGCGGCACGGTGACCTGCTGCGTGGGCGGATCGCAGCAGCTCAGGAGTCGTTGGCCATCATCGAACACGCGGCGGCGTGCGACGCCGAGGACATCACCGTCTGTCCCCGGCTGCGGGAGAAGGTCGCCGCCCGCCTGCCGGCCGGGTTACGGCCTGACGGGGACGCCTGGCCCGCGCCCTAGCGAAGGCCGAGGGCGGTGCCGGGGTTGGTGGGGCGGGATGCGACCCACCAGGCGACGGTGGCGGCCACGGCGACGATGCCGCTGAACACGAACGGCGCCTCGATGCCGGCCCGGGCGGCCAGGGCACCGCCGGCCAGCGCACCCAGCGCGGTACAGCTGTAGGTGACCAGGCGGGAGGCGGCGACGACGCGACCGAGCAGTCCGCCCGGCACGAGCCGCTGGCGTACCGACAGCGCCGCGACGTTGAGCACGGCGAACGCCGCGCTTGTGGTGACCACCACGACCACCGCGACGGCGCGGTGCCCGACGACGGCCAGCAGGACCGGCACGCCGGCGGTGACGGCCATGGACCAGGTCAGCACGGACCGGTGGTGGAAGCGGGCGACCAGACGGTCGGCGGCGAACGAGCCGATCAGGCCACCGGCAGCGCCGGTGGCCAGCAGCAGGCCGAAACCGAACGCGCCGAGGCCGAGGGCGTCGCGGGCGTAGAGCACGAAGATCGCGAACCAGGCGGTGTCGGCGGCGGCCACGGCGGCGGTGACGAGTACCAGGGTGCGCAGCATCGGCTGGCGGACGAGCCAGCGCAGGCCGGCCAGCACGCCGTCACCGTCGGCGGCCGGCGGGGCGTGACCGGTGTCGGTGGTGGGCCGGTGGGCCAGGGTCAGTGGCAGCGAGAGTACGAGCATCACCGCCAGGGCCAGGGTGGCCCCGTTGACGGCGAACGGGATGGCGGCGCCCACGACGAACAGCAGGGCACCCACCGGTGGACCGACGAACTCGTTGCCGACGATCTCACCGGCGACCAGGCGTCCGTTCGCCTTCTCCAGCTGGGCGTCGGGGACGAGTCTGGGTACGGCGGTCTGGGCGGCGGTGTCCCGGATGGTCTCGCCGACGCCGAGCAGGAACGCGGCGGCGACGACGAGCGCGATGGTGGCCCAGCCCAGGGCGACACTGGTGGCCAACGCGGCCAGCACGACGACGCGGCCGGTGTCGGCGGCGGCGAGCAGCGTACGGGCACCGCGGCGGTCGGCGAGGGCACCGGCGAGCAGCCCGGAGACGAGCCAGGGCAGGAACTGGGCGGCGGCGACGGCGCCGACGGCCAGCGGGTCGTCGGTGAGCGCGGCGGCCAGCAGCGGGAAGGCGGCCACCCGGATGCCATCGCCGAGGTTGGCCAGTGCCGCGGCGCTCCAGAAGGTCCAGAACGGCCGGCCCAGACGGTTGCGATCACGCATGCGGGGATCGTACGTGCCTCGGCGGCGGCCCGGGACCGAGCCGCCGCCGAGGTGCCGGTCAGACCGCGTTGTCCGCGATGACCTGGCGGTACCAGTGGGCGCTGCGCTTGAACACCCGGCGCTGGGTGGGGTAGTCGACGTAGATCAACCCCCAGCGCTGCTCGTAGCCCTCGGCCCACTCGAAGTTGTCGAGCAGGGACCAGACGTGGAAGCTCTCCAGCGGCACGCCCTCGGCGATGGCCCGGTGGGCGGCGGCCAGGTGGTCGCGCAGGAACGTGACCCGGCCGTCGTCCTCGACGGTGCCGTCGGCGCTGAGCTCGTCGGGAGTGGGCAGGCCGTTCTCGGTGACGGTGAGGGGGATGGGCCCGTAGTCGCGGGTGACCCGGGTCAGGGTGTCGTACATCCCGTCGGGGTAGATCTGCTGCCACTCCGCCTCGGAGGTGGGCCAGCGGCGTTCCGTGCCGCCGGAGGCGGTGACGTAGATCGGGGTGTAGTACTGCACGGCGAGCAGGTCGACCGGACTGGAGATGATCTTCAGGTCGCCGTCGCGGATGCCGCGGACCATCCGACTGCTCGGTCCGAGGTCGGCCAGGACGTCCTCGGGATAGCTGCCGGTCAACGCGGAGTCGAGGTAGAGGCGGTTCTCGTAGCCGTCGTAGAGGCGGGCGGCCTCGGCGGCGGCGGCCGAGTCGTCGGCCGGGTAGCAGGGGTGCAGGTTGAAGGCGGGGCCGATGCGCCCGGTGCCGCCGGTGGCGCGCAGGGCGCGCACGGCGAGGCCGTGGGCGAGCTGGAGGTGGTGGGCGACCAGGTACGCCGCGTCGGGGTCCCGCCGGCCGGGGGCGTGGTGGCCGAAGAGGTAGCCGTTCTGCACCACGGTCTTCGGCTCGTTGATGGTCAGCCAGACCGGCACGCGGTCGCCGAGAGCGTCGAAGACGATGGCGGCGTAGTCGGCGAAGCGCTGGGCGACGTCGCGGGACTCCCAGCCGCCGGTGTCCTGCAGAGCCTGGGGCAGGTCCCAGTGGAACAGGGTGGCCATCGGGGCGATCCCGCGTTCGTGCAGGCCGTCGACGAGGCGACGGTAGAAGTCGAGGCCGCGTTGGTTGGCGGCGCCGGTTCCGTCGGGCTGGATGCGCGGCCAGGAGATGGAGAACCGGTAGCTGCGCAGCCCCAGGTCACGCATCAGATCGAGGTCTTCGGCATAACGGTGGTAGTGGTCGGCCGCCACGTCGCCGGTGTCGCCGTTGCGGGTGCGTCCCGGGGTGCGGCTGAACGTGTCCCAGATCGATTCGCCGCGGCCGTCCTCCTTGGCCGCGCCCTCGATCTGGTAAGCGGAGGTCGCGGCGCCCCAACCGAAGTCGGGCGGGAAGGACCGCCGGGCGGCCGGGTTGGATGCGGTCGCCGTGGTCTCGACCGGGTCGCCGGGCCGGCAGCCGGCCAGACCGGTGGCCGTGGTGGCCGCGGCCGTGGTGCCGAGGACGGCGCTGACCGGGGTGGCAGCGGTGGCCGAGAGCGCCGCACGGCGCAGCAGGTGCCGCCTGGTGAGTATCGACATGGGTTCTCCTCGTGGATGGGGATGACCGCCTGAGCCCGGGAGCGCTCCCAACAAAGGGTAGAGGGTAGGCGGTCCCGCAGGTCCGAGTCGTCGCGAGGGGTGGGGCTGACGGCCTCGGTGGCGGGGTGACGTGGGGTGGGGAAGGGCGCTGTGCCGGTCGGGCAGCTGGTGCGGCGGAACCGGGTGCGCCGAGTACCGCGGGCGGACCGGCGGCGCGCGCCCGGGCGGTCGGCGGGGCGTCGCTGATGGCGGTCGGCGGGCGGGTCGACTGCCGTGCGGGGCGCGCGGGTGGTGCGCGTCTGACCCGTCGGCCTCTTTTCCCATCGTGAACGGGGGTTTAGTGTGGGGACGGGGGAGGGCAACCCCCGTCCCCACCGTGTTGCGGTACACGCACGTTCGGATTGGCGTCCCAGTTGTGCGTGTCGCGCGGGAGCCGGGCCACGCGAGTGGCTGAGGATCCACCTCCCTCCACTGTGGTGGGGTGATGGCTGACGGCGGTGTCCGGGCTGGCCCGCCGTCGGCCTGTGGTCTGTTCCCCGGAGCCGTGGGCACGACACCGGGCGATATTCCGGGTGGAACTCTGTCGATGGAAGCGCTCCCATCGACGTTGCTGCGACTGTAACGCCCGTCACGGCTTTGTGAAAGCCCCAAAACGAGATCGAAACAACTCAGTGTTTCCGGAAGTTCCCTTGCTGGCATTGGGAGCGCTTCCATGGCACACTGTCGATCGACCGCGCGGAGCCAAGGTACGCGTGAGCGCGGGTCGCCGAGGGCTTCCGGCTCGTCCGGTACGGCGTCCTGCCAGCAGCGGAGCAGCAGCCGTCCCCCCACGGCGCCCCGCCGCGCCGGCCCACCCGGGCCGCAGCGACCACCATCCACTGGCACCTCGACGGACCTGTCGTCCCCGAGGCGTCACCGCCGGGGCGCCACCGCCACCGGCCTGGTCCGAGGAGACACCGCGCAGATGAGAAACCTGGCTAGACGTCGGCGCCTGGCGTGGCTCGCCGCCGCGGCGCTGGCGATCGGTGGGGCGACAGTCCCCGCCGCCGCCGCACAGGCCGCACCGGCCTGCGACGTGGTCTATACGACGAACGACTGGAGCAACGGCTTCACCGCCAACCTCACCATCCGGAACACCGGCGACGCGATCAACGGCTGGACCCTGAAGTTCGCCTTCCCCGGCAACCAGCGGGTCACCCAGGGCTGGTCGGCCCGGTGGAGCCAGAGCGGCAACGAGGTCACCGCCGTCAACGAAGGCTGGAACGGCAACATCCCCGCCGGCGGCAGCACCAGCATCGGCTTCAACGGCTCGTACTCCGGCACCAACGCGAAGCCGACCTCGTTCTCGGTCAACGGGGTCACCTGCGGTGGTACGGCGCAGCAGCCCCCGACGGTCAGCCTGTCGGTGCCCGCCGGCCCGTTCACGGCCCCGGCGACCGTGCCGCTGACCGCCACCGCCAGCGACCCCGACGGCACCATCGCCCGGGTCGAGTTCTACCGCAACGGCCTGCTGGTCAACACCGACACCACCGCGCCGTACGCGTACACCCTGGAGAGCCTGCCGGCCGGTGACTACACGGTGCAGGCCAGGGCGTACGACAACAGCGGTCTGTCCGCGATCGCCGAGCGGTCGTTCACCGTCGCCGGCACCACCTCGCCGGCGCTTGTCGCCACGCCGACCGCGTTGACCGTCCCCGAGGGCGGCAGCTCGACGTTCAACCTCAAGCTGAACCGGGCACCCACCGCGAACGTCGCGGTGAGCCTGGCGCGCACCGGCGACACGGACATCACCGTCACGCCGACCTCGACGACGCTGACCACCTCGAACTGGAACACCGGCGTCGACGTGACCGTCCGGGCCGCGGAGGACGCCGACACCACCGGCGGCACCGCCACCATCACCGCCTCGGCCACCGGCCACACCCCGGCGACGGTCACCGTCACCGAGATCGACAACGATGTGCCCGGCGGGGACGGCGAGTACGTGCAGCGGTTCCTCACCCAGTACAACAAGATCAAGAACTCGGGGTACTTCAGCCCCGAGGGCGTGCCGTACCACTCGATCGAGACGCTGATCGTCGAGGCGCCGGACCACGGCCACGAGACCACCTCCGAGGCGTTCAGCTTCTGGCTGTGGCTGGAGGCCTACTACGGTCGGGTGACCCAGAACTGGGCGCCGTTCAACAACGCCTGGACGGTGATGGAGAAGTACATCATCCCGTCCACGGCCGACCAGCCGACCGCCGGCGCTGCCGGTGACGCCACCTACGCCGCCGAGCACGACCTGCCCAGCCAGTACCCGTCCCAGCTGGACTCGAACGTGCCGGTCGGCAAGGACCCGCTGCGCTCGGAGCTCCAGTCGACCTACAACACCGGCTCCATCTACGGCATGCACTGGCTGCTGGACGTCGACAACGTCTACGGCTACGGCCGCTGCGGCGACGGCACCACCCGCCCCGCGTACATCAACACCTTCCAGCGGGGCACCCAGGAGTCGGTGTGGGAAACCGTGCCGCACCCGTCCTGTGACACCTTCCGCCACGGCGGCCCGAACGGCTACCTGGACCTGTTCATCAAGGAGTCGCAGGCCCCCGCCAAGCAGTGGAAGTACACGAACGCTCCGGACGCCGACGCCCGCGCCGTGCAGGCCGCGTACTGGGCGCTGACCTGGGCCAAGGAGCAGAACAAGGCGGCCGACGTGTCGGCCACCGTGGCCAAGGCCGCGCGGATGGGTGACTACCTGCGGTACGCCCTGTTCGACAAGTACTTCAAGCGGGTTGGCAACTGCGTCGGGGCCAGCGCCTGCCCGGCGGGCAACAACCGCGAGTCCGCCCACTACCTGCTGTCCTGGTACTACGCCTGGGGCGGCGCGACCGACACCAGCCAGAACTGGTCCTGGCGGATCGGCTCCAGCCACAGCCACTTCGGCTACCAGAACCCGTTCGCGGCCTGGGCGCTGACGAACGTCGACGAGCTCAAGCCGCGCTCGCCGACCGCGGCGGCGGACTGGACCAACAGCCTCAACCGGCAGCTGGAGCTCTACACCTGGCTCCAGTCGGCCGAGGGCGGCATCGCCGGTGGCGCGACCAACAGCTGGGGCGGGCACTACGGCACGCCGCCGGCCGGCACGGCCACCTTCTACGGCATGTTCTACGACGAGGACCCGGTCTACAACGACCCGCCGTCGAACCAGTGGTTCGGCATGCAGGCCTGGTCGATGCAGCGCATCGCCGAGCTGTACCTGGTCAGCGGCAACGCCCGGGCCAAGGCGCTGCTGGACAAGTGGGTGCCGTGGGCGATCGCCAACACCACGCTTGGCGAGAACTGGTCCATCCCGTCGGACATGAAGTGGACCGGCCAGCCCGCCAACTGGAACCCCAGCAACCCGCAGCCGAACACCAACCTGCACGTCGAGGTGACGGTCAAGGGCCAGGACGTCGGCGTCGCCGCGGCCTACGCCCGCACCCTCATCGCGTACGCGGCGAAGTCGGGCAACGAGGCGGCGAAGACCACCGCCAAGGGCCTGCTGGACGCGTTGCACACCCACAGCGACGCCCAGGGTGTCTCGACGGTGGAGAAGCGTGGCGACTACCGGCGCTTCGACGACGTCTACGACGCCTCCACCGGGCAGGGCCTGTACATCCCGCCGGGCTGGAGTGGCCGGATGCCCAACGGTGACGCCATCGCGCCGGGGAAGAGCTTCCTCGACATCCGGTCGTTCTACAAGAACGACCCGGCGTGGCCGAAGGTGCAGGCGTACCTCGACGGTGGGCCGGAGCCCGAGTTCCGTTACCACCGATTCTGGGCCCAGGCGGACGTCGCCATGGCCTACGCCGACTACGGGAAGTTGTTCCCCAACGGCTGAACGAACTCCTCCGGGTGGGCGGTGACCCACCCGGAGGCACCGGCCGGGCCTCGGGGGTAGAGGCAGGTCCGGTTGACGGCCTGACACCCACGGTCAGGCCGGGGTGGGTCGGCCCTCTGGCCGACGCAGCGGAGCGGTCGGCCCACCCCACCACCCCGACCCGCCGGGCACGGCGCGCACATCGCGAAAAAAAGTGACCGCCCCGGGATCACAACCCGGCCCGGGACGGAGTAACGTACATCACCGGAGAGGCCGCTCCCCCCGTGGCGGCCTCTCCCTTATTGTCCCGACCCTGATGCGTCCGGTTCCCGCTCGCCGTCGCCCTGCGCCCGCCCGTCCGGTCCGGTCTCCGCCGTCACCGGGTGCCGCAGCCCCGGATGACCGGCCGGCAACGACCGGCGCAGCACGGCCCAACTGGCCGCCAACGCCGTCGCGACAAGCGGCCAGGTCAGACCCACCCGGGCCGCGGTCAGGGCGAGCACGTGACCGCCCAGATACAGCGGCAGGAACACCGCCAGCCGCAGCAGGTAGGTCGCCGTCCACACCCAACTGGCCCGGCCGTACGCCCGCAGCAGCGCCGGATCATGTCGCCAGCGCCCGCGCTGCCCCAGCGCCGCGCCGACGACCACGCCGAGCAGCGGCCAGCGCACCACGATGCTCACCGCCCACGCCAGCGCGCTGGCGGCGTTGGCCAGCAGCTGCACGAGGAAGAAGTCCTCGGCCCGTCCGGTGCGTACCACCACCAGCGCGGCCACGCAGACCGCGAGCAGCCCGACCAGCACCGACCGGGGCCGGTCACCGCGACGTAGCCGCCAGCCGGCCACCACCGCCCCGGCGACCAGGGCCGCCACCACCCCGACCAGCACCGACCGGCCGGCCACCAGCCATCCCGCCGCGAACGCGACAGGCGGCACCGTGGCGTCAACGGCGCCCCGACGCCCGCCGAGCAGATCGGCAAGTGACTCGGGTCGCCCGACCGCGGCGGCGTCCCGCTCCGACGTACCGGTCACGTGCCCCTCCTTCACCTGCGGCCCAACCTATCTCCACGCCACGGGCGGGCCACCGCCCGGACACCGGGGGCGTGCCGCTAAGTTGTGCGGGTGCGCGTGACGCCCAGGGGTGGTACAGCGGTCTGGCTGGTGGTGCTGGCCCTGATCCAGACGGCAGCCTTCATCGCCGTCTGGCGATTCGCCCTCCATACGGAGATCGGCCAGTGGATCGACACGGTGGCCCTCACCGGCAACCGGATCGGCCGCGACCACATCGAGGAACCGGTCGACCGGATCCTCAACGCCATGTCCGTGGTGTCGCTGCTGGCGGTCACCGTGATGATCGGGTTCATCGCGCTGATCCGAGGTCGGGTCGCCCTGGCCGTCGCGGCCACCCTGCTGATCGCGGGCGCCAACGTCACCACCCAACTGCTCAAGTACGGACTGAGCCGTCCCGACTACGGCATCGACCTGGAACGGGTCTACGTCGGCAACAGCCTGCCCAGCGGGCACACCACGGTCGCCGGCTCGGTGGCGGTGGCCCTGGTGCTCGTGCTGCCGCCGAAGGCGCGGGCCCTCGCCGCCGTGATCGGTGCCGGTTACGCCGCGACCGCCGGGGTGGCGACCCTGTCGGCGGGCTGGCACCGACCCAGCGACGCGGTCGCCGCGTTCCTGGTGGTCGGGGTCTGGGCGGCGCTCGCCGGTCTGCTGCTGCTGATCACCCAGCGCGAACGGGCCGAGGTCGCCCCCGGCGACGCGCACCGGCTCACCGCCGTGCTGCTCGGCGTGGCCGGGCTGCTGGCGATCGCCGGCTGCGTGCTGGCCCTGTGGTGGCTGGTGGGTCTGCGATCCACCCCGGCGGCGGAGCTGGCCCGTCGGCCGCTGTTCGTCGGCTACGCGGGCAGCGCCGCCGGCATCGCCGGCTCCATGGCGGTGGTGATGGCGCTGGTGCTCACCGCCGTGCACCGTCTCGTTCCCCGCTACAAGGGATGATCGGGTGAGCGTCGTACGGTCGGCGTTCCACGACGAATGCGACAGTCTCGGCGCGGTGCTGCGTACCCTCGACCGGTCGGACCTCGACCGCCCGACCCGCTGCACGCCGTGGACGGTGGCCGACCTGTTGGCCCACGTGCGCACCGGAGCCGGCCGGCTCGCCGACATGCTGAGCGCTGCGGTGCCCGGCCCCGCCCGGGTCGACGCCGCCGGCTATTTCAGTGCGGCGAAGTTTCTCCCGGAGGTGGACGCCGCCCGGATCGAGTCCGCCCGGGTGGAGGCCGCCCGCGTGGAGGCCGCCCGGGGCGGGGCTGCCTCGGCCAGTGCCGGATCCTCGTCGGGCCGGCCCGGCGAGGTGCTCGCCGCGGACTTCGACCGGACGTGGCGGGCCACCCTCGCCGCGGTCGACGCCCACCCCGCCGACCGGGTGGTACGCACCCGGCACGGCGACGCGATGACGGTGACGGAGTTTCTGCGTACCCGGGTGGTGGAGGTCGGCGTGCACGGCCTCGACCTGGCCGAGGCGCTGGACCGGCCGCCGTGGCTGACGCCGACCGCCGCCCGGGTGATCGCCGACCTGCTCACCGGCGGGCGGGCTCTGCCGGCGGACCTCGGCTGGGACCGACTGACCCTGATCGGCAAGGCCACCGGCCGCAGCCCGCGCAGCCGGGCCGAGCGGGACGCCCTCGACGCCGCCGGCATCCGGCTGCTCACCTTCGGCGGCTGACCGGCGACCGGGCGGGTCAGGCGGCGGTGCGGGGTGCCGGCACGTGCGGGGCGGCGGCACGCAGGTGGGCCAGCACCACCGGATCGATACGACCGGGTGCGAGCCGCTCCTCCAGGTTCTCCAGCCCGGCCCAGGCGACCAACGCGTCCTCGGGTTCCGCCGGGTCGGCCGGATACCCGAGCGCGGTCAGCAGGCCGGCGACCTCGGTGGCCAGCGCACCTGTCAGGTCCAGCAGGGTGGCCGGATCGGGCCGGCTGAACAGCAGGGTGTGCACCGCGAGCAGCCTGTCGAGTTCGGTGATCGGGTCGGGGTGGTCGTCGACCCGCAGGTCGATCATGACGTCCCCGGTGCCGCCGTGCCCGCCGCCACGGCGCACCACCAGCAGCCCCGCGCTCTGCCGGCCGCGCCGGTCACCACCGGCGGCCTCGCCGGCCCGCAGCGCCGCGAGCAGCCGCTGCGCGAACGGCAGGTCGGTACCGGCCAGCCAGGCGTCGCGCAGCCCGTCGACGACCTGCGGGCCGGTGAGAATGTTCCCCTGCGCCGCCCAGCCGTCACCGGCCTGCCCACCGGCCCAGCCACGGCAGTGTTCACCGGTCCAGGTGGCACCCGGCCCGGTGGCGGCGACCACACCCACCTGTCGGTGATCGCGTTCCGGGTCGGCGGCCACCAGGCCGGCGACCACACCGGCGGCGGACACACCGGTACGCAGCAGCGCCAGCCCCTGCGGCCGGTAGGCCAGGTTCACGTGCGCCTGGGTGGCGATCGCGCCGACGTCGGCTGCGGCACCCGGCACGAGGGCCCCGGCGGCCAGGAAACGGCTGGCCACGACGATGCCGTGCAGCCGGCCGTCGTCGGATCGGGCAACGAGGGAGAACGTCACGCTCGGAAGGTTAGCGCTGGTGACGGTCCTGCGGCCGCCGCGACGACCTTGCCCGACGACGCCGGGGCGGGCACCATCGACCGATGACGACGCGATGGGCAATGACGGTGCCGTTGGGCGGAATCCCGCTCGCTGACCACGCCGCGGTGTACGCGGCCCTCGCCGACGCCGGCTACACCGACGTGTGGTCCTCCGAGGTCAACGGGGCCGACGCGTTCACCCCACTGGCGCTGGCCGCCGCCTGGCAGCCCGGGCTGCGGCTGGGCACCGCGATCACACCGGCGTTCACCCGCGGACCCGGCCTGCTGGCGATGAGCGCCGCCGCGCTCGCCGACGTCGCCCCCGGCCGGTTCGCCCTCGGCATCGGCGCGTCGTCACCGGTGGTGGTCTCCGACTGGAACGCCGTGGAGTTCACCGAACCGTTCCGGCGTACCCGTGACGTGCTGCGGTTCCTGCGGGCGGCGCTGCGCGGGGAGACCGTCGACGGCGCTTTCGACACCTTCGCGGTCCGTCGGTTCACCCTGGAACGGCCGCCGGTGGTACCGCCGCCGCTGCTGCTGGCCGCGCTGCGTCCCGGCATGCTGCGGCTGGCCGCCGCCGAGGCCGACGGAGTGATCCTCAACTGGCTCGCCGCCACCGACGTGCCCCGGGCGATGGCCGAGCTGGGACAGCGGCGTCCGCAGTTCGAGGTGGCCGCCCGGATCTTCGTCTGTCCCACCGAGGACGCCGGGTACGCCCGCACCCTCGGCCGGCGGATGATCACCAGCTATCTGACCGTGCCCGCGTACGCGGAGTTCCACCGCTGGCTCGGCCGGCAGGATGCGCTTGCCGACATGTGGGCGGCGTGGGCGGCCGGCGACCGGCGCGGCGCCCTGGCCGCGGTGCCCGACGAGGTGGTCGACGCGCTGATCCTGCACGGCTCACCCGAGCAGTGCCGGGCACAGGTCAACAGGTACGTCGACGCCGGGGTGGACGTACCGGTGCTGGCGCTGCTGCCCACCCCGGAGGTCACCGCCACCGACCCGGCGGCCCTGACCACAATGGTCGCCCGGCTCGGGCTCGACGCGAAGGAGTCGGCGTGAACCTCACCGACCGGGTAGCGGTGATCACCGGCGGGGCCGGGGGGATCGGCGCGGCGCTGGCCCGGCGGTTCGCCGCCGAGGGAGCCGCCGCACTCGTCCTGGCCGACCTGGACGGCGCCGCCGTCGAAGCGGTCGCCGACGCCGTCGGCCCGCTCGCCCACGGGGTCGCGGTCGACGTCACCGAGGAGGAGCAGGTACGCGCCCTGGTCGCCGACACCGAACGCCGCTACGGCCGGATCGACGTGTTCTGCGCCAACGCCGGGGTGAGCACCGGTGGGGGAGTGGAGGTCGACGACGCCGGCTGGGAACGGTCCTGGCGGGTCAACGTGCTCGCCCACGTGTACGCCGCCCGGGCGGTGCTGCCGGCGATGCTCGCCCGGGGCAGCGGCTACCTGCTGCACACCTGCTCGGCGGCGGGGGTGCTGACCGCCGTCGGCGACGCCGCGTACACCACCACCAAGCACGCCGCCGTCGGTTTCGCCGAATGGCTGTCGGTGACCTACCGCGACCAGGGGATCCGGGTCAGCGCGCTGTGCCCGCAGGGGGTCGACACCCCGATGCTCGCCGACGGACTGGCCGCCGGGCACCTGGGCGCCCGGGTCATCGCGGCCTCCGGCGCGGTGCTCAGCCCGGACGACGTGGCCGCGGCGGCGGTGGCCGGGATGGCGGAGGAACGGTTCCTGATCCTGCCGCACCCGGAGGTGGCCGACTACGCCCGCCGCCGCGCCGAGGACCCCGACGGCTGGCAGTCCGGCCTCCGCAAACTCGTCCGCCGGTTGCGCACCGCCGATCAGGACGCGCCGCCGCTGCCGCCGAAGCCGGCAGCATCACCGTAGGTGGCGTTCTCGGCGATGGCCGCCGAGTGACGGTCCGGCACACCGCTCGGCCCGACGCCGGAACCACGGCGTCGGCGGGGTGCGGAGCGACGCAGCTCCCGGGTGGCCTTCGCGGCAGCGGCCAGTCGCTGCTCGCGGGACAGCGGCCGGGGGGCACGCCGACGGCGGACGACGAACAGCGCTGCGGCGGTGGCGGCCAACACCACGACCAGTGCGGTGAGAAGAACCATCCCTGTGGTCATGCCCGCAGAGTAAGAAACAGCAGCCACCCTCAACGTGGCCAACGCAACGGCCCCGGATGTGTCAGCCAGAGCAGTCGCCGCCACCGGGACCGGGTGGCACGCAACGCGCCGGTGTACACGATGGCCGCCGAGGCGGCGGCTGCCGCCTGGTCCTCGGTGGCGCTTCCGGGCGCGAAGCCTGCCTGGTTGACCAGACGCGCCAACTCGTCGACCGAGGCGTACGCCGCCGCCGAGTCGTCCGCGGTGCGGACCAGGCCGGCGGTGACGGGCGCCGACGGCGGTCCGGCCGGGGCACGGCCAGGATTCGAGGCGGAACCGGCGGCCAGGGCACGCCGGGCCAGGGCGGCCACCTCGGTGGCGGACAGACCGGCGGCCACCGGCTGCCCGGCCAGCCGCAACGTGTCGGTCAGCTCCCGCCAGGCGCCGGCGATGCGGTGACCGGGGTCGCCCCGGTGCAACCGGGCCCGGGTCTGCGCCCGGCGCAACCATCCCAGGGTGACAAGCACCGCCACGAGCACGAGCACCAGTCCACCCCCGGTGCCACCCACCAGTACCGGTGTCGATACGCCGCCGCTGTCCGTGGGGCCACCGGGGGCGGCCTGCGCCGGTGGGGAGGCGGTCGGCTCCAGGGTGGGCTCCGGCTGCTCCGACGGTGGCGGGTCCTCCGGCTGCGGGCGGAAGTCCTCCTCCACCGGCCGGGGTTCCTCATCCGGTCGGGGCAGCGGGTCGAACGCCACCCAGCCGAGGCCGTCGAAGAGCACCTCCGGCCAGGCGTACGCGTCGGCGGCCCGCACCGGACCGGAGCCGGGAGCGGCGAACCCGACCACCACCCGGGTCGGCAGCCCGGCGAGCCGACCCAGCACCGCGAACGACGCCGCGAACTGTTCGGACGTGCCGCGCTGTCCGCCACCGTTGCGCGGCCCGAACAGGAAAAACGCCAGATTGGGGTAGGCGTGGCCGCTCGGTGCGTCGGCGACCAGCCGGTAGTGCTCGGCCAGCCACTGCTCGATCGCCGCCGCCCGCGCGTACGGCGCGCCGTTCTCCTCGGCCAGTTGGGTGGCCAGCCGCCGCAGCTGTTCGGGCGCCCCGTCGGGGACGTGCAGCACCCGGGCCACCGCGTCACCGGCGGGGGTGTCGGCGGTGGCCAGCAGGTTGCTGTCGGGGCGTTCCTCGGCCGAGGTCACCGTGTAGCGCAGCCCGGGGGTGAGACCGTCGGGACGGATCAGCGTGCCGGTGCCCTGGTCGTAGGCGACCCGGGCGCCACTCACCTCACGTGGGGTGGGCACCGCGGGCAGCAGCCGTCCACTCAGGTCACCGACGGTGATGTCCTGCCGGACGGTTTCGACAGTGGCGTACGGGGCCGGTTCCGTGGGGGGCAGGATCCGGCCGGCGTTGCGGTAGGTCGCGCCCACCCGCCAGGTCACCCCGTCGTAGTCGCTGAGCACGGCCAGCCGGATCCGCACCCCGGCACCGCCGCTCGCCGCGCCCTCCGGCGGACCGGCCGGATCGGTCGAACCCGCCGGGTCTGCCGGGCCGGCGCCGCCGGGGCGCTCGGTCGCCACCTGGAACAGTTCCTGCTCCGGGTTCAACGCCCAACCGGAGATCCGGATCAGCGGGTTCTCGTCGAGCGTCTCCACCTGCGGCGGCTCCACGTAGCGCCGCGGGTCCACCGGCGCAGTGTCCACCAGGGCCGCCACCGCCGGGCCGAGCAACGCCGCCAGCGCCACCACCACCGCCGTACCGGCGGCCGAGGCCACCGCCAGCCTGGCTCGTACCCCGGACCGCACCGCCGGGGCGAGCCCGTCGACCGGATCACCGTCCGAGGGCCGGGCCGACACCGCCAACCCGAGCGCCGCCGTCACCACGAACGCCACAGTCGCGCCGATCGCCGGCTCCGCGTTCGGTCCGACCACGTACACCGCACCGGCGTGCAGCAGCACCGGCGGCAGGTAGCCCAGCAGCACCCGCCCGGCCCGCAGCGCCACCTCCGCGCCGGCCAGCCCGGCCAGCCAGGCGGCGACCACCGGCAGCAGGATCGTGTCCGGCGTGGCCTCCACCGGGATCATCGCGGTCAGCAGCCGGGGAATGGCGTTACCGGCGGCGTCGCCGGCCACCTCGACGAACCCGCCCGGCACCTGCGCCCCGGTGGCGGCCACCCGCAGGCAGACCACCGTCCACCCGAGCATGGCCAGCACCGACACCGGCGCGACCAGCCAGGACGGCAGCCGCCGGGTCACCACGCTGACCAGCACCGACCCGACCGCCGCGCCGGCCACAAGCATGGTCAGCAGCGACCCCGCGTACACCCGGCCGAGCACCACCCCGGACAGCGTGACCAGCACGACGAGCGTCGCCGGCACCGCCGCCGCCCGCAGCAGCCTCACCACCGGCGTACCCCGTCCCATTCGGCGGCGAAGGCGGCCCCGTCGGTCGCGTCGACGACGACCAGGCCGGCCGCGCCCGGCGGCGTCGGCTCCGCCGCCCCGAAGATCCCGACCACCACCGACGGGTACGCGCCGCGCAGCGCGCCGACGTGCCCCAGATCCTCGGCCGCGCCCGGTCCGGTGAGGACGACAAGGGTGTCGCCGAGCCGGTCGCGGCGCAGCCGTGCCGTGGCGGCCTCCAGCGTGCCCTCGCCGGTGAGCGTCACCGCCGCCAACCGGTCCAGCGGTCCACTCGGACCGGTACCCGACCCGTCGCCGCCGACGTCGCCACCCGCCGCGCTACCGCCCCTGCTGTCTCCGCCGCCCGGTGCCGCGCCGTCCGGCCCAGTGCCCCTCCCACCACCGCCCGTCGCCGTGCGGCCCGGACCGGTGCCGCCCGTCCCCGCCCCACCCGGCCCGGTGCCGATCGATCCGACGGAGGTGCCCTCGGCGGCGACGAAGAGCAGCACCACCGGCAGGTCCTCACGAACCGCAGCGGTGACCACCGACGCCGCCGCCTCACAGGCCGACTCGAACGACTCCGCCACCCCGCCGACCCGGTCAGGATGCGCGACGGCCCGGTTGTCCAGCAGCACCACGATCCGGGGCAGGCTGGTGTCCACGTTCTCCCGCACCATCAGCTCACCCACCCGGGCGCTGGTACGCCAGTGCACCCGACGCAACTCGTCACCGACGACGTACTCCCGCAGCGAGTCGAAGGTGATCGAACCGTGCGGTACCGCGTCGACGCGCCCGTCGAGACTGCGTCCCGCGCCGGTGGGCACCGCCCGCAGTGGATGAACGCGCGGGTGCACCCACACCGGCACGACGTCGCCGTAGGAGCGGGCCAGCACCACCAGACCGAGCGGGTCACGGCGGGTCACCCGCAGCGGCCCGACCGGCACCACCCCGCGCCGGCTGGTCGGCACCGGGTAGCTGACAGTGGTGTCCGCGCCGGGCCGCAGCCGCAGCACCGGTACCGGCACCACCTGGTCACCGCAGCGGTCGGTGGCCAGCATGCTCGCCGCCCGCAGCCTTCCCGCGTTGCGTACGGTCAACGTCATCGCGGCCGGCTCGCCCCGGGCCACCCGGTCCGGGTCGGCCTGCCGGGACACCAGCAGCCGGGGCCGCCGGGCCGCGGCGACCAGGGCAACCGCCACGGCGGTGCCGGCCGCCGCGCCGAGCAACGTCAACTCCGGGTACCCGAACCGGAAACCCGCCCCCAGCAGCAGCCCGGCCGCGACGAGCAGACCGATGCCCCGGGCGGTGATCCCCACGCCAGACCTCGCCGGTCAGTGGTGCGCCGGGGCCGGCTGGCCCGACGGCAGCGGCACCGGCACCGAGGCGACCGCCTGCCGCAGCACGTCCGCGGCGGTCACCCCACGCACCTGGGCGTCCGGAGTGAGCAGCAACCGGTGCGCGAAGACCGGCTCGGTGAGGGTCTTCAGGTCCTCCGGCATGATCCAGCCCCGTCCGTCGATCAACGCGTACGCGCACGCCGCCCGGGTCAACGCGATCACCCCGCGCGGACTGACCCCGACCCGGACCTGCGGATGGGTACGCGTCGCCGCCGCCAGCCGCACCGCGTACGCGTACAACGGCTCGGCGATGTGCACCCGCAGGGCCATCCGCACCATCTCGCCGACGGTGGCGGTGTCGGTCACCGCCGCGAGCGCCTCGGGGGAGCGGACCGTCGCCCCGCGCAGCACCTCCACCTCCACCGACTCGTCCGGATACCCCACCGACAACTTCACCAGGAACCGGTCCAACTGCGCCTCCGGCAGCCGGTACGTGCCGTCCATCTCCACCGGGTTCTGGGTGGCCACCACCAGGAACGGCTGCGGCACCGGATGCCGCACCCCGTCCACGGTGACCGTCCGCTCCTCCATCACCTCCAGCAGCGCCGACTGGGTCTTCGGCGAGGCCCGGTTGATCTCGTCGGCGATGACGATGTTGGCGAAGACCGGGCCGGGATGGAACTCGAAGCCCCGGGTGGCCTGGTTGAAGATGGTCACCCCGGACACATCGGAGGGCAGCAGGTCCGGCGTGAACTGGATCCGCCGCCACTGCCCCTTCACCGTCGCCGCGATCGCCCGGGCCAGGGTCGTCTTACCCACCCCGGGCACGTCCTCCAGCAGCACGTGCCCCTGAGCGAACAACGCGGTCAACGCCAGCCGCACCACCTGCGGTTTGCCGAGCACCACCGTGTTGACGTTCTCGGCCAGCCGGGCGGCCAGGGCGGCGAAGCCCTGCACCTCCTGCTGGGTGAGCGGTTCCTGGCTGTTCACGGTGGTGCTCCTCGCCTGGGGTGGATCAGCAGGTGGGCAGGACGCTTATGTCGTCGCCGCCCTCCAGGTTGAGCCAGGCCCAGGGGATGTAGTTACGTCCGCTGTACTCGACCTGCACCCACCAGGTGCTCTGCTTGTTGTTGTTGTAGATCCAGGAGTCGATGTCCGTGCCCCGCACCTTGCAGTACGCCTTCAACCGGGTGCCGGGCTTCGCCCAACCGACCTGTCGGTCGTTGTCCTGCCGGGGCACCGAGAAGATCTCGTTGCCGTTGCGGCCGTCACGGTCCCGGTCGCAGTAGGTGCGCTGGTCGCCGTCGGGGCCGTTCTCGCAGGTGGCGACGCCGAACAGGGCGTCGGTCTGCTGAGCCCTGGTGGCGGTTCCGCTGCCGGCGGCGTTCGTCGCCGTCACCGTGAAGGTGTAGCTGCTGCCGGGGGCCAACCCGCTCATCGTGATGCTCGAACACGGGCCACTCTTCGCCGGCTGACCTGACCGGGACAGGGTACAACTGGCCTGGCCGCCACCGGCGTCCACGGTGAACGTCACAGTCGCCGCCGTCGCGGTCGCCGACGAACCGGTCACCGTCACCCGGGGCGCGGCCACCGTACGCGCCGTCGTCGTCGCCTCAGCGCCCTCGCCGGCCTCGTTGACCGCGCGGACCCGCACCGTGACGTTCTGCCCGTCACCGAGACCGCCCACCGTCGCCCGGGTGTCGGTGACCTCGCTGCGCTTGTCACCCACCTCGACCACGTACCCCGTCACCGGCCGGCCGTTGGCCACCGCCGGCGACCACTGCACCGCCACCGTCCCCGGCTGGTCGGCCACCGTGCTCGCCCGCAACTCCACAGGCTCACCGGGAACCGTGAACGGCACCACCGTGTTGCTCACCGGCGACGCCTCCGACGCCGCGCCCTTGTCGTTGACCGAGACGACAGTGAAGGCGTACTGCGTGCCGTACTCCAGCTCACCGGCCTTCACCACCAACTCGGTGCCGGTCGCCTCACCGACCGGGGCGTTCGTACCGGCCGATGTGGCCGACACCGCGTACCGGGCGATCTTGTTACCTTGACCGTTCGCCTCCGGCCAGTTCACCACCACCGTGCCGTCCGCCCGCGCCTCGGCGGTCACCTCGGTCGGTGCGTCCGGCACCTCCGCCGTCGGCGTCACCGGGTTGCTGGTCCGGGTCGGACCGGCACCCTTCGCGTTCACCGCGTGCACCGAGAACCGGTACGTCTCACCGTTCGTCAGCCCGGTGACCTCCACCGACCGCTGGTTCGCGCCCACCTCCAGGCGCTGCCCGGCACCCTCCACCACGTACCTGATGATCTCGGCACCGTTGCTCGCCGCCGGCCGCCAACTCACCCTGGCCTGCGCGTCGCCGGCCGCCGCCGTGACGTTGCGCGGCGCTCCCGGCTTGTTCACCTGAGGCTTCTTCGGCGGCGGAGGCGGCGGCGGAGGCTCCGGCGGCGGATCACCACCGAGCACGTCGTTGGCGTACTTGTCGACCTCCCGCACCTGGTGCGAGTCGTCGACCACCCGGGCGGTCGCCGCGTCCGGCGCGTTGATGAACAGGTAGTTCTCCCGCACCTCCAGCTCCAGCGGGCCACCCCACCGGCCCCGGATCGTGTCGGTCAGCTGGCCCGTCGCGTCGAACGCGTACACCGTGCCCGCCACCTCGTCCGCGCAGTAGAACCGCCCCGCCCAGGCCACCGCCGGACCGAGCCGGTCACCCTCGCCCGGCACCGTGAACGAGCGCACCTCGCCGCCGTCACCGATCGCGTGCACCTGCCGCTGCCCGGGCACCGTCACCGGCACCACCGGCCCGCTGGTACGCACCGGCAGGATGCCGGGACCGGTCAACGTCGACGCCAACGCCGTGCGTCGGGTCGTACCGTCCACGACAGTCACCAACGCCCCGGCCGTGCGGTCCAGCACCGCCACCCCGTCGTCCAACGTGGAGACCACCAGCTCGTGGCTCGCCTCCGCCACGTCGTACGTCTCCACCCGATGTGCACCCACCGGCGAGTCCGCAGCCTCCGACGGCAGCACCGCCGGGGTGATCGCCGAGACCGTGCCCTCCGCCGGCACCGCGACCCACAGCCGGCCCTCGCCGTCGAACGCGCCACCGGTGATCCCCGGCGGATAACGCACCGGCTCGCCCACCGGGGCCAGCGATCGCGGATCCAACTGCCGCACCACACCCTGCACGGCGTCCACCACGAACGCCGCGTCCTCGTGCAACGCCACACTCACCCCGAGCCCGGGAGTGGTGGGCGTGGTCGCGGTGATCTGCAACGTCGCCAGATCCAGCGCGCTGATCTGACCCGTGTTCAGATCCCGCAGCACCAGCAGCCGGTCGGTCTGCGTCACCTGCATCGGATGCTGCCGCGCCGCCGGCACCTCCATGCGGGTGTCCACCCGCGCGGTGACCCCGTTGACCCGCGCCAACTCACTGCGCGCCGCGCTCCACAACCACGAACTCGCGTCGTAGTTGGCCACCGCGTTGTCCGCCGAACCCAAACCGAGCACGGTTAGCCCCATCGCCGCCAGCAGCGCCAGCACCGTACCCACGGTGACGAGACCACCGCGTACCCGGGACCGGGATCGTGGGGTGCGGGTCGGAACGGCCTCGTCGATGCTCGCCACAGCCGGCAGCCTCCCGTGTCGTCTCGGCAGGTGGCGCCTCCGTTACGGCGACCCCTCCCCTGAGCCGGGAGCCATCATATGGTCACGCTGCGGACCCCGGGAACCCGCACCGTCCGCCTGTGGACACCCAGCGTGGCGTGTCGTCGGCGTGTCCCGCCACGACCGTCCGACCGGGACCGCTCGCACCACCGTTCAGCCGGCCGTGCTGGCCTACCGCGACGTGCACACCTGGTCGGAGGTGGCGAACTGGTCGGTGTCGTAGACGGCGAGCACCGCGAAGCAGTAGTTCACCCGGGTGCTCAACCCGTTGACCGTGTAGCTGGTCCGACCCGGGTCCACCGTGGCCATCATGCCCAGCGACTGCCCGGTCCGCCCACCGGCCACCATGAACGGCACCAGCCCGTCCGACGGATCCGTCCAGGTCAACGTGATCGTCGTCGTGTCGTCGCGCATCGTCAGGTTCCCCGGCGGCGGGCCGACCGACCCCGGCGACGACGTCGGTGTCGACGAAGGTTCCGACGGCGGTGCGGCCCGCCGGTCCAGGACCAGCAGACCCACCCCGATCACCGCGGCCAGGGCCACCAGAACCGCCACCACCGCCACCACGATCGCCACCCGGTTCCGACCCGGCGCCGGCTCCGCCGTCGGCATCGCCAGCGGCCCCTGGTACGGCGCGGCGATCCCCGGATGCTGAGCACCGGACTGACCCCAGGCCGGCGGCGTCGCAGGCCCCGGATAGGGCGGCGGCGCACCGTGACCGCCGGGCGACCGATAGGTCGGTGAGCCGTGCGGCTGGCCACCATGACCCGGCAGCCGGGGATCACCCTGCTGCGCGCCGCCCTGCGGCCCGTACGCCCCGGCTCCGCTCACCGGCCCGTACGGGTTGGCTCCGCCGCCCGGCCCGTACGCTCCGGCACCGCTGACCGGCCCGTACCCAGGGGGCGCGGGGTGGGGTGCTCCGCTGGTCGGCGGCGCGTACCCCGGTGGTCCGCTGGTCGGCGGTGTGTGGCTGATTTGTCCGTTGTTCGGTGCGTGGCTGGGTGGTCCGCTGGTCGGACCGGGTTGCGGCAATGGTGCGGTCAGGTCGTGCGGGCCGGCCGTCGGGCCGATCAGTGACGTGCCCTGCGGAGGTACGGAAGATCCCGGCGGTGCGCTGACGGGTGCTCCGCTGGTCGGCGGCGCCCAGCCGGGAGGCCCGCTGGTCGGACCGGGCTGAGGTAACGGTGCGGTCAGGTCGTGCGGCCCGGCCGTCGGGCTGACCAGTGCGGTGGCCTGCGGAGGCGCGGCAGATCCCGGCGGAGCGCTGACCGGTGGTGCGCTGACCGGTTGGACCTGGCCCCAGGGTGTCTCGGCGGGCTGCCCCGGTGCCGGTGGCGCGCTGACCGACCAGGCCGAGGCGGGTGGGGCACTGGTCGGTGGGGCGCTGACCGGCGGAGCGCTGACAGGTGGTGCGCTGACCGGTTGGGTCTGGCTCCAGGGTGTCTCGGCGGGCTGCCCCGGTGCCGGTGGCGCGCTGACCGACCAGGCCGAGGCAGGCGGGGCACTGACCGGCTGTCCCTCGGCACCCTGTCCGGTGACCGCCGATGACGGGGCCGCAGACGCGCTCACCGGTGACGCCGCACGGTCCGTCGGCGCCGAAGATTCAGGCGTACGACCGGTCCGTGCCGCTTCCTCTTCCAGCAGCGGCCCGATCTGCTGAACCCGGATAGTGGGTCGGGCCCACTCCGGGTTCCCGCCCGAGCCGGGCTCGACGCTCGTCGACGTCGACTCGCCGACGACAGGGGAGGGCCGCAGCACACCTGTCTGTTCGTCGTCCGCCACCCGTTGACCGGGAGCCGTTCCGGTCGGAGACGGGTCCGCCGGCGTGACCGACGGAGCCGGCGACGACGGGGTCGACACCTCGCCGGCGGGCGTCGCCACGGTGGCAGCCGAGACCGGCGGCACCATCGGCGCGGTTGGCACCGCAGCCGGTCGGGCCTGGTCGACCGGCGGCGTCACCGGACGGACCGACTGATCATGAAAGGCCGTCCGCGCCTGTGGCACCACCGGCGGGGCCACGGTGGGCGGCGGCGGAACCTGTGGCGGGGCGGACGGCGCCGTACCCGACGGCGGCACCATCGACGGCGGTACCCGAGGGCCAGGCGGCATGGCGGGTGACGGTGAGGTGGGCCTCAAGACCTGCGGCGCTACAGCCGATGGGACGATGGGTGGTGGCGGGATCTGCGGCACCACAGCTGGAGGCACGGTGGGCGGTGGTGGCATCTGCGGCGCTGCGGTTGGTGGCGGCGGGATCTGCGGTGCGGCGGGCAGCCCCGGCCCGGCCGAGGTCGGCGGTGCCACGGGCATGACCGGCGGCGCCGGCACGGCGGGCCCTCGTGGTGAGCTGGGCGGGGGAGGAACGGTTACCGCTCCAGGGCCGCCGGACGTGGGGTGATCGATGGCCGGCGTGGCTGGCGACGCCGAGGATGCGGTGGAACGCACCGACGCTGCCGTCGACGCGTCGTGCGGCTTCCACAGCGTGGAAAGCGCGGCCAGGGACACAGTTGGTTCATCCAGAGCTCCCCGAGCGGACTGGCCAGCCGGGCCAGGCTGGTGGGCAGGAAGGACCACAGGCTGAGGGGCGGGAGCGGCGTCGCCGAGGTAGTCCCGTGCCGCGCGTACCGCCGGATGGTCGGCGCCGAGCACGGCGGGCCCGGCAGCGGCCACGCGGGTGTAGTTCCGGCGCGCCTCGTGGCGATTGCCCAGCTCGTCCGCGACGGACCCCAGCTCGAAGGCCAACGCCAGCATCAGCGGATCGGCGTGCGGCCAGCGGCGTTCCCCGGCGGCGAACGCCTCCTCCAGCACCCGCCGGGCCGCGCTCGGATCATCCGCCTCCCGATGCAGCCTGGCCAGCAGATGAGCGGTGCTGAGCACATCCGGATGATCTTTGCTGAACGGCGGCCGGGTGGACTCGACCGCATCGACCAGCAGGTCACGGGCGGCGGCGAGGTTACCCGCACCGCGCAGCGCGAGGGCCCGTTGCTGAGCGACGGCCAGGGGAGAGGCATGGGGCACGAGGCCCATGCTGCCGGGTACGGGCACCTCGACGCTACCCGGCGTACGCACCCGCCAAAGGCCGGCGTGGCACCCTGCGAGGACGGCCGAACGAGGCCCCGATGCCGATGTGCATGATCCACCTGCGGCGTGTACAGTAACTCCCCGTGCAGCCCACCGGGCGGCCTGCGGGTGATGGGATCACCGAGGCTGACGCGGTAGGCTGGGCAAGTAGGTCCGGGTGGCGGAATGGCAGACGCGCTAGCTTGAGGTGCTAGTGCCCGTATAGGGCGTGGGGGTTCAAGTCCCCCCTCGGACACAATTTAGTACATGATCCACTTGGGGTTGCCTGGGTGGACACCACCCGGGCTAGTTGGCCGGTAGGTGAGCCTGAGCCCCAGTTCGCGGTAGATCAGTGCCTTGTCGGTGGGGTCGGCGTCGCGGAGCACGGTGGTGATGTTTCCCAGCGTTTCCACGATGTGGCGGAGCTCGTCCATGGTCGTGGTTCGGCGTCCGGTGAATCGGCGCAGGGAGCGCGACGAACGCGGCAAAGGCAGCAGCCGCGAAGGCGCGGCGTTCACCGCGATCGGCGACATCCTGCGCGAGTCGCTGGTACCGCCCCAGACGACCGCCGCGCTCTACCAGGCCGCGGCGAAGATTCCAGGGGTCGAGGTAGTCCGCGGAGTCACCGCCGCAGCCGAGCGGCGAGGGGTAGCCGTCGCACAGACCGAGCGAAGCCGGCGCCAAGAGTGGATCTTTGATGAACAGACGTACGCATACCTCGGCGAGCGCAGTTACCTCGTAGCGGACACCGCCGACGGGCCAGCTGGGACGGAGCTGAGCACGACTGCGGTGCTCAAGCGAGCCGTGGTGTCGAACCTCGGACAGCGCCCCGACAGGTAGCTGCCCAGCAACCGGCGACCTCGATGCTGGTTGCGGTGCTGGCAAACGAGGCTGATGAGGTGGCTCAGAGCGCGGCTGAACAGCGAGTGGAGGGGTGTGGCAGCGCAGGTGAGGCTCGCTGGCATCGAATCCTGGTCGACTGCCGTCCTACCTAGAGCCTCACCCTCATCGTCCTCCAGGCTCGCCACACCCGCCCTCATCTGCCGGATCAACGTGGAAACGCTCGCTCATGCCGATGAGAAGTGCACTACCCGCGTGTCGGTAAAGCGCGGACGATGATTGGCTACCTGGCGGCCTTGCTCTGATCGGAGGCCGGATCGAGTTTCCGGGTGTCGGGGTGTCGATTGCGGTGCCCGCCGTTCGTCTTACTGCGAGTCTGGTATCGACGAGGAGGTAGCGATGAAGTACGTCATGCTCATCTACCAAGGCCCGGCCCTCGAACGGCAGGCCGCGCTGTCCGAGGAAGAGCAGAAGCAGGTCTACGCCGACTACCAGGGGATCAACCAGACGCCGGGTGTCACCCCCGTGCCGCCGCTGGGACGCGCCGAGAACGCCACCACCGTGCGGGTAGAAGGAGGTAGAACCCTGACAACCGATGGCCCGTTCGTCGGGATGAAGGAGGCTGTCGGCGGTCTGTTCATCCTCGAGGCCAACGACCTCGACGCGGCCATCGAGGTGGCCGCTCGCGTTCCAGCGGCACGTTATGGCGGCGCCGTCGAGATCCGGCCTTCGGAAGTGTATTGGTAACGGCACTCGACGAGATCTTCCGCGACGAGTGGGGGCGCGTCCTGGCCACCCTCATCGGCGTCCTCGGCGACTTCGACCTCGCCGAGGACGCCGCGTAGGAGGCCTTCGCCATCGCTGCCGATCACTGGCCACGCGATGGGGTGCCAACAAACCCGCGGGCCTGGCTGATCCGCACGGCGCGAAACCGCGCCACCGACCACATCCGCCGCGACCGAGCTTTCGCCGCCAGGCTGGGCCTGCTCGTCACTGCCCCGGAGGTCGAGATGCCCATGGACGCCACCACGTTTCCCGACGAGCGCCTGGAACTCATCTTCACCTGCTGTCATCCGGCGCTCGCCATCGAGGCGCAGGTCGCGCTCACGCTTCGTATCCTCGGGGGTTTGACTACCGACGAGATCGCCCGCGCCCTGCTCGTCCCGCAGCGGACCATGGCGCAGCGTCTGGTGCGGGCCAAACGCAAGATCAAGCCGGCAGGGATCCCGTTCCGGATCCCGCCGGATCATCTGCTACGAGAGCGGCTAGACGCCGTACTCACTGTCGTGTACCTGATCTTCAACGAGGGCTACGGCGGTCGCGATGAACTGGCGGCCGAGGCGATCTGGCTGGGACGTGCACTGAGCCAACTGCTTCCCGGCGAGCCAGAGGTTCACGGCCTACTCGCGATAATGCTCCTGCACGACTCCCGCCGCGAGACGCGGTTCAACGACGGCGAACTGGTGCTGCTCGAAGACCAAAACCCGTCACGGTGGAACACCGCTCAGATTGCACAGGGCCGCGCCGCACTGGACCGGGCGATCGCCCTGGGCGGCCGCGGGCCCTACGTCCTGCAGGCTGCGATCGCCTCGCTGCACGCCGAGGCACCGTGTGACTGGGCGCAGATCGCCGCTCTGTACGGCGAGCTCGCCCGCCTGACCGCCTCGCCGGTCGTGGACCTGAACCGCGCCATCGCCGTGGCCGAGACCGAAGGACCACAAGCCGGTCTGCGAATCGTTGACGGACTCGGTCTGGACGACTTCCGCTACCTGCACTCCACCAGGGCCGAACTACTGCGACGACTCGGGCGCACCGACGAGGCGCGCGACGCCTACCGACGCGCGAGAGAACTCACCGACGACGGACCCGAACGTCGCTTTCTCGAACGCCGGCTAACCGAACTCGCTGGCGCGACAGGTTCGGACCATGACCCGAGGGCAGCAGAGTGACTGCTGGTCGACCGCCAATTACCGACCCGCCCTCCCGTTGCCGGGACTGTCGGCCATCGCATCCGCTCATGCCGCCGAGCGGGCGCGCTGGCGTGCCGGGTGGCCGTCACTGTGCGTGCTGCTGCTCGGGCATTTCGTCGGCGGTGAGGTCCGGGCTGGCGTCGAGACTGGCGGCGATCTTAGCCGGCAGCGGGTAGGCATGTTCGACAGGCAGATGGGCTGCTGCCGCCTGTTCGTCGCCGCTACGCAGGAGGTCCCGGACCAGGTGCACCGTGGGGGTGATGTCGGTGATGGCAACGACCCAGTCGTCGACGTACCGGTCGACAGCCTCGCCGGACAGTCCAACCTGCAGCGACCGGTACGGCAGCGCCTTCAGGTGCAGCGATCGCTCCGGATCCCATTGCACTCGGACGGGGCTGGCTTTCAGTTGCCGTGACCAGGTGGCCTTGTCGCCGTGCAGGTCTCGGTCGTAGTGACTCAGGCAGGCTCGCGCCAGCGCCCACTCAAATCCGTCCCGGGTGATGTCGATGGACAGTACGCGCTCTTGTCCTGGCTTGGTGGCCCAGCCGCAGCGGTACATCATCCACAGGAACGATGGCTTGATCCACGTCATCCGGTCCCGCTTGAAGGGTGCCACGAAACGGCCGGCGGCCACCGCTGGCAGCGCGACCTGAGGGGAATATGCCTGGTACACGGTGATGGTGTCGGCCGAGTAGCGGGCGCGGATCTGACGGGCGGGAACGGACACGACGTGATCCTGACCGATCGGGACTCGACTGCTCCACCGAGATTCCACACCCACGCCAACGCCAAGCCGAAACGAATCCGCGCCGGCACCCGCATCTAGCCGCTGACCGCGCGACTGCGGAGGCGGGAGCGGTCAGCACAGCGGTAATCGGTACAGCACTTCGACGTACCTGATCTCGTCGTGGACCACGTCGAGGATGAGGTGCCCCGGCCAAGGCGCGTCGAGGCAGACATTGCGGTGGCCATCGCCATAGGCGCCAGCCGGCGTCGGCGCGGTGTAGAAGCTCTGGCAGAAGTCGTCCCCGCAACCGCACGTCTGCACCACTCGCAGCCGCCCAACCTGCTCCGCCAGCGGTTCCTCGCCTTCGGCCCTGAGCGCTGCGCCAAGTTCGGCGGTGAAGACTGGCCACGTCGTAGAGAGCAACGGTGCGTACGCAGGATGGTTCTCCACGAGGAGGCAAGCTACCTGTGCGATGCCCCGAGCACACGCTCATGTGCCGCGACGCGTGCGGCAGGAACCAGGGTGACGTCTACGGCCGAATCGGCGATGGTGATGCGGTGGGGATCGCGGACGACATGAACGACAACGAGAACTGGACGGGTGGCTTCTACGAACTCTGCCTGGTTCTCGGCGCAGCTGACGATGACAACGTCGACCGGGCCCTACGGTCCCTGTGGCGCGCTGCCGGCCTTCAGGGTTGCCATGTGCGTCGGGCCGACGGGTCCGGGTTCGCGGTGGTCGAGATTGGCGTGGCCGCCCTCCATGCGCATAGTCACTTATGCGGGACGCTGACGCTGCCCTCGGGCGCGCGCGTCGTCTGCGGTGGTTTCCTGTCCCGGTACGAGGGCCTGGATACCTTGGAGCTTTACCTACCGCTGGGCGCGTTGGCCCGAGTCGACCGCCGCATCGGCGGCTACCCCTTCGACGAATCCAGCGGCGTGGAATCGTTGACGTGGCGTAGCACGCTCGACCGGTGGCTGGCCGACGTCGCGATTGCCGTATACGACGCGGTGCCGTTCCACCGCGCTCTCATCGGTTTCGAGGTCGATGAGGACTGCGGCATCAGCGGCGACGAGCGGTATGCCGCGGTCCTGATGCCCGGCGCCGACGGCTTGGAGTACCACCCCGCCAACGCCTGAGCCGCGTCGAGTCATTCGACTCGACGTCGAGGACGCCTCGCCCAGTCGATCACCGCAACAACGCACGGATTTACCGCAGACATCGTGCGTCCTGGTCGGCCCCTGCTTCTGCCGTCGGCGGTGTGCTGAACACTCCGGCGGCTGAAGTTGGTGGGCTTCGGCTGGTTGTCTTTAGGATTCTGCCGAGCGAGGGAGGCGGGCCGGAGGTGCCGTTCACGGGGAGTCACGTCGCAGCGGTGTTGCCGTTGACGCGGTCAGCGTGGCTGGTGCCATCGGCCCTGGTGATCGGGAGCATGGCTCCTGACGCCCCCTACTATCTGCCGCTGCCGGTGAAGGCTACCCTGGCCCACTCACTCATCGGCGTTCTCAGCGTCGATGTGGTGCTGGGTCTTGGGGCGTTGATCCTCTGGCATGGGCTGCTGGCCCGCTTCCTGACCGCCATCTCGCCAGCCTGGCTGCGCGAACGCCTACCGGTGCCCGGGTTTCATTCTCGCTGGTCGGTCGGCTATGCGGCGATGCTTGTCGTTTCCCTGGTGATCGGTGCGTTGACGCACGTGCTGTGGGACTCGTTCACGCACGACGGGATGTGGGGCGCCGTCCACATCGGCTGGTTGTCCGAATCGCACCTCGGCACGCCGGGCTATCGCTGGATACAACGCATGAGCACCATCGTCGGCGCCATCGTGGTCGTGTTCTGGCTGCTCCGATGGTGGCATCGGCAGTCGCCCGTGCCCGAGCAACGGCCGCCCGCCAATCGGATACTCGTGGTGGCCGCCTGGCTGGCCATCGCGTTCGCCGCCGCCGGCGGTGCCGCCCTGGCCGCCGCCGAAGACGTGACTCCTCAGCGAATGCTATTCCTAGCCGTCACCCAGGCAGGCGGTGCCGGTCTAACGGCCGCGATCGTCCTCGCCGCCGGCCACGCTGCCCTGGCCCGACGCCACCAACCAACCCCGCACTGACTGCCCGGAAGCTCAGCCGCCCAACCGGGACGGCCACACAGTAATGTCTTCAGCGAAGGGTGCCCGCTTCTGCCGCGACTCGCGCACTACCCACCGTTATGACGGACGTCGACACATGGACATGGCGCCGTCAGAAACCGCAATCGCGTGACCGCTGTAGAGCTGCGGTTCGAAGCGCGAGGCGTAAAGGGCATCGCGCCGGGTGGCGGCGGTGAGATCCTGGCCGGCATGACAGACCTCGACGCTAAGGCGAATCTTCATCGGTACCTGCGGGAGGCGCGCGAGGCGCTACTCGGGAAGCTCGACGGGCTGTCGGAGTACGACGTACGGCGCCCGCTCGTGCCGACCGGGACGAACCTGCTCGGGCTGGTCAAACACGTGGCCTCGGTGACCGCCGGGTATTTCGGCGAGGTGTTCGACCGCCCCTTTCCCGAACCCGTCGCGGGCCTGAACGAAGACGCCGAGCCGAACACGGACATGTGGGCCGCGGCCGACGAGTCCCGCGACGACATCATCGGCCTGTGGCACCGAGTCTGGACACACGCGGATGCCACGATCGAGACGCTCCCGATCGACGCGCCCGGCTCGGTGCGGTGGTGGCAACACACGCCGGTGACGCTTCACCACATCCTCGTGCACGTGCTCGCCGAGCTGAACCGGCACGTCGGGCACGCCGACATCGTGCGCGAACTGGTCGACGGCCAGGTCGGCTGGCGGCGGCCCGGCGACAATGTGGTCGAGGGCGACGAGGCGTGGTGGGCCGCCTACCGCGAGAGGCTGGAATCCACCGCGCGCGAGTTCGCCTGACGACGCGGTCTTCGCGTAATCCGCGGATGCCGTCCAACTCGTCCGAGAAATCGCTTGCATGCTGCCAGCGACCGTCGCAGCCCGAAGCCAAGGTCACATGCACGGATTTGCCGCGAGGCGCTCGCTACGCATAGTCACAGCAAGTGGCGGGCCGGCATCCGGGCTCGTCGATATGTGTGTCGCTCATTGGGCACTGGCCAGCAGGATCGCCTGATCGTCCCGCTCCTTGCCCTGCGCACGGCGCACCAGCCGGCACACCTCCCGTAGGCCGGCAGCCTCGATCTGGAGACCGACGTCGTCCGCCGTGTAGAGATGGCGCTCGAGCTCGATCTCATGGCCGAATTGGCGGTATGCCTTGGAAACGTCGCGCGTGCCTTTGCCGGACTGGAATCCGACGAGCAGATGGCCGCCCGGGTGGAGAACCCGGGCGGCCTCCGCGAAGATGCCCGCTTGGCCGGCGGGAGGCGTGTGGATGATCGAGTACCACAGCATCACGCCTGCGAACTGGCCGTCCGGGTACGGCAGCTCGGTCAACGAGCCCACAGTGAACACCAGGTCAGGGTGGTTGCGTCGGGCCATGGCGACCATGCCCGGCGACAGGTCGACACCCACCACCGAACAACCGCGTTCGGTGAGGTACTGACTCATCCGCCCGGTGCCACATCCTGCATCAAGAACCTGCGCGTCGTTGCCCGCCGTCGCCGCCATGGCGAAGGCGTCGACCATGGCGAGGTCGAGGAATGCCTCCCAGCGGGTGTCCGGCAGGAATGCGGCGTAGTCCTCCGCCACGGTGTCGTAAGCCCGTTGCACCCCGCGCAAGTCAAGCGGATCCGATGGAGAGGAGATCACCGACCGGATTGTGCCAGCAGTAAGGGCGGCGGCCCCGTCAACATCCTGTTCTGCCGCACCAAGTGTGCGTCGTCAAAGGTGACGCCGGTGCCGGTCGCCGGCGTCCGGACGGGCCGATGGGCGGGAGTCGACGGCCTGGGGGATCGGTCCTAACGGCCGGTGCGGCCGAGGCGCTCGCCAACTTGAGCAGAGCCCAGGCCGATGTCATCTTCGGCCAGGCGGGCCATCTGGTTCACTACGGCGCGCACACCGAACCGCTGAAGACTCTCATCCACGCGATCATGGCCATTCAACGCGATGAGGCTCCGGCGGATGCTGCGGTCAAGCCGGGTGACGACGTGCGACTCGTCGGTGAAGTGCCGCAGAGTCTTGCCGACTACGACGAGATGTGGCTGCGCGAGACCACGTTTGTCGTCCGCTACGTCGGTAGGAACGCGATGGTCGACGTGCAGCCAGACCTGACCGAGGATTACGTGATCGCGACGGTGCCGGCCGCCAGCGTGGAACCCCATGCGAAAGCAGAGCATTCCGTAGCATCGCCGCGTCCGCTCAGGTACGACTGTCCTCCATGCCGGAGGAAACGTCGGCGACAACCACTATGCAGGACACGCTGACGGCGAGCGTGCCCGCCCACATCCGCTTCCGGCACCGACCGCGCATCGTCGCACTCCGTGCGCTGTCGTTCGACGGCTGCCGCCCCCGGCAAGCCGGTCGCCTTCGCCGGACTAGCGAGCGGTTTGAATTTCAGCACCTCTTCAGGCGTGCTCGGATGATGTCCTGCCGCAGATGCACCGCTTCTTCGTCCCGGTCACACAGCAGCAGGACCTTGAACGGGACGACCTTCCCCTCCGGTTGCCCGAGGGGGCTGGCCCAGTGTTGAACCGCCCGGGCAAGGATGCGGAAAAGGGTATGCCGGTCCTGAGACTTGTCCGGCAGCAGCTGGGGCGCGTTGTCGATGATCACCAGATAACCGTCCGCCGGCAGCCAGTGCAGATCTCTGAGGCAGTCGGACAGTGCGTTCCAGTTCCAGCCGAAGTAGCTGGGAAAGAGCAAGGCGTCCGAGAAGTCGTAGAAGACCTGATCGGCATCCGCCATCCTCGGGCCGTCGAGGCGGGCGACCACGAACCTGCCGGACGCCGGTAGCACCGCCGCCAACTCCACCAGCGAACCACGCGAGCAGACCATGAGGGGTTCTCTGGAGCGATGCCACGCTTCGTCCGTCATCCTGTCCACCTCGATCGACGTCCTCCACAGCAACTACGGCATCATGCGCCAGCCGCAACAGGTCCAGTCTGCGAGGAAAGCGAAGCAGCAGGACAGAGCCGCGCGCCGGACGACCGGATCTGCCGCGAACCGCTTGTCACCGAGGCGACATCGAAGCCGGACTGATCCGCCCGCTACCGCTACCGCTACCCGGCAACGCCTGGAGCTCTCTTCAAATGCGACCATCCGCACATGCCGCCGACCGGGCGTCACAGAGGTGACCAAGGGCGGCGGCATCCAACATGCGGTCGTGCCGAGATGAGTGCGTCGGCCATCGGCCGGGCCGGTCGCGCATCATACCGCCTCCGTCGGGAGGGTCATGGTCCCGCGGCCGACAATCACCGCGTGCCCGCCCACGATCACCTCGGTCAGCGTGCCGTCTTCTGTGTGCGCGGTGGCGTGCAGAGTGCTCGGCCGGCCCATCACCACGCCCTGGCTGATTGTCATGCGGTGGGTTCGGTTCCGGCCGGGTGACCGTCGCGCGAGGCTGGCCACCAGGGAGGCGGCCGCGGAGCCGGTGGCCGGATCCTCCTCCACGCCGAGGGCCGGCGCGAAGAAACGCGAGTACACGTTGGCGTCGTCGCCGGGGGTGCCGGCCAAGACGTACACGTGTGGCGACCAGCCGTCGGCGATCGAAGCTTCCCAGGCCGAACGGTCGAGCCGGGCCTTGTCGACCAGTTCGGGACCGGCCAGCTGGACGAAACAGAACCTCAGTCCGATGCCGGCATACCAACTGTCCACGACGGCGTCTTCGGGCAGGCAGAGGGCTTCGGCCAGGGCCGCGGCCGATGGTGCCTCGTCGGTGCTTTCGTACACCGGCGCCCGCAGATGCAGCTGGATCGTTCGGCCGTCGACGCTTACGGTGACCGGACCCACGCCTTCCTCCACGGTGAACGTCTGCCGGTCCGGCGCGGATTCAGCGAGGACGGCCGCCGTGCCGATGGTCGGATGGCCGGCGATCGGCAGCTCCTGGGTGGGGGTGAAGATTCGGATCCGGCAGCTGTGGGCGGGGTCGCGGGGCGAGACGACGAAGGTGGTTTCGGAGAAGTTGAACTCGCGAGCCAGTCGCTGCATTGTCTGCTCGCCGATGCCGTCCGCGTCCGGGAACACCGCCAGCTGGTTGCCGCCGAACGGCCGGTCACTGAACACGTCGACCAGAGCGAAGGTGTAGGCCATGCCTCAGGCCACCACCGCATCGATCTCGACGGTCGCCCCGAGCGGCAATGCCGCGACGCCGATGGTGGTACGAGCCGGGTACGGGGCGGTGAAATGCCGGCTGTACTCCTCGTTCATCGTGGCGAAGTCGGCCATGTCGGTCAGATAGACACCGACGCGTACAACGTCCGCGAGGCTCTTGCCGGCGGCCGCCACCACGGCCGCGAGGTTGTTCAGAATCTGTTCGGTCTGCCGCCCGGTGTCGCCGTCGATCAGCTCTCCGGTAGCCGGATCCTGTGCGACCTGTCCGCTCAGGAACAGGAGGCCGCCGTCGCGAATGGCCATCGAGAACGGGCCCACGGGCGCGGGCAGTTGCTCGGCGGTGATTGCGGTACGAACCATGATCGTTTTCCCTTCGATTGATGCGGGCCTTGTCCTCGAAGGCCGAACGAGGGACCCGACCGGAGCACGGTGGTACCGGGTGGTACTCGGCGGCGCCGGATCCGGTGCCGCCGGGTGACAGGACACGGTTCGCAGATCAGGCTGGAGACAGGCGATCACCGCTGGCCTGGAGCCGACGCAGACGCTCAAGCAGGCTGATGATGTCGGTGTCGCCGAAATCGTCGGCGAGCCTGCGCTGCACGCCTTCCCATAGCGGAAACGCCTCCGCGCGTTTCCGCGCTCCGAACTCGGTCAACTGAAGCATTCGAACACGCCGATCCGAGCCACGCGTCATGGCGACCAGCCCGGCGTTTACCAGCGGCGAGACCTCGCGCGTGCAGGTCGTGCGCTCCATCGCCAGCCGTTCCGCCAGCCGACCGACCGACATCGGGCCCTCCTCCGCCAGCCGGGACAGGATGCTGTAGGCAGTCACCCGCACCCCGACCTCGGCCAAGGCGCGGTCGTACAACCGGTTGATCGACCTTGTCGCCATCCGCAGCGACGTGCACACACACGACGACTCGACCGACTCCACGGGATGAGTGTATATACACTCATCCGGTGGCGGAAGTCCCCAGGACGGGCCGCACCGGTGTAGGCGAAGGCGCTGGGACGTTGAACGCACTCTTCTGCCGCAGAGTGTGGGCGTCGTCAGCCGGGAGTCATTCACGTCGCGCCGGCTGCCGTGCGGCCCGCTGGCACCCGCAAGCCGGTTGAAGAAATATGACGCAAGGTGTCAGGTTATGGGTGGAGCATGGGTTCACCGGTCAGCGCCGGTGATCGGCGCGACCACGGCACAGATAGATACGGAGAGACAAGGACCTCCATGCGCGAAACCCCAGAAGATCTCGAAAAGCTGCAAGCCCTCCTTGACGCCTCCCTCGCCGGCTCCACCTCCCACCTCCGCTCGATCATCAACACTGCGCGCACACTGAACGCGGAGCAGCTCACCGAGGTCCTTACCGGCATGTGCACCCTCGCTCTGTCCAGCGTGACGGCGAAGGGTGAGCCGCGGATCAGCGGTGTCGACGGGCACTTCCTGCGAGGCAAGTGGTACTTCGGCACGGCGCCCGACGCCGCCAAGGCGCGCCATCTCGCGGCGCGACCCGCCGTCAGCGCCGCACATATGCGCGGTGAGGACCTCGGCGTCTTCACGCACGGCAAGGTGGAGATCCTCAACCCCCGCAACGGCGACCAGGCCAGGGACTGGCCGGACGTGCTTGCGTACTTGAAGGACTTCTACGGCGAGGACCTCTTCGACTGGGACAACGACGTGGTCTACTACCGGCTGCATCCGCACTGGATGACCGTCTATGCCCCAGACATCGCAAAGCTCACCGTGGCGTCCCAGCCCTGATCCACGGCACCGGCCAACCCTTGCGCGTCCAAGACCCGCTTCGTCCACCGGAGATCCGGGAGCGACGTGAGAGCAGCCGGGTGCGCTGAACGGCCCTGCACCGCGCCCAACGGCGTCGGATGGCACTCAACCGCTCCCACCATTACCCTGCGGGTTCTCGCTTCTGCAGGTCAGAGTCGGCGCAGCGTCCCGTTAGCCTCTGAAGTGGTCAAACCGACGGCAGCATCGGGTTGGGCCCTACGCGGCACCTGTTTGACTGGTGATCCCTGATTGCTGATCTAGCTTATAGGTTAGTGAGCGGGTACTGACACACAGACCATTGTGGTGTCCTCAAGGGCCTCGACGAGCCCGGGTGCCTGCTCGGGCACGTGAACAAAGTCCCCTGAGTGCACCGTTACGGCGTCGTTTCCAGCGCCCACTCGTAGAGCTCCGCTGAGCACTACCCAGATCTCCGCGTAGGAGGCCGGCAGGTCTGCCGACGCCCCGGCATAGAGGAACGACGTGTAGGCGCTCATCGACCTGCCGGCCTCTTTACCAAGGCCGGGCGCGATGAGGATCCGGTCGCCGAAGCGGATGGCGTCATCGCCAATCGTCGAGCTGAACCTGTGGACCTGCGGGGGCGTGATATCCATACCGTAGCCTCTCTCCCTGGGCGGTGGTTAGGCGTCGAGCTCGGTCGCGGCGACGGCGTGCACGGGCGGTGCCTGGAGCCCGAGTTCTCGTGCGATGCCCGGGATCTCCGGGTCGGCGAGGAACTTCTCGTAGTCTTTGGTGTCCCAGTCGAAGATGGACCACAATCGCTGCGCGTCGTCAGGATCGAAATAGACCCGGGCGCCTCGGCAGCCGTGTTCCCGCCGCTTCTGCGCGCCGATGGTCTCGAAGATCTCCAGGAACCGAGCGGGGTCGGTAACCTTGGCGACGGTGACGATCACCTTCTGCTCCTGAGCATCTTGTATGACTTCCTGCCAGTCGATCAGGATCGTAAAACCTCGACTCTGGTTGAGGTCAACTGCTGCGTTGCGTGACCTCAACCCAACCGTCCTCATCTGTCGTAGTGCAGGTGGTCCCAGCGGGACGACAGCCACTGGTGCTTGGTCGCGCTCGCCGTTCGCCATTGGTAGCGCAGCCCGTCTGGCGCGGCCGCCGAGCTGATAGGGGCCAGAGCCGGCCTCGTACTAGCGATCCCGGGAGGCCTATTCGAGATCGTCTTCGGTCTGCTGCTGCTTGCTCGCGGCTTCGCGCCCTCCGCCGCTGTGCAGCCGGACACCGCTGCCGGACCGTCGAGGGCAGCGGCGGCCGTGGGCGGCGACTCCCGGGCATAGAGCCATCCGGCGAGGCCTGTAGTAGCGGAGTTGTGAGGATGCGGTGGCCATACAGGTCGATGACGGTGGCGAGGTGAAACTTTTCCTCCTGGTGCGGTGAGCGCCCGCTTGACCAGGTCCGGGGCGGCCGGACGTGTGTCCGAGGGCTGCCGTAGGTGCCGTCCGAGTCGTCAAAGATCTTCCTGACCGCGGCTGCCGCCCACTCGTCCTCCGACAACTGCCCGGCAGCGGCCTCACCCCTGACTCTCGCGGTCCTTCTTCACCCAGACCGGCTTCCCGGTCTCTCGCGCCGCGCGAAACTCCGGATTGAACCGGCGTCTCGCCTCAGCCATGAACCTCGATCCCTCAAGCTCTGGCCGCCGTGCTACGAGGGGAGTGGCACATCAGTCCCGGGGTTGATGCCTACGCCTGTGATGAAGCAGGATCTTTCGGGCTTAATCGTCGATATGCTGTCGGAGTGCCGTCCTCACCTCCCGAGAAGGGGGTTATCTGGGAAGAACTCTTCTTCGACCTGGCCTTCGTGTTCGCGCTGATCCAGTTCTCCCACATGCTGCACGACGACCACAGTTGGGCAGGAATTGGCCGGGTAATGCTCCTGTTCGTAACCACTTTCTGGGCCTGGGTTGGCACCACGATTTATACCGACCAACGCGATGTCGGCAACGCGCTGGACCGGGCTGGAGTCTTCGCCCTCGGGCTCGGCAGTCTGCTACTGGCCCTGACGGTGTCCGGCGCCTTTGGGGACGAGGGCCTGCTGTTCGTCGGTGTCTACCTTGCGATGCGGGTACTGCTGGCGGCACTGGCCTTGCGTACCCCAGGCGGCTGGCGGTCCCCGGTCTTCCGCCCCTACGGGTCGGGTCTGGTGGCCGGTCCGCTGCAACTGGCGGGTGGCCTGCTGCACGGTACGGCGCGAGTAGTGCTCTGGTCGATCGCAATTCTCGTCGATCTGATCGGCACCAGGCTCACCCGACGGACGCTCGACAAGGTCCGGGTCCGGCCGCTGCACTACACACACCGCTACGGACTGCTGATCATCCTCATGCTCGGCGAGTCGGTGATCCAGCTCGGAATGGTAGCCGTGGACGAGCCGCTGACCCTCGCCCGGTTGGCCGCCATCTGCCTCGCCTACTCCCTAATCTGCGCACTCTGGTGGGCGTACTTCATCTACGGTGTCCGGGCCTTTCGGCAAGCGGTGGCCCGGAGCGCGCAGCAGGCAGACATCCGCCGCACCGTCATGATCTACGGGCACCTGCTGTTCAGCTTCGCGATCATCACGGTCGCGGTCGGCCTGTCCGAGGTAGTGACAGAGCCCCTCGAGCGGCTTCGGGCCGCCGAGGGGACCGTGCTCTTCGGTGGCGCCGCGCTCTTCCTCGGCACCTTCGCCTACACCCACTGGCGGATCTATCGACAAATCGCGCGACGACGGATCAGCGCAAGCGCGCTCTGCCTGGCCCTGCTGCCGCTAGCACCCCTGGTGCCGGCCCTGGCCGCCCTGGCGACGCTGTTCGCGGTGGTTGCCGGCGTGAGCGTGCTGGAAGGAATCATCCAGCACCGCCACCCGCAGATCGGCGAACGCGCGACGGAGGGCGAAATACGTGGCGACCCGGGTCACGCGGACGAGGGCCCTGTGGTGCGCGAATGACCCCATCCGACCCGAGCGACGCCGCAGGGCAGCGACCTCCTACGAGTAGCCGGTGAGTGGATGGTCGGCTACCGGCTGGTCTCGGGCGCATCAGGGAGGCCTGCCTGGACTCGCCAAGGAGGCGGTTCGAACGGGCCCGACGCGAGGACGTCCATCAAGATGGCCGTGCCGGTGGCGAACGCCTCGACAAGTTCCTGGCTATTTACCGCGTGCCACTGCGCCTGACGCACTTGGTGCATGTTGTGGTCCTGCGGGCACCAGCACGCCACCTCCACGGCCGCGTCCACGGTGAGCTTTGGGGGCGCCAGCCAGGCGATGTCGAGCGTGAGTTCGAGCCAGTCGTCGCGGGTGTTGTACAAAGTGATCGTCGTGTCGACGAGCAGCAGGTAAAGGCCTCTGTTCGAGGTCTGCGGGGGCTCCGTCCGGTCTGGATACCAATGCCATACCGTACGGTCGGCAGCCCCCGGGTGGCTGTCGAGTTCGTTCGCCAACCTCCGCAGCTCGCCTTCAACGTTCAGGTAGTCACGCGGTAGTACCTCGCGCAGCGGGACGTGCGCCATCGATGGAGCCGGTCCGACCATGCTCCGATAATCCACCAGAACGCCCGCTCATGCCGCAGATGTCGCGCGGCCGGCGCCGCTGATCGGTCGTGCCAATGCGTGGATGTCTCGTGACGTCGGCGAGGTCAGCCCTCGTGGTGGAGCAGAAGCCCCGCGATTTCCTGTACTCGTTTCACGCTGATGCCGTTGCGTTGCTCTACCGACAGAGGGTGGTCAGTCGGCTCGAGGACGATGTGTGGTCGTGTGCCGACCTGCTCGGTATGCACCTCGGTCTTGAGGTTCAACGTCTCGATCGGGTAGACCGGAAGCTCGGTGGACAGCCAGCCGAAGTACGCCGGCTTCTGCTCTCGCCCAGGCGTCGTCCAGAGATCCAGCATCCGGCTGAAGCTCGTGCTGCTCAGCGACACCCAAACGCCCCATTCGAAAACGGCATCAGCGTCGAGGACAGGTATGACCAAGCGCGCACGGACGAAGTAGTGCTGTGCCTAGATGATGCAGATCTCGTCCTCAAGGACACTGCGTTCGTCGCTGTTGAGATCGTCTCGCCAGTAGGCCGGTGCTGGGCTTCCGTACGAGAACGGCAGGCCCTCATGGCGCTGGCCACAGCTGTGGCACACGAAACCCTGATCGATCACGGACGAGACGGTACAGCCCGTGCCTGAGCCACTGAGACGGCGTCGGCGAACCGATGTCCCCTCATGCCGCGGTCCGGGCGTCACGGCGTGCCGGCGTGCAGAGGGAGCAAGGATTCGACCAGGCACAGGGCGGACAGGAAACTGCCGCACCTGGATCCGGCCGACGAAAGCGCTTCGCCGTACTCATGCAGCCGCAGGTCGCGCATTGTGTAGCGTGACGTCGGTGTCCCGAGGGGCGTCCCGGACGTGCCGATGCGAGTGCGTAGTTGCCGTACTCAACCGGCTCGGTCCGTAGTGATCTCGTTGCCGGGATACTGGGCGTGAAGGTCGCCGTCGAACAGGCGCGAACAGAAGTCGTTCATCCGGGCGGCGGCGGGGGCATGTCTGGCGATGATCTCCCCAACGGGCGGGGGCAGGTCTGGTGGGACATCACCGGCCGCGCACCGGCGCACAAACTGGTTGCGGGCGACGGGACGGCTGCCGGCCGGAACGGGCTTACCGCATACGGCGGTGACCAGCCAGTTCACCAGTCGCATGGAAGCGTAGTCGGCATCGTGACCGGCGTTGCGGGTAGCGAAGTCGTGCTCGGCGTCGGACAGGTCGAAGTGCGGTGAGGTGGCGAGGCCGAAGTCGACGAGGTAGAGCCGGGCGTCGTCGGCCCGGATGTTGCCGAAGTGCCCGTCCAGGTGCAGCAGCTCGCGGTTACGCAGGAACGCCACCATCTCGAATAGCTGCCGCTCGACCGTTGCGGCTCTGCCGACCGGGTCGCTCAGCCAGCGAGGCAGCCCGTCGGGGAGATGTTCGAGGTACAGCACCAGGCTCGCGGTGGCGTCCGCCAGCGCTTCGAACCGCGCACGTACGGCCTGGTTGTCACCGAACTGTGCGACGACGGCGTCGATGTCGAGGTGCTCGGCCGCGACCGGCGGGCGACCGGGCAGCACCCGCCAGTGGTGCAGCAACGGAAACGATTCCGTCTCGCCGGTGAGGACGCCGTCAGTGACGATCTGGTTCGCGGCCAGCTCGCGCCACGCGCCGAAGCCCGGTCCGGCCAGGCGGTATATGCCGTACTGCCATCGGGCGGGCAGGTCGAAAAGGTTCGCCGTGCTGTGCGGATGAGCCAGTTCCCGGTCGGTTAGGGGGACCCGCTTGACGAACACGGGCACGCCATCGACGTCGACGATCGAAGAGCCACCGCCCACGCCCACGCCTGTGGGTGACGCGGCCTGCAACAACGCCGCCAGTTCACCGTCGGTGCGGACCTCCAACAGCGCCGCGACGCGGTCATGACGGAAACGCCGCGGGCACAGCACAGCTGCATCATGCCATCGAGCGACACGCCCAAACGCGTAATGCCGAGCGGTCTCCCTCCGACCAGCTCAGCGATGCGCCTGAACGCGATACCGGAAAGGCTTCGGACGATGCTGGTGAGCACCACGACGACTCACTGTCATGCCGCGACCGGAGTGTCGGGCGGGTAGCGCGGAGCGTACGTTGCGTATCCGGCTTATCGCGCGGCTACCGGCCGGTGTTGGGCTATCCCGGTGGTGATAATTCCTTGGTGGGTCCGCTCTCCGATCTTGACGGCGTGCCGTGGGCCTCGCTGCACGGTACGCACGGCCCGGCAGACCGCGTCCCGGCGCACCTGTCGGCGCTTCGCTCACCGGGTCCGACCGTGGCCGGCGAGGCGCTGGCCGGGCTGCGGGACGCTGTCGTCCATCAAGGAACCCGGTGGCAGGTCAGCGCTCACGTGGTGCGTTTCCTCGTCCTCTTGATCAACGACCCAGGCACGCCAGCCCGGCCTGCCCTGACGAGGTTGCTTCGAGACGTAGGTCTGGGTGCCTATGACGATCACGATCTGCCGTTCGGTCCGAAGGTCGCCTTCGATGGGCCGACGGTGACCCGCCGGCAGGAGGACATGGTCATCGAGCTCGTCTACTACCGCGACGAGGGCCTCACCGAGGAGGCGGTGGACATCGCCGACTCGTGCGCCGCGAAGTGGGGCGCCGACGCGTACCGGGCTGTGGCGGCACACGTGGACGCCTACCGTCATTGGCTCGGCGACGATCCGCTGGTCGCGTCCCAGGCCGCCGAGCTGCTGGCGTGGTTCCCGCCGGACGAGCAGACGATCGCCGCGCTGCTGTCGGCCGACGGCGACGACGCCGTCCGGGCGAGCGCGAACCTCGCCCTGGCACACCTGACGGTGTCGCCCCCCGCGATCGCGGCCCAGATGACGGACCTGCTCGGTCACGACTCGTTCGTCGTGCGGGTAACGGCTGCGGTGGCGCTCGCGCGCAGGCTGGGTCAGGAACTACCCGATCCGGCGCTGAGCTTGCTCATCGATGCCAAGGATGCCGCAACACTGCCTGACTTCCCGCTCGGCTGGCAGCACCGGGCCGCCCGTGGGTACGTCGCCTCGGCTCTACAACGCCTGGGGCTTGGTTGACCTCATTGTCCCGAGGTGTCTCCACCAACTCCCGCCGGGCACTCCTCGTTTCACCTCCCTGAGATGCCGCCGTCCGAGCGCTTAGCGTCGGCCACTCCGGTACGTCCGTGGCGACTGTCAGGTGCGCCCTGGTCAGTCGACCATTACGGCGAGGACCGACGACACCGGCACCGGCCCGGCACACCGTGAGTCGTTCGACCGGGCGCGGCTGTCGCCCATGACGAAGACCGAGTCGGCCGGCACGCTGACCGCGGCGAACCGGCGCGGCCCGCAGTAGTTCGGGTTCGGCGGCTCGTCGAGCGACGCGTCCTCAGCCACATAGGGCTCGGCCAGTGGCTTACCGTCGACCGTCACCTTGCCTGAGGTATCGCAGCAGGCGATGGTTTCGCCGCCGACCGCGACGACGCGTTTGAGCAGCGGCGCCTTACGGTCACCCCAGAGACCGCCGGGGGAACGGAGCAGGACGACATCGCCGCGCCGTGCCTCATACGTGCCGGTTACTTTCCGTGCGGTGACAACCTGGCCGGCCTTGACCGTCGGCTCCATACTGACGCCGCCCTGGGTGAACTGTTCGGTGGCTCCCGTCCCGGTCGCGTCACCGTCGCCGCAGCCGGCAACAGCCATCACGAGAAGGAACACCATCAGTCTGCGCATCCGACGGATCCTGCCAGAATCGACGGCGCCGTGCGGTCCGCCGGGTGCGGCACTACCCGGCACTGCTGCCCCACGCTCACATGCGCTGCCATGCCGCATCGAGCGCGTGGGCAGCTGTCGCCGCCGGTAGCCGAGCGTCGCTGGCGTGGACATCCGGCGTGGTCGCGCTGACTGCGTTAAAAGTGTTCGGGTCGCCCAGACCGGCTGGTGGGGCTTGTCGTTGTGCACGATGATGTCGGCGTGATCGGTCGGGCGGAGCGTAGCGAAGTAGAACTGCTGGGAGGGGATGTAACGCTCGCGATCAATCAGCTCCAGGCGCATGAGGAAGACGCCGTCCGGCGCGAGGTACTCATCGCCGATGAAGACCTCGTTGTGCCACTCGACCTGAGCTGATCCTCGGACTTTTCCACCCGATCCGGACCGACGAGGTGGGTCGCCCTCGCGGACTACTCGTCCGTCGCGGTCTACGGGATAGGTGGCGGCGGGTCGTAGACCACGGGTGCGTAGTGCTGTGGCGGGCCACAGTAACTGGGTCCGGTGCCGAACAGCGGCGATCGGCACACCTGCACGGTCGCCCGGCTGATGCTGGCCGCCGCCGTACTGGACCCGAGGGTGAAGTCCAAGCTGACGAGCGCGGCGTCAGCCCGGGCTTCTGCTCGTGAAGTCGTGCCGTTGCTCAGGTACGCGACGAAGGTCGCCACCGAGTAGTAGCGGTCGTCGCGACACAAGAAGCCCCACTCGTCGGGCAGCGGATGGTCGACCAGCGTGCCGCGGACGTCGAGCGCGATCGGCCGGATCGGGGTTGTGGTGCTGTACCGCCAGATCAAGCTGCCCTGAGTGGAGCCATAACGACAGTTGTCACCAGAGTCAGCTCTGAACGGGAACGCCGCGTTCGCGTGCGCCGCGGCGGACGTCGTCAGAACGCAGCTGACGACCGCGAGGGCGATCACCGCAGCCAGCCGCAGCCTGCTCATCGCCTACTCCCTTCACCGGGTTCGCTACAGGGGCGGTGGAAACCACCGTGCGCGGGGTAGAACAACGTCGACAAGATTGTCTACAGCTACATCGACAACAGTCAATAGCGAGACCCCTTTTGGTCCTCTACCGTCCACCGGCGGGGTCCGGCCAGCTGCAACAGGCTGACGGCCACGGCGCAGACGAGGCCCGCTGGCGCGCTGAGGGCCAGCCCACGCACACGCCGACCGTCACTGAGGGGCGCATCGCCGAGATAGTCCGCTCCGTGGTCGACTGATCGTCTGCTCGCCCGTCCAGGGATGAGGGTGGCCCGCACCTCGTCCCGGGCCGAGGCAACGGCATGTGCGCTCACCTCGGCACGTCCGGACGGAACCCGGGCCGGCTCGGCGGAACGCTGCGTAGCGCGGCTCACGGCATGTCCGCGCACTGATGTATCGCCCGGTCAAGCACCTGGGTCCGTTTGCGACGCCGTCGCGAGGGCAGGCCGGCGTCTGTTCGGTGGCCTGCTTTCACCGCCGTTGCTGACGCGGACGTCCGGTGTGCAGGGCCGCGTCAAGGCCGTTCAGCCGCAGCACGCTCGCGCCGCGCAGGTGCGCCAGGTCCACGCTGCCGTCGCCCTCGTATCTGAGAAAGGTCACCTGCTCGGTCCAGTCCAGGCGGGTTCCGTCCGGATCGACACCGAGCCGGACGGTGACCAGCGAGGTCCATCGCAGTTCGCCGTCGACGACGGCCTCGTAGCCATAGACGATCCGGTGAGGGCCCACGATGTCGATGTATCGCGACCGGTACTCCAGCCGTTCCGGCGCGGTGTCCAGCCCGGTGTAGGTACTGCTGGCCGTCTCGCCTCCGCCCACTCGGAAGTCGTGCTCGTAGGAGGCCCCGCTGCCGGGAAGCCGGAACCACCGCCGCCTGATCGCGGTGTCGGCGAACGCCGTGAAGACCTCGCCCGGCGGCACGTCGAGGTGCCGCGAGATCGTGAACGTGTCGTGCCGGACCATGCCGTTCCTTCCGCCGTCACGGCCACAGAGGGGTGGCCGCACTCCAGTTACGATCAGTAAGAAACGTGCGCCCACCGGATTTAGTCCGGCTTTCCCATACGCACTTTGAAGTCAGCTACTGACCCATGAGGAACAACGAGCCATGACAAGCACCCTTGGTGCCGAACTCGCACACCGCGGGGTCACGCCGGACTGCGTACGAACGATCGAGCTCGTCCGAGACGTACTCGCGCGAGTCGGCGACAAGTGGACGCTGCTGACCATCACGGCCCTAGCGTCCGGCCCGCTGCGCTTCACCGCACTACACGAGCATGTCACCGGCATCTCCCAGCGGATGCTCAGCCAGACGCTGCGCGCACTCACCCGCGACGGGTTGGTGACCAGGACCGCATACCCGGAAGTACCTCCGAGGGTCGAATACGCCCTGACGCCGCTGGGTCGCTCACTGAGCGGGGCCGTGGACGGGCTCGTGCGCTGGGTCCGCGACCACCAGAGCGACATCGCCCGAAACCGCGACGAGTTCGACCAGGCACCCGCCGCGAACCCAGCCACCCCGCCTCACGCATAGCCGGGCCACGGATCGCGCGGCTGCCGCACAATCTCAGGGGTTCAGACACACTGTTTCGGCTACGCCCGGAAGGTTGACGACCAGGATCGCCGTTACCAAGGTGACGATCGATTCGCAGGAGCAGTTGTCAAGACCTGTGGATTGGTAACTATGTAGCGAGAGACGCCTTGTCGGGGTGTATCGGGGAGGCGCTCGTCCGACCGCTGGCGATGCCGAGCGCCTGCCGGTTCATCGTGTGGCCGTGGCGGGGCGGGCCCAGGGCCTGTCGGCAGCGGGTGACATCACGTTCTTGCAGGATCTTCATGCAGGGTGAGCAGGGGATCCGGAAAGCCTCTCAGCTGGTCCGGCCCAAGGTCACGGGGCGGGATCCGGGTGCGAAGTCGCCGAAGGACTGTTGCCAGGACTCGCCGGGCCAGTAGTACGTCACACTGCCGTCGATGGGCTGGTAGTGGGCTGTGTAGAGCGTTCTCGAGCCCTGCTCGTCGACGGATCGATAAAGCGGTGGCTTCAGCATCGCCGCCACGTCCGCGCCCGCGGCGCGGATGGCGCGTAGCCGTTCCTGCGTCCGCATGGTCCGTTCCTGCTCGTCGGTCACCGGCAGGTGCTGGTGATTGGCGGCGCAGGCGTCCGGTGCCACCGTCGGTGACATATCCGGCCCCACGAACACCGTCACCGCCTTGGTGGGATCGACAAGGGTGAGGTTCTGGGGGACGGCGACCGGTAGGGACCGCAGCCTGTCGACCGCCTCATCGACGGTGTCGCACGTCTCCAGCAGGTAGCGCACGAGGACGAGAATGGCGAAGCCGCGTCCGTAGCTGGAACGTCCGCCCCAGGTGAGCGAGACCGCGAGACCGGCGTCGTTCATCCCGTCCAGCAAGTCCCACAGCATGTCCTGCATCCCGATCACGGGGCGCAGGAAGCAGGAGGAGACGATGGTCCCTTCGCACTGATCGGGCTGTAGGTTCCGGCATGTGCGCACGGAACAGCGCCCGAACACGATCCGCGCCCTCCGGAGTCCGGCCCTCCTCGGTCAGCAGGCCCTTTATCTCCTGCCACAGGCCCTGGGCGTAGGCGGCCCACCGCCCGTCGCCGCCGTCGCCGACCTCGATCGCCTGAAAGGTCTTCTGCACTTGCCGCACGGCTGCCACTCCCCGTGTGAGAATCAACCGAGGTGAGGGCAACCTAGCTAATTGCGGGGTGAATCACCAGGTGGCCACCGTCGGCGGCCGGGCTGCCGCCCCGCCGGGGCGGCGCACTCGCGACGACCAGCGCTCCGCAGCAGATCCGTGCGGGCGGCCCTGGTTGTCACAGGCCTTGAACCGTGCATCAACAGCAAGATCTTGGTCCTGGCTCTGCTGACGACGTTCTGGTTCTGGCAGGACCGGCGACGCCGCGCTCGTACCCTGATCCAGGTCTGTCGGGTGCGTCTTGCCGGCGAGGCAGCCGGTCAATCCGGCCGAAGCCACCGCCGGGGCGGCCCGTGCTGCGGATTACCCGCGCGAGCAGGACACCACCCCGGCCAGCGGCACATCTTCGTCAGCCGGTAAAAGGCTCAAGGACGAAGCGGCCCCACGCGACGAAGACTGCAAGCAAAAGGTAGACCAAGTTCAGCATTACCAGCTTGGACTGACCAAGGCGGCCATGGGTGATCATCGCGCCGATCATGAGCAAGATCCAGCAGACGGCGGTCACCGGCACCATGAACGGCGCGATGTCGAGCACGGCGGGCAGGATCAGGCCAACCGCAGCCAGGAGTTCGAGGACCCCGAGAGTCTTGACGAAGCCGACGCTGGCACGTCCGGTCCACTCACCGCCACTATGCGCAGCCAGTTTCTCCTTGGGTACGAATGTCTTGCTGATGCCGCCGGCTAGGGCGACTGCTGCCAGCAGTCCGGCAGCAATCCAAAGAGCGAGGTTCATCCGGTGTCTCCTTGCTAGGTGTAGATGACTCCGATGTCCTGGAAGCCGCCCGGCACCGATGGATCTCCAATGGACATTCTCGGTGGTCGGTAGCCGTTCGAGGTGGGATCGCCGATGCGTGACCAAGAGGGCAGGCCCTCCGTGCGTTTCCAGGGGTTCAGCCTCAAGACACCGCTTGACTGATCCTTCTGACGGCGTGTGAGGCAGACAACTGCACAGGCGTGGGCGCACGCCAACACGCGGCGTCATCACGGGCGGAGCCGATGCTCCGGCGAACGCGGCGAACACGTCCCCTCAGTGCAGAGGTCACTGCCCGTGTCCCCGCCAGGGCGATCATTTCCGCGGCCCGACGTCTGCCGTGGGCCGGGACATCGACGCGAACATCTCCGCCACGGCCTCGGGGCGTGAGTCGATGCCAGGACGCCCGGCGGCGGACGTGGTGCTGGTCCACACCGACCTGGCCCTTCGAGGCGTGCAAGCTCTCCGCAACAGCTGTTCCCCGGGACCTGAAGAGTCCGCGGCGATGGCCCATCGACAGCCACGCCCTGGGGTCTGCTGCACATGGCAGGATCTGGTGCCCGCGCGTTGCGTAGCCACTCCTCGCCGGCCTAGCTCCAGTCCGTTTGGTATCCGTCACGACGCAGCACCGCGAGCACCTCGTCGTCGGTGGGCCGATGGGTTCGGGTGAGCACCGGCCGCAGCGCATCGGCCTCCACGTACTCCGGTACCTGGACGGTGGCGCTGAGCAGCCGATCGCCGTCGACCCGTAAGAGCGCCGTGGACGGGATGCTGTTGGGTGCCTGTTTGGAGACGGCGAACGTAAACCCGTCACCGAGGTCCGTGCAGGTGACGACGGCCACGGCCGCGCAATCGACGCCGTCTTCCGGCCTGCCGTCGGGTCCTGCGTGGTGCAGCTTCCACTTCAGCGGCACCTTACGGTTGTCGGAGATGGTGAGTTCGAAGACCAGTTCGAGGCCGGTGCGGTCCAGCCAACCGAGCGTCCCGTCCGGTGGGAAATCGTCGGGTACGAGCAGCTTCTCGCGTGGCCACGGCGACGTCATGGTGAGCTCGTGTAGGTCGCGACGGTCTTTCGCGGCGCGGTGTTCGTTGCGCAGGCCGATCCAGGCGCCGCAGCCGAGCACTGCGAGGACCACGATGGCGACGGCACGGCGGTACACGGCATGATCCTTCCATGAGGGCGTCGCTGGCCGTCGCCCCGCGGGACCGGGACCGGTTGGTGGATCCGGACGACCCGCAACCCGGATCGTGTCGGAACCGATGCGCCCACCAGTCCACGGACACTTCGGCTCGGACCCGCACCGCTGGCAGTGTCGGGCCCGCACCTGTGGCGTGGTCTGGTTCCGGATGGGGGCTCTTACGGTTCGGCGGGCCAGTTGAGTAGACGAGCGCCGAGGACGGCGGCTTGCAGTGTGAAGCGTTGGGTGGGGTCGTCGGGGTCGTACCCGGTGAGGCGGCGGACCCGGTCGAGTCGGTAGACGACGGTGCGGGCGCTGAGGTGTAGCTGGCGGGCGGTGGCTGTGGTGTTGCCGTGACAGGCGAAGAACGCAGTGAGGGTGTCCAGGATCGGACCGGCGCCGCCTCGCGCTTCGGTCAGTGGCGCGAGAACGGTGTGGACGAGGTCGGTGATGGCGGCGCGGTCGCGGAGGAGGACGGGGAAGACGAGCAGGTCCGCGGCGCGTAGGACGGGGGTGGTGAGGCCGAGTCGGTCGGCGAGTTGCAGGGTGTCGCGGGCTTCTTCGTAGGACTGTTGGATGCCGCTTGGTCCTGGGTGGGGGCGGCCGACGCCTATTTGCCATCGGTTGTCGGTGCCGAGGGCGGTGAGGAGGTGGTGGGCGACTTCGCCGGTGGTGCCGCGAAGCGCTGCCGGGGTGATGCACACCAGCAGGTCGTCGTGGCTGGTGATCAGGATGTTCCGGCTGCCGAACCGGGCGGTGAGTCCTGCCTCGACGCGGTCGAGCACCGGGTCGGTGAATGCGGTGGCCGCGCGGGCGACGATGACCTGGTGCGGGCTGGCGAGTTGGACCGCGAAGCGATGGGCACGTTCGGCGAGCCGCCCGGGGTGGCCGTGGCCGTAGAGCAGATCGTCGATGAATTCGCGGCGGGCGGTGTAGTCGCGGCGGGCGGCGTGCAGGTGTGAACGTTCGTGTCCCTCTGCGGCGGCGTCGAGGAGGCGTCGGGCCGCTGCCCAGACGGCGGTGGTGGCGGCGCGGGCGGCGCTTGGGGTGGGGGCGTCGGCGAGGCCGGGCAGGGTGGGCAGGAGAGTCTCGGCGGCGTGCAGGTAGCCGGCGGTGAGGGCACGCAGGGTGATGTTGAGGTCCGCAGCTCGCTCGCCATGCCGCCGGCACCTATCGAGGTCGGCGCGTTGCGGGCGGCGGCCGGTTGCTGCGGCGGTGGCGAGGGCGTCGAGGTAACCGTGCAGCAGTTCGGTTGGCACGCCGGGCGTGCCGAGGTCAGGTGTCGGGTTGGACGGCTCGTCACTCACACCTGGCTCCAAAGCAAGAACTGTATGGTCACGGGCGGTTTCACTTCGTCCGGTGCCGACGCGCGACCGACGGCACCGGACGAGACGTCAGACGGCGAGATCGCGTCGCTCGAACGCCGCGGCGGCCATCCCGACAAGGACGGCGATGGTGCCGGCCAGGACGAGGAGATAGCCGACGTGGAAGCCGGTGTGTAGCGGGTCGGCGCCGAGGTAGTAGTGGAACGGCGACAGCCATCGCAGCGGTCGGATGGCGTCGAACTGGTTGCCGAGGGCATGCAACAGGTACGTGGCAACGGCGACGCTGCCGGTGGTGGCCAGCACGACGGGACGGCGTCCGACGAACGCGCTGACGGTCAGGGCGAGGGTGCCGAACCAGAGCCCGACCAACAGCAGGCCGAGGGAGACGGCGCTGATCCTGCTGACGCCGACGTTCATGTCCAACGCGGCGGCGAGGGCAAGGACCAGCAGCCAGACGACCGCGCCGACGGCGACGACGGCAGTGGTGAGGGCTGCGAAGCGTTGCAGGACGAACCGGCGGCGGCTGATCGGGTTGGCCAGCAGCAGATCGAGCACACCGGCGTCCTCGGGCCCGGCGATTGCGCGGGTGCCGAACGCGGTCGCTGCCATGATCAGCAGCAGGGGTACGAACACAGTGAAGATGACGGCCTGCAGGTAGCCGGCGCCACTGTACAGATCCTGGAATCCCAGCGCGGTCTGCATCCCTTGCGGGATGCGCTCGGCGGCGGACTCGGCGGCCTCCGGATCGCCCTTGAACTGGGACCAGGATGAGACGTAGATGGTGACGAAGGCCCCGACACCGACCATCCAGCCGGCGACCGCTCGCCGGTAGTCGCGGAGGGACTTGCGGACCAGGCTGGGCATCACGACGTCGTCTCCTCGGACTGGTGGTAGTAGCTGAGGAAGGTTTCCTCCAGGTCGGGTTCGGCGCTGATGAGGTCGACGACGGTGTGCCGGCCGAGTGCCTTGATCAGCGGGTCGAGTTGCCCGTCGACGGTGCAGTGCAGCACCGGTCCTTCGACGGAGACGTCGGTGACGCCCGCCAGGCCGGTGAAGTCGGCCGCCACGGGCGGCTCGGCGAAGTGCACCTCGACCTGCCGGACGGCTCGTTTGCCCAGCGACTCGACCCGTTCGACGGCGACCAGCCGGCCGGCGCGGACGATGCCGACCCGGTCGGCCGCCGTCTGCACCTCGGCGAGTATGTGTGAGGACATGAACACCGTCTGCCCGTTCGCACGAGCCTCGCGCACCATCTCCAGGAACTCCTGCTGCATCAGCGGGTCCAGGCCGGTGGTCGGCTCGTCGAGGATCAGCAGCTCCGGTTCGTGCATGAACGCCTGCACCAAGCCGACCTTCTGTTTGTTGCCCTTCGACAGGCTGCGGATCCTGCGGGACAGGTCCAATTCCAGCCGCTCGGCCAGCTCCGCGATGCGCCGGGCCGAAACGCCGCCACGGGCGTCGCCGAAGAATCGCAGCAGCTCAGCCACCCGTTCCCGTCCCTCGAACGACAGCTCGCCAGGCAGGTAACCGATCCGGCGGCGATTGTCGACGCCGCGCCGGGGAACGGTGCCGAGCACCGTGGCGGTGCCCCGGGTGGGACGAATGAAGTCCAGCAGCAGTCTGATCGTGGTCGTCTTCCCGGCCCCGTTCGGACCGAGATACCCGAACACCTCACCCGGCTGGACACGCAGATCAAGATCTTCCAATCCACGGCGACCGCCGTAGAACTTTGTCAGACCCCGGGCCTCTATCACCGAGTTCACAAGACATCCCCTCGCCAGTGCGTAGTTCTGACGTGTCGGCCCCGACCGGCGCGCGACGGATTTCCACCATGCCGGCAGCCTGCTCCCTGCCCCGGCGGCTTTCCAGGCTGATGTCGGGACAGATCCGGGCAGCGTTCGTTGCCGAATTCCGGTAACTGACGCTGCCGGCATTCGCCCTGGGACTCCGCGTGTCGAGCCCGCGGCTGTGGAGTGGTCTGCCTCACACGCCGTCAGGACGACCGGTCACGCGGTGTCTTGAGGCCGAACCCCTGGAAGCGGAGGAGTCGCTATGAGTGGGAACACCAAGTTCGTCGAGGCCGCTGCCGCGACGGCCCCGGTGACGGTGGTCGGAGCAGGTCCGACCGGCATCGAGACCGCCGGTGAGCTGGCCGAGGCGGGCCGTACCGTGACTCTGGTCTGCGGCGGGATGCTCGGCCCGTATCTGCACCCGCGTGGTCGGCGCTCGGTTGCCAGGCGGCTGGCCCGGCTAGGGGTGACCGTGTTCGACGGCCCCGACACGAAGGTGACGGCGGTGACCCGCGATGCCGTACGGCTCGCGGACGGCCGCGAGTTGCGCAGCGAGGTGACCATCCGGACCGCCGGGTTCGGCGTGCCGGACCTCGCCGGCCGTAGTGGGTTGAGCACCGACGCACTGGGCCGGCTGCTCGCCGACGAGTCGTTGACCAGTGTGGACGACGTACGCATCGTCGCGGCCGGGGACTCGGCGGCCCCTTCGGACCTGCCGTTCCGGATGAGCTGCCAGGCAGCGACGAGGATCGGCGCACACGCCGCCGACACGGTGTTGGCCCGGATCGCGGGTGACCGGCCAACGCCCATCAACCTGGGGTTCTTTGGCCATTGCATAAGTCTGGGGCGTCGTGCCGGCCTCTTCCAGTTCGCCTCCAGCAACGACACCGCGAACGGGTTGTACATCGGCGGCGGCTTGGGCGCAAAGCTCAAGGAGTTCGCCTGTGAGCACACCGTCGAGCATCTGACGAACGAGGCACGCAAGCCCGGCTCGCTCACCCGGGTCACGGACGACAAGCGCCAGGAGCTGCTGCGGGCCGGGCGCGGCAGGGCACCGGCCACCCGTTGAACAAACAGCCACGGACACGAGTCGGCCACCCCGGCTCGAACGGCTACCAACTACCGGGCGGTGGAGTTCGGCCCGTGCCGGATGGACGCAAGACACCCGATCACCTACACGAGGCAGGAAAGAACTGCATGAACATCGCTCTCTGGATCGCCGCCGGGCTGCTGGCCGCAGTCTCCGTGACCGGCGGCATCACCAAGATGTTCGTTCCCAGGGAGAAACTGGCAGCGCTCAAGGGCGGGGAATGGACCGGGCACGCCAGCGTCGGCTTCATCAAGACCATCGGGATCCTCGAGTTCCTGGCCGCGGTTGGCCTGATCCTGCCCGCCGTGCTTGACATCGCACCGTTCATGGTGCTGGTGACCGCCGTCTGCTGGGTGCTGCTGATGGTCGGCGCGGCGATCATCCATGTCCGTCTCGGTCAGTTGAGGCTGGTGGCGGTGAACCTGGGCTATGTCGCGCTTGCCGCCTTCATCGCCTGGGGCCGCTTCAGCCTCGAACCCTTCAGCGGCTAACGGAGATGTACCGCTGGCGGAATCGTGAAGAAGGGGCGAGACATGAGCGACCATGCCGTTGATCCAGCGACCGAGGCGTTCGTCGCCCATCGCAACCTGCTGTTCACCGTCGCGTACGAGTTGCTCGGGTCGGCGGCCGACGCCGAGGACGTCCTCCAGGAGACCTGGCTACGGTGGATCAAGGTCAACCTGGAGCACGTACGTGACCAGCGTGTCTACCTGGTCCGGATCACGACCCGGCAGTCCCTCAACCGGCTGCGCACCATGAGACGCCGTAAGGAGGCCTACGTCGGCCCCTGGCTGCCTGAACCGCTACTCACCGCACCGGACGTGGCCGAGGACATCGAACTCGCCGAGAGCATGTCGATGGCACTCATGCTCGTCCTGGAGACACTGTCGCCGACCGAGCGGGCCGTCTTTGTACTACGCGAGGCTTTCGGCATCAGCTACGGCGAGATCGCCGCTGCCGTCGGCAAGAGCCCCGCGGCCGTCCACCAGATCGCGCACCGGGCCCGCCAGCACGTTGACGCCCGCCGCCCCCGCCATGCGGTCTCCCCGAACGAGACCAGGGCGGCGCTGGAGGCGTTCAAGCTCGCGGTCGAGACCAGGGACTTACAGGGTCTCCTCAACGTGCTCGCCCCCGATGTTGTCCTGGTCGGCGACGGCGGCGGCGTTAAGCAGGCCGCGCTGCGTCCGGTCACCGGCGCCGAGAAGGTGGCCCGGATGTTCTTCGGGGGCCTGGGCAGGGTCGAAGGCACGCTCACCGGTGAACCCAGCATGGTCAACGGCAACCCGGCACTCCTCGTACGCCTCAATGGCCAGATCGACGGCATTATGGCGATCTGCGTCCAGGCTGCCCGTATCACGGGCCTCTACTACGTCCGCAACCCGGAGAAACTGACCCGCGTCGAAACCGAGACCCCGCTCACCCTGCGATGAACACCGGGTGCTGGAACAGCGATCTGGAATCCCGGATCGCTGTTGCCCTGTGCACGGCTACAGCGGGCCGAGCTTCTCATCCGGTCGGCGATGAGTGCGCGGCTTTGGGTTCTGCCCGAGGGCTTGGCACCTGCGCGCACTGTGATCTAGTCCGCGGGCAGCCACCTGATGGTGGATCGAGGTGGCTGCCCGCAGTCACGGTGACTGGCCGTGTCAGACCGCGCGTCCACGTACCGCTGGGACCGTTACGATCGTTCACTGAGCTGGAGGAATGTGGTCCGGATTCTGCCAACTACGGTCCACCATCCCGGCTGCGGCTTGCGGGTCGGTGCGGTGTTCGGCCTCGTTGGGGCGCACCCCGACTACCAGCCCGTCTTTGGCGCGGACCCCGGCCGCGACGCCCTGCACCACACCGATGCCCCGCCAGAGAGAACGACCGCACCTCGCTCTGCGAGTAGCTCGTCCCGCACGCCGCGGGCCGGCTCCAATGGCGACCAGTCGCTCGATCATTTGCCATTGGAGAAGGCCCGCTCAGGTCAAGGGCGCACTACCGGGACGAGATATCTGCCACCGGACATCGGTCAGCGAGTGGCGGTGAAGTTGTACAACTCCGACGCGGTGTCGTCGAAATAGGGTGACCACCACAAGGTCGGTGCCGCGTACGAGTTGAGCGTGCTGTTGACCCCGTTGAGGTAGCCCCAGTTCCCATCCCAGTTGATCAACCACGGGCCGCCGCTGGCGCCTGCGGTCAGGTCGCAGTTGATGCGGATCCGCGCCCCGGACTGGGTCGAGTTGCCGCTGCACCTCAACAGGTTGCCGCCGTCGAACGGCGCGCCGCTCGGGTAGCCGAAGTTGTTGATGCCGACCGTGAAGCCCTGGTGCGTACGGAAGCCGTGGCCCCCGAACTGGTTCACGATGCGGACGCCGTTCCGGGTGTTCATGATGGCCACAGCCATGTCGGCCTCCCAGTTGGAGCTGTCGATCCAACTGCTCCAGGTCCACAGCTCGCGGGCCGTCCAGGTGCCGTGCGGCCGGGGGTTGGCCAGGTCATCGTCGTACGCCGGGACGAACGACCAGTTGGTGGCGAGACTGCTGCCGGGGCCGCCGTGGATGCAGTGGCCAGCCGTCCACACCGTGTTGAAGCCGACCGAGTTGATGACCGCGCCGGAGCAGACCCACGATCCGCCGTCCATGTTGAAGAAGACCTTGCCGTTGGACCGGGCGGTCGGGTGGTTGGAGCCGAGGTTCGGGTTGATGGCCTGCGTGGACATGCCCGGGGTACCCATCAGGCCCGCCACCGGAGGCACATCCACCGGCCTGGACCGGTTGGTCGGTGCGGCGGACGAGGTCCCCCTGCTCTGGGCGAAACGCCGTGCCGCGGCCTTGTACGAGGGAGACTCCTCGACGGGCCTGGCATTGCGCATCCGCTCGGGTGTCCAGTACGCCTCGATCGCCGCGTCGGCAGTCACCTGCGCGCCGTACCGCTGCCTGCCGGCCGCCCACGCCTCGGCGCTGACGGCCGTGCCCACCTGACGGATGCTGTCACCGTCGGCGTGCGGAGCCGCCTGCGCCGGCTGGCCGACGGTCAGCAGCGGCAGGGCCAAGGCCAGGGCCAGAATGGGGTACGTTAGGCGCCGACCACGGATTGTTCTTGCTCTCATCGAACATCCCTCTTCTCGGGTCGTGTGAGATACCGGGGATTGCCCCGGTCGATATCGAGTTTCAGTTCTCCACGGCTGGTCATGCGGCCATCCTGGACTAGGTTGGACACCTTTGGACTGCCGCTGTCGAAAAGCAGACAGACGTCCGTCGATCTATTGGCGATTCAAAGTCGCTGATCAGGCGTCGTTGTCGTGGCCCGCCCGGCGGGCCCGATGCCGGAAAGCGCATAGATGAGGGAAGGCGTGACTGGGCAACCGCCCTATGCATCCTCCGTGGAGGCCGATCACCCCGATAATCCCAGGTCAAGCGGCTGCCCGTCGAGCACGCAATGGTCCCTGCGTGCCATCCCAGCCCATCGCCTGATGGCAAGGATCTCGTCTACGTTGAGGACCTTAGTCGCCTGAAATTTGCTTCGTTGCCTACCAATAATGATCGAGGATCATGCAGGGTCTCCGGCGAGTCCGGAGACCCTGCAGTGTCACGATGGCGGGCCGTGTCAAACCGTGCGTCTACGTACGGCCGTAACCGTTACGATCGGTTCCTGGGCTGGGGGAATGTGGTTCGGATTCTGCCAGGTATGGCTCACCCGGCTTCGAGCCGTACCAATTATCACACTTACTGCCATAAGGCCAGTAGTTCGTAATGGCCAGAGGCCCCGCGCTGCCTCAGGTCGGAACCGCTTCGGGCCGCTCCGAGCGGGCGTCGGCGCGGGCGGGCAGGTCCCCGCAACTCGACGTATCGTCGCGAGGGCTACCTGTCGGTAGCTGTGGCCGAGGGCTACTCCGCCTGCCCGCTGGCCCAGCGTCGGCCGGTGGCGTCGATGCTCGCGGAGCAGGTCGGCGTGGTGCCCGATGGTCCGGATCTGGTGCATGAGCCGACGTGGGACGGGTGGCAGGCGATTCGCCTTCCGTGAGTCTGAAGGGGTGTACCTGCCGGGCGCATCACCGCCGGTCGCGCGCGTCCTTGCGCTTGGCGTGCGAGTGCCGGGGCCCACTACGTGCTGTTCGACCTGCTCGCCGACGCCGTCGGCCGGGTTACCTGGGCGTGAGCGCGAGGCACCGGCGCATGTCCCGGTGTTGCCGCCCGGGCAGTGTCCGAGTGTGAGGAGTTGGCCGCCACCTGACGATCGTCGGACCCCGCGTGCGCCATTTTCGGACAGCGTCCGCGGGATCCAGCGGTGTACGGTTCGCGGTCGAGCGTGAGGGGGAGCCGGATGAGCTTTTTGCAGCAGGCTGAGCAGTCGCCGGACACTGAGCGGATGTTCGACGCGGACACGAAGGCGTTGGGCTACCTGCCCAATTTCACTAGGTTGTTCGCCCACAGCCCGGCCGCGTACCTGGCCTGGCAGCAGCTCAACCGTGCGGTGAGGGCCGAGATGGAGCTGCGCCGCTACGAGTTGGCGACCCTCGCCGCAGCGCGGGCCCTGAAATCCTCCTACTGCGGACTGGCGCACGGGAAGATCCTGCGAGACAAGTTCTTCGATGCGTCGACCGTCGCCGCCATCGCGTCAGACCACGGCAGCGCTGGCCTCTCCGCCCAGGAGGTCGCGGTCGTCAACTTCGCCGGAAAGGTCGCGACCGATGCGAGTTCGGTCATCGAGGCGGACATTACGGACCTGCGCAGTCACGGTCTTGATGACACGGAGATCTTCCGCGTGATTCTCGCCGTTGGTGCCAGATGCTTCTTCAGCACGGTCCTCAGCGCTGCTGGGGCTGTGCCCGATCCGCACTACAACGAAAGCCTCGACGCGGAACTGCGGCAGGCGCTGAGGTTCGGCGGCTAGGTTCGCGGTGCCGTGCGCCAACGCTTCGAATCGCGTACGCACGGCCCGCCACGTTTGACCTCGCCCCGGTCGCCGGCGACCTCGCCGACCTGAGCGAGGGGGGAGTGGCCGTGGTCGGCGACGACCCGACGCTGCTCGGCGGCACCCTCGCGATCGAGTTCGAACGCTCGACCCTCGAGGCGCCGATCGTTGCCGTGGTCGCGAGGAGCACCGGCGGTTTCGAAGCGCCTTTGTACTTCGTCGGCCGTGCGACGCTCGACGCCTTGGTCGGTCGTCTGCTCGACGCTCTGTTGTTCGTCGACCTCGCCGACGGGGTGGTCGCGGACGCGGAGGAAGACGTGAGGGCGTTGGTGCGAGCCACGCCCGGGTCGTTCTTCAAGACCCGGGCAGAACATGTCGCCTACAGCGGGAGCGAAGTCGCCGCGTTCCGGAAGTGGCTCAGTCGAAGTGGATTCGCATCAGCCTGCTGGCGGCCCAGTCGTCTGGATGGGTCGGCCTGACGGTGCCAGGGTCGTGAGGCTGGTTGAGGTCGTCGACGATGGCTGCGATGACCGCGGCCCGTTCCGTGGGATCGGTGACGGTGGTCGCGTGCGCCGGCAGGTCCGCTCGGATGCCGTTCTTGAGGTGGAAGGTGAAAGCGGGGTTCGCTCGTAGGTTCGCGTACCAGCCGGTCGGGCCTGCGCCCGCTCCGCTGCAAAGGTACGTTGCGCCGTTGGCGCGATAGAAGAAGATCTCAATGCGACGAGGTCGTCCGGTACGCCGCCCGGTGGTGGTGATGTCCACGATTCGTTCGCGGGTTCCGGCCGCGGGTGTGATCTCGATGGCGCGCCTGATCTCGTGCGGCAGGTGTGCCAGCGGGTCAGGCGTGCGGCGTTCACCATGCTGGTCTGTGGGGTTCATGCGGCTTCCTTCTGCAGTGCGGGGCCGAGGAGCAGCCCGCCGTCGAGGACGTACTCGGCGCCGGTGATGAAGGCCGCGTGGGGCGAGATGAGGAACAGCAGCAGCGCAGTGATGTCGGCGGGCTGCCCGAGTCGCGGGACGGCGAATGGCTCGGGCGAGTAGAAGTCGGCGATCGGGGCGTCGCTGCCGGCCGCCGGCTCGGTGATGAACGGGGTGGCCACAACGCCTGGGTGAATGGCATTGACGCGGATGTTGTCGCGGCCCAACTCAAGGGCAGCGGTCTGAGTGAGCCCTCGGACCGCCCACTTGCTGGCGACATATGGCGCGTAGCAGGCAGTACCGCCGAAGCCCATGGTGGAGGCGATGTTGACGATTGCTCCTCCCCCCGCGCGCCGTAGCGCCGGGGCGGCCGCCTTGATGCCGAGGAAGGTGCCGGTGAGGTTGATGTCGATGATGCGGGCCCACGTGACCCGGTCTGTTGACTCGATGAGGGCCGGCGGGTTCTGCACTCCGGCGTTGTTGACCAGGATCGTGAGCGCACCGAAGGCCTTCTCGGTCTCCTCGATGGCGGCGGCCCACGACTCCTCCTGGGAGACGTCGAGGTGGACGAAGCGCACCCCGCCTCCCAGCTCGGCGGCGAGGCCGGCGCCTCGCTCGGCATCGATGTCGCCGATGACGACGTTGGCGCCTTCGGCGTGCAGGGCACGAACGTGGCTGGCTCCCTGCCCACCGGTGCCGCCGGTCACGAGTACGGTCTGATTGGCGAAGCGGGGCATCTGATCCTCCGAGTACGAGCGAGAGATGACAACCCGTAGGACCGGGTGGTGAGTCGGACGACTCACCTTGTTGAAACTACGCCGCCCGGGGTGGTGAGTCAACCCACTCACCTCGCTATGCTGGGCGCATGACCCCAGCGCCGTCGGCCTATCACCAGCGCGTGGCGCAGGAGAAGCGCGCGCTCATCGTGCAGGCCGCTACTGAGCTTTTCCTCGAGTTGGGCTACGACCGGGCATCACTGGCGCGTGTTGCCGAGAGCGCCGGGGTGTCGAAAGCGACGCTGTTCAAGCAGTTCCCCACCAAGGCGGCATTGTTCGATGCCATAGTCATCGATTCGTGGGCTGAGAACGACGTCGCCGACGTGCCGCCCGCCGGTGACCTGACGGCCGGCCTGACGGTGCTGGGACGGCGCTACGCGACGCTGATGAGCCAGCCGGAGATGACCGACCTGTTTCGCATCGTCATCGCCGAATTGCCACGCTTTCCCGAGCTGGCCAAGGCGCACTTCTCACAGGGCAAACTGCCATACTTCGAGTCCGTCCGGATCTACCTTCTGGCCGAACGCGACACGGGAGCTGCGGACATCGCTGACCCGGAGATGGCCGCTACGCAGTTCCTCGGGATGATCTCCAACTACCTGTTCTGGCCGAGCCTTCTGCTCCCGGACTGGACGGTGACCCCTGCCCGCACGACTGCGGTCGTGGACGAAGCCGTCCGAACCATGGTTGCCCGGTACGGCACCGACAAACCAGTTCCCTCGTGATGAAGGGGCGTGAGCGAGGTAGGAGCAAGCTCCCGGTAGGACAGCAGTCGGACGCTGCGGGATCGCGGGTGCCCCGTTGCTGTTTCCTGCGGGCGACCCGGGTGAGGTGGCGCATTCTCGGCAGCCGGAGCTGAACAGGGCGGCGTGGCGTTTCCTGGCGGTGCACTTCGCACATCCGCTGCGGGTCATCGCGTATCCGGCCGGGGCCTGTTTGTGCCGGCTGCAGGCCGTTAGGCTGCGGATATGGTCCGGGATGAACTGCTGCGGCTGCGCGCGAGGGCGGTGGCTGAGGCCTCGACGTTGGCCCAGGACTTGGAGGCGCTGTTCCTGGCATCGCGGGATTCGAATGCCGACGACGAGCACGACCCGGAGGGTGCCACCATCGGCTTCGAACGTGCCCAGTTGACCGCGCTGCTGGCCGGGGCGCGGGAGCGGATCGCCGACGTTGACGACGCGCTGCGTCGGGTGGACGCGGCGACCTACGGCGTCTGCGAGCGTTGCGGGCAGCCGATCGGTGATGAACGGCTTGCCGCACGGCCATTCGCCCGTTTCTGCATGGCGTGCGCATAGGGCATGAGGGAGAGTGGGATCTGGGAACGCTCCTCCCGCCGTCGGCGGTCAGCGCCGGACTCCAGGGCCGATAGAGCGGAGACCTCCGGCGGTGGAGGTACCGGAAGCGTGCCGTCGAGATCTATGAGGCCGCCGTACTGGGGTGCAGGAACTCGGGCGCGACCACGGACCACGGCACCTGGTGTCCCTCGATATCCCTCGATAGGGCCGCTCGCGCGCACGCACGGCCCTGCTCGCGCAGCGAGGCCGCTACGGACCAGATGCCTGAGGTGGTGGCCTCTCGTGTGCCGTCCCACCCGGTGAGCCCCGCCTGCCGCTGGGTGCGGTCCACCGCCGAGCGGGCCCCCAACGCCAGCTCATCGCTCATCGCGAGCACCACCACGGGGCCACCACCCTCAAGCGTTTTCAGCAGCGCTGCGGCGGCGTCCTCACCCAGTACGCGCTGGTTGCGCTCGACCACGGCGATCCGGACGTCGTCCCAGTCGTGACCGGTCTCGGTCAGCGCATCGCGGTAGCCGGCCAGACGAGCCCCGGTGACCGGGAAGGGGACCGCCTGCAGGTCCATCAGGTCGACTGGCAGGTCGTGGCCGCGCAGGATGCCGCTGGTGCGGCGCCGGTCCAGGGGGAAGCTGATGATGACGGGAGTCGCTTCAGCCAGCGGCGTGGCCGCCGCAACTGCTGCTGCCGCCGCGCGGTCATCGGGCCCGATGCACACCAGCCCCGGGTGGGCAGGCCCGCCTTGGATGGCGGCTGGTCGCCCGCTGCTCGCCACGGCGGCCAGTACCGGGTCATCGGCGACGGTGGTCCACAGCACGTAGCCGTCCACCGCCGCTGTCAGCACCCGGTCGACGTCGGAGGCATCCCCGCGGGTGGGGATCAGCACCACTCCCAGGTCCTCACTGACGCAGACGTCGGTGACCCCGGCCAGGAACTGCGCCGCCTGCGGGTTGTCGAAGAGGTAGGACAAATGTTCTCCGACCACCACGCCCAGCTGCTTGGCGCGCCCTGAGCGCAGGGCGCGGGCGGTGCTGTCGGGGCGGTAGCCCAGTCTCGCCGCGGCCTCCAGCACCCGGGTGCGGGTGGCTTCGGCGACCCGAGTGGGGTGGTTGAAGGCGTAGGAGACCGTCATCGGCGCGACCCCTGCCTGCTCGGCGACGTCTTTGACGGTGGGACGTCGTCGCGCAGGTGTGGGCACAACAACATCATATCGTGCTGTGTAACGTTACGAACATGGTTCAAGACACGGTCGTCTCCTCGCCCCGGCCACCTGTCCTCGGGCTCCGTGCCGTCTATGCGCCCTACGCGGCGTTCGCTGCGTTCGGGATCTTCTGGGGTGCCTGGGGAGCGGCCCTGCCCGCGTTGCGCGACCAGGCCGGGGTCAGCGAAGGCCAACTGGGCACCGCCCTGCTCTTCATCGGTCTAGGGGCGCTGCCGTCGATGGCCTTTACCGGACGTGTGGTGGACCGCTTCGGGCTCCGTGTGGCGGCCTGGCTGCTGGCGGCACTGGCCGGTGCTGGTCTCCTCATCACGGCCGGCGCCGACGGGGTGGTGCTGCTGGTCATCGGGATGCTCGTGGTCGGCGCCGCTTCTGGTGCCGCGGACGTGGCCATCAACACCTTGGCGGGGCGCGCAGAGCACGCCACCGCCAAGCCTCTGCTCACCCGTTCCCACGGGTTGTTCTCCGTGGGCGTGGTTATCGCCAGCCTGTCCACTGGAGCGCTGCTGGGCGCGGGGCTGTCACTGCTGGCGGCCTTCGCCGCGGTCGCGGCGATGATGCTCGCCCTGGCAGCGATGGCTCACCTGACCAGCAAGTCGCTGCAGATTCCAGCTCACCGGGGCGATGCCGGCACCCGGGCGGAAGCCCGCGAAGGTGCCCGTGCGGAGCGAGGGGCGCCGGCAGGCTCTGGCGTGGCCCAGCCCCGTGGCGCACGAAGGCTCACGAGGCTGCTGTGCCGGATCAGCCCGACTTCACCCCTGTTCGTCGTGGGACTGGTGGCTGCGTTGGCCTACGCCATCGAGAACGCCCACCAGAGTTGGGGAGCGGTGATGCTCACCGACGTCTTCAGCGCCTCACCCCAGCTGGCGGCCGTAGCCCCGGCGGCTTTTGCCGCCACCGCCGCGCTGACACGCCTGAGCCTGGCGCCGCTGTCGCGCAGCCGCCCCACCGCGATGTTGGTCGGTGGAGGCGCGCTGGCCACCGTGGGCAGCGCTGTGCTGGCCACCGCTCCTTCGGTCATCATCGCCCTGGTCGGGCTGGTGCTGAGCGCCCTGGGCACCGCGACGCTGTTCCCCACCTTGCTCAGCCGCAGTCTGCGAGGCACCGACCCCGCTCAGCACGGCCGGGCCACCTCCACCGTCGCCGCTACCGCCTACCTGGGCTTCCTGCTCGGCCCGGCCTACGTGGGTCTGCTGGCCGAGAGCAGCGACCTGCGCGGCGCGCTGCTCGGCGTGGCCGCACTGGCTCTGGTCTTCACCCTGGCAGCAGCGCCGATCAGCACCTGGGCTGCGAGAAGAGCGCAGAGCGATCACTAGGACCGCTCGCTCTTCGGCATGAGCGCGCACCGGCGTCCGGTCGTAAGACGCGTCCGGCTGAGAGGGCTCGTGCGCGAAGACGGATCCCGGACGCCTGGCTCGGAATCCGTCCCAGGCTGGCTCATCTTCAGCCGAGCGGAGCTGCCGGGATGCGGACACCGACGGCGAGCATGCGGGCTTCGGTGGCGGCCTTGCGGGCCTGCTCGTGGAAGTCGGGTGCGGCGCAGACGAACAGGGTGTCGCCCCCGGCGCCGCCCAGGGCACAGGCGTAGACGGGTGTGCCGGGCCTGATCTCGTCGGTGACGGTTCCTCCTTCGGTCACCCGCAGGAGCCGGTTTCCGGTGGCGTCGGCGATCCACAGCCCGCCCTCCGCGTCGAGGCAGGCGCCGTCACCGGCGACCCGGAGCTGGCCGAGGGCCCCCGCGACGTCGCGGTCGGTCGGCAACGGTCCGAACTCGGCCCACACCCGGCGATCGGTGAGTTCGCCGTCGGCCGTCACGGTGAAGGCGGTGACCCGGTTGCCGAACGTCTCCACCACCAGTAGGACGTTGTCCGGCGTGAGTACGCTGCCGTTGGGAAACCAGAGGTCGTCGGCGACCTGGGTGACCCGTCCGTCGGGATCCACCCGGTGCAGCGCCGCCGGCTCCAGCGGCGCGCCGGCCATCAGGTCGAAGCCGAAGTTTCCCACGTACGCGCGACCGTGTTCGTCAACCACCATGTCGTTTGTGTGTCCGGTGGCGTGTCCGCTCAGGTCGGCGTGGACGCAGAGCGTGCCGTCCGGCTCCCGCCGGAGGACCCTGCGGTCCCGCATGGACACGACCAGCAGTCGGCCGTCGGGGAGCCAGCCGAGACCGGAGGGCTGCCCCGGCACGTCGGCCTCCACCCGCAGGTCCGTGCCGTCCTCGTTCATCGAGCGGACCCGGTATCCGTAGAAGTCGGAGAACCAGAGCCGCCCGTCGCGCCAGCGCGGCGCCTCCAGGAAGTTGAAGCCCTCCGCCAGGGTGGTCGTCGCTGCGGTCATGTGCCTTCCTCCTCGGTTGGTCCTGCGCGTCGCTGAGCTGTGGATAGGGGAATGGTGTGCGTCGGTGGATCGGTCAGATGGCCATGCCGCCGTCCACCGGCAGGACCACACCAGTGATGTAGGAGGCCTCGTCGGAGGCCAGGAACGCGACAGCCGCCGCCATTTCCGACGCGTCGGCGAACCGGCCCATGGGAATGGCTGCGGTGAGCTGCGCCAGCTTCTCCTGCGGCACCGACGCGATCATGCGGGTCTGGGCGCTGGGTGAGATGGCGTTGACGGTGATCCCGAACCGGGCCAGTTCCTTCGCGGTGGTGCGGGTGAAGCCGATGATCCCGGCCTTGGCCATCGAGTAGTTCGACTGGCCGGGGTTGCCCCGCAGACCGGTGTAGGAGGTGACGTTGATGATGCGGCCTGCCCCCTGCCGCCGGAAGTGCGGGACCACTGCGCGGGTGAACCGGAACGTGCCGCCGGCGTGCACCGCCATGACCGACTCGTAGTCGTCGTCGCTCAACTTCCACACCACGCCGTCGCGGAGATTGCCGGCATTGTTGACCAGGACGTCGAGCCGGCCGCTTTCGGACACCACCCGCTCGACCACCTCGGTGACCTGACCGGTGTCGGCGACGTCGGCGGCCAGCCCGGTCGCGCCGATCTCGTCGGCGGCCTCCTTCACCGGTCCGGCTTCCAGGTCGACCAGGTAGACGGTGGCGCCGGCCTGCCGGAAGTATCTGCCGACGGCGAGGCCGACCCCGCGGGCGGCGCCGGTGACCACGACCGTGCGGCCGGTGAAGTCGAAGGTGATGTTGCGCATCAGGTGAGCCTTTCCAGGATGACTGCCATGCCCTGCCCGCCACCGACGCACATGGTTTCCAGTCCGATGGTCCGGTCGGTGGCGCGGAGCCCGTTGATCAGCGTCGTGGTGATCCGGGCGCCGGTCATGCCGTACGGATGGCCGAGAGCGATCGCCCCGCCGTGCACGTTCAGCTTGTCGCCGAACGGGTCGATGCCCAGATCGCGGGCGGACGGTATGACCTGAGCGGCGAACGCCTCGTTGATCTCGATCAGGTCGACATCGTCGATCGTCATGCCGGCATGCCGCAGCGCCTGCCGGGACGCGGCGACCGGCCCGAGGCCCATGATCTCTGGGGAGAGGCCGCTGACGCCGGTGGCGACGATCCGTGCCAAGGGGGCGATGCCCAACTCGCGGGCTCGGGTGTCGGACATGACGATGAGTGCCGCCGCGCCGTCGTTCAACGGGCAGCAGTTGCCGGCGGTGACCAGCCCGTCGGGCCGGAAGACCGGCATCAGGGCGGCCACCGCGTCGTAGCTGACGCCGGGGCGGGGGCCGTCGTCGGTGTCGACGAGGGAGCCGTCCGGGAGGGTCACCGGGGTGATTTCTCGACGGTAGAAGCCGCTGCCGATCGCCCGCTCGGCGAGGTGTTGGGAGCGCACCGCGAACCGGTCCATCTCCTCGCGGGTGACGCCCCGGGCGCGGGCCAGGTTCTCCGCGGTCTGCCCCATGGCGATGTAGACGTCGGGTAGGCGGCCGCCGTCACGCGGATCGGTCCACCCGTCGGCACCGGACTCCGCGGCGTCGCGGGTACGGGCCTCCGCCTCGGCGAAGGCCGGGTTGTGGGTGTCCGGCCATGAGTCGGAGGTGCCTCGGTCGTGCCGGGAGACCGTCTCCACGCCTGCCGACACGAACACGTGTCCCTCGCCCGCCCGGATGGCGTGCAGGGCCATCCGGGTCGTCTGCACCGAGGAGGCGCAGTAGCGGGTGACAGTGGTCCCCGGTACGCCGTCCAGCCCGAGCAGGACGGTGACCACCCGAGCCATGTTGTCGCCCTGCTCGCCGCCGGGCAGTCCGCAACCCAGCATCAGGTCGTCGATGTCGGTAGGGTCCAGCGCCGGCACCTGCGCGAGCGCGGACCGCACCAGTTGCACGGTCAGGTCGTCGGGACGCAGCTGCGCGAGTGAGCCCTTGCGGGCGCGGCCGATCGGTGAGCGGGCCGCCGCGACGATCACGGCTTCGGGCACGGGTACCTCCTGGGCGAGTCCGCGCGGCGGGCGCGGATCCGGTCGATGCTGCGGTGCAGGCCGGGGCTCTCGATGGCCACGATCACCGCGAGCAGCGCCGCGTAGAGCAGTTGGGTGGAGTAGTCGGGCAGGGCGGTGGTCACCACGATCTGTGCGAGCAGGGCGACCGAGAGCGCGCCGGCCAGCAGGCCGAGCGGGGCACCTCGGCCGCCGGCCAGGGAGACGCCGCCGAGCAGGGCGGCCACCGCCGCCAGGATCAGCGGTTGCAGCCCCGGGTCGGGGTTGGCCGAGGCGTAGCTGTAGGCGAGCAGCGCACCGCCGAGGGCCGCGAGTGTCCCCGACAGGGTGAACAGCCCGACGAGCCGCCGGTCCACCCGTACGCCGGTGACCCGGCTGGCGCGGCGGTCACCACCGATCGCCCGCAGTTCGCGGCCAAGCCTGGTGCAGCCGAGCAGCAGCGCCAGGGCGAGGAACGCCCCGAGCGTCACCAGGCTGCGCGGCGAGAAGATCCCGGCGATGGTCTGGTCCACCCACAGGGTCGCGTCGCTGTTGGGGTAGGTGACGCTCAGCCCGCCGGAGAGCACGTTCGTCAGACCCAGCAGCGCGATGTAGGTCGCGAGCGTCACCGGCATGGACGGGATGCGCAGTCCCGCGATCAGCCCGCCCTGCGCCGCTCCGATGGCGGCACCGACGGCCACGGCGGCCAGGACGCCCGCCACCGGCGAGGTCGCCCCGGTGCTCACCGCGATCATTCCACCGAGGGCGTACGTGCCGACAACCGACAGGTCGAACTCGCCGGCGATCATCGTGATTCCGATGGCCAGGGCCAGCAGCCCCAGGTGCGCGAAGCCCTGCAACGCGTTGTACGCGTCGAACAGTTCCAGTTGTCGCCCGCTGACCATCGGCGAGGCCAGGAAGGACGCCAGCACGACGGCCAGGGAGACGACCGGCATCAACCGCTCCGGCCGGGCCAGCCACGCCCGGCTCATCGCCAACCCCGGGTGGTACGCAGATGCACGGCGATGACGACGGCGAGCACGAGGAGACCTTTCACGAGAATCTGCATGCCGGTGGAGTAGCCGCGCAGCAGCAGGACGTCGGAGATGACGGAGATCAGCAGCGCACCGCCCAGGGTCTGCAGGGCCGATCCGCGACCACCGGCGATCGCGGTGCCACCCACCAGGACGGCCGCGATGGCGTCGAGGGTGAGAGTGCCGCCGAGGGTGACCGTCGCGGCGGTGTTGAACGACGCGAGGAAGATCCCGGCCACCGCGATGCACCCGCCGAAGAACGCCCAGGCCAGGACGGTCACCCGGCCGACCGGCAGGCCGGCGGCGCGGGCCGCGGCCCGGTTCTCCCCGACGAGGTACATCTGCCGCCCGGCCGTGGTGCGGCGCAGCAGCCAGTGGGCGAGCGCGGTCACGGCGAGCAGCGCATACACCGATACTGGCAGACCCAGCAGGGTCCTGTTGAGCACGGCGAAGGCGTTGCTGGCGGGATACACCGGGGTGCCGCCACTGAACCAGGTGGCGGCGGCGCCGACGGCGAAGCCGGCCGCGATGGTCAGCACGATGGGGTTCGCGTCCCAGTAGCCGACGACCGCCCCCTGAGCGGCGGTGAGGACCACGCCGCAGACGAGTGCGAGGAGAACCGCGGGCAGCAGGCCCAGTTGCTGCGTGGCCAGGAAGACCATCGCGACCACTGTCGCCGTCTGGGAGGCGGCCAGCGACACCGCGGACCCGACGATCATCACAAGCGTCGCGCCGATCGCGGTGATCCCGACGAAGGCGGCGGAGGCGAGGATCGCGCGTGCGTTGTCGAGGGTCAGGAAGCGGTCCGTCGTCACCGCGAGGACGGCGAGTGGCAGCAGCAGTACGGCCGACGCGGCCGTGAGCGGGCCCGGCCGTCGGGGGACCCGCCCGGTCGCGGACGGCTTCGGGTCGGTGAGGCCGGGAGACCCGGCGATCGCGGTGGTCGCTGCGCTGTGGCGCGGGTCGTCGGCTGGGGTCATGTCTGGTCCACTCCGTGCGTCATGTCCTGCATCAACGCGGATCCGTCGGCGTCGCCCTGGTACCGGCGGACGATCCGACCGTCCCGCATCGTGATGATCTCGTCGCCGAGTTCCAGCAGTTCCTCCAGTTCGGTGGAGGCGAAGATGACGACGAGTCCGGCGTCGGCGGCCTGGCGCAGCAGTCGATGGATGGCGGCACGTCCGCCGATGTCGACACCACGGGTCGGCTCGTCCAGCAGGAGGGCGAGGACGTCGGCGCGGTCGAGGCACCGGGCGACGAACACCTTCTGCTGGTTTCCTCCGCTCAGTGCGCGTACCCGTTCCCGTAGTCGTCCGGCCGGCAGTCCGGCCAGGTCGGCGATCGACCGGACGGCGTCCTGTTCGCGGCCCGTTCGCAGCACGCCGCCGCGGCCGAGATGCGGTAGGCGGGTAGCGACCAGGTTCGCGCCGACCGACTTGTCGAGGAACAGTCCCTCGGTCTTGCGATCATTGGAGACGAAGGCGATGCCGTTGCGCGCGGCGGCCACCGGGTCGCGGTAGGGCACCTCGTGGTCGCGCAACCGCACGGTTCCGGTGGCCTTCGGATGCAGCCCGGCCAGTGCCCGCAGCACGTCCGAGGCGCCGCTGCCGAGCTGACCGGCGAGCGCGTGGATGCGCCCGGCCCGAGCGGTGAGGTCGAAGTCCGCCAGCCGACCGGGCACGGAGAGCCCTTCGATCCGCAACGCGTACGCCTGGCTGGTCGCGGGACCGCCGGACGCGGCTAGCCGGTGTGGGGTCTCGCCGAGCATCTGGACGATCAGTTCGTCGACTGTCAGCTGCTGCACCGCGGTGGTGGCCACGGTGCTGCCGTCGCGCAGCACGGTCACCCGGTCGCAGAGGTCGAGGACCTCCGACAGCCGGTGTGAGACGAACACGACGGAGCAGCCGGTGGCCGCGACCCGTCGGATCGCCGCGAATACGTGGGCGCTCTCCACGTCGCTGAGGGTCGCCGTGGGTTCGTCGAGGATCACCAGTCGGGCGTTCTGGCTGAGGGCCTTGGCGATCTCGACGAGCTGCCGTTCGCCGATGCCGAGCGTGGTCACCGGCTGGTCGGGCCGGAGGTGTTCAAGTCCCATTCCGTCGAGGATCTGTCGACACCGGGCCCGGGCGGCTCGCCGTCGGTTGATCAGCGGTGCGTCGATGTCGCCGAGCAGCATGTTCTCGCCGACCGTCAGTGCCGGTACGACGCTCAGCTCCTGATCGACAAGGGCCACGCCCAGCCGTTGGGCGGCCTGCCGGCTGGACAGTTCGACGGGCGTACCACCGATGGCGATGCGCCCACGGTCGGGCGCGAGCTGCCCGGAGAGCATCTTCACGACGGTGCTCTTGCCGGCTCCGTTGTGACCGCACAGACCGTGGATCTCGCCGGGGCCCACGGTGAAGGAGGCGTCCCGGACCGCTGGTACGCCGTTGAAGGCCCGGGCCAGGCCCTCGACGCGTACCTGAACGCGGTCGAGGGCCGGCCCGGCGGCGGATCCGCTCACACGTTGCTGCATTGCTCGGCGAACTGGTCCAGGGTCGCGGCCGTGACGCGCCCCTCCTCGACGATCTCGCGCTTCGGCGGGTTCTGACCGGTCAGGAACCGTACGGCGTAGTCCGCGGTCTGCTTGGCGATCGTGCCCGGATCCTCGGTGGCGGTGCCGTACATCTCCCCGGCCCGAATGGAGTCGATGCCGGCCTTGAAGCAGTTGCTGCCGGTGACGATCAGGCCCTCCTTGCCGCCCACCGGGATTCCGGCCTGCTTGGCCGCCTGGATGATCGGCAGGGCCATGTAGTCGGCCATGCCGTACGCGGCTTGTACCCCGTCACGACCGTGTTTGGCGAGCAGTTGCTGGGCGATGGTGCCGGAGAGCTGCGGGTCCCAGTTGGCGTCCTGCTCGTCGACGACCTGGTACTGCGGTGCGCCGGCCAGCACCCGGTTGAAGCCCTTCATCCGGTCTTGGGTGACGAGCATGGACTTCGTGCCGGTGAGCACAATGATCTTGCCGGAGTCGCGGCCCTGGGCCTGGAGGCCCTCAATGATGTTCTGGGCGGCGTACTCGCCGAGCTTCTCGTTGTCGGACAGGACCGACATCACGTCGTCGGCCACCGACGGGTCGGGCGGTCCGTCGAAGGCCAGTACCGGCACTCCGGCGGCCTTGGCCTTCTGGATCGGCACCACCATGGCCTGGGTGTCGAGAATGGACAGCGCGATGAGGTCCGGTTTCTGTGCGACAGCCTGGTTGAACTTCTGGACCTGGGTACCCGGGTCCATTGTCGTCATGTCGTTGATCTTGACGCCGGTCGACGCCAGTTCCTTGCCGAAGACCTCGTTGAAGTAGGCGCCCCACGGGTTGCTGTTTCCGTAGCCGACCAGGGCGATCGTCTTGCCGGCCAGGGCGGATCCGGCGGCTTCGCCGGGCGGCGAGCTGCCGCCGTCGCCGCACGCGGTCGCCAGCAGGGTCAGTCCGAGGGCGCCGGCGGTGAAACCGACGCGGATTGTTCCGGTGCGGAGCATGCGCTCTCCCTTGATTCGGGGGTGGGTGCGAGGCGTCAGGGGTTCCGTGCGGCCGGCGCGGGAGCGTGGGCCCGGGGGAGTTCGTTTGGCTCAGTTGTTTCGGTGATATTTCCAAGTTGGGTCGGTGGTGACTAAGCGCATAGTCATCCACTAGGCTGCCGAGTGTCAAGGGTCACAGGACGCGCGACCTGCAACTGCGCCGAACGTCTGATCGCATGCACTACCAGCGGCAGTGACACCCACCGACGAGACGAAAGGCGAGGATCACGCATGGCCAGACGGCAGGCCCGGTTCACGGCGCAGGATCTGGCGGAGGACGTACGGCTGCGCGACGATTCGCCGGACCTGTGGAGCACACGACTGGGTGAGGTGCCACGGGGTCTGCTGACCTCGGCCGTGCGCTGCTTTGCCGCCAACGGATTCCACGCCACCACCACCCGCGACATCAGCGAGGGCATGGGGCTCAGCCCGGCGGCCCTGTACGTCCACTTCCCGTCGAAGGAACTGGTCCTCTTCGAGATCATCCGGACCGGCCACGAGCGGGCCCTGGCGTACATCCAGGATCCGGCGGTCACCGCCGTCGAAGACTCCGCCGAGCGGCTGCGGGCCATCATCGCCCGGTACACCACCTGGCACGCCCGTCACCACGTGGCCGCCCGGGTCAGCCAGTACGAACTCGCCGGTCTCACCCCCGAGCACTACGCCGAGGTGCTCGAACTGCGCCACCAGACCAACGAGTTCCTCCGCGACACCGTGGCACGGGGCATGGCCGACGGCTCGTTCGCACCGGTCGACGTCAAACGGATCACCCGCGCGATGCTGTCGCTCAGCATCGACCTCGTCCGCTGGTACCGCCTCGAAGGGTCCGACTCGCCGGAGCAGTTGGGCGAGTACTACGCGGATCTCGCGCTGAAGCTGGTCGCCCACCCGGGCCCGACCCCACCCCCCGACGACGACACGATCCCCGGCCCACCGTCACCGCGGCGGTCCGCAGGCTAGGGCTGGAGGTGCCCATGCGCGGTCTGATGCAGGACCGGCCGCTCGATGTCGCGACGCTCATGCGCCGGGTCGAGCGGATGTTCGGTCACAAGCGGGTCATCACCGCCACGGCGGACGACGAGGTTGTCACCCCCTGGCACCAGGTGGTCCACCGGGCGCGTCGCCTCGCCGCCGCTCTCGACCTGCTCGACGTGCCGCCCCAGGCACGGGTGGGCACCTTCGGCTGGAACTCCCAACGCCACGTCGAGCTGTATCTCGCCGTGCCGACCAGCGGTCGGATCCTGCACACGATCAACCATCGGCTGCACGCCCCCGAACTCACCTACATCGTCAACGACGCCGCCGACGACGTGCTGTTCGTCGACCGTTCGCTGCTGCCGGTCGTCTGGCCGCTGATCGAGCAGGCACCGACCGTGCGCCACGTCGTGGTCATGGACGACAGCGGTACGGCACCACTACCCGACGACTCCCGGGTACGCGACTACGAGGCGCTGCTCGACGAGGTACCCGCCCCTGGACCGCCGGTCGTCGTCGACGAGAACGACGCGGCGAGCCTCTGCTACACCTCGGGCACCACCGGCCGCCCCAAAGGTGTGCTGTACAGCCACCGCTCGATCGTCCTGCACGCACTGCTGCTCCTGGGGGCGGACAGCTTCGCGATCAGCGAGCGTGACGTGGTACTGCCCATCGTGCCGATGTTCCACGTCAACGCCTGGGGCCTGCCGTACGCCGCCATGCTCGCCGGCTCTGACCTCGTGTTGCCCGGCCCCGCGATGAGTCCGGCCGCGCTCGCCGGGCAGCTGGCCCGACACCGGGTCACCTTTGCCGCTGGCGTCCCGGCGATCTGGCGCGGGCTCCTTCCGCTGCTGGACCAGGTCGACCTCTCGGCCCTGCGTATGGTCGTCTCCGGCGGCAGCGCCCTGCCGGACGCGCTCGCCCGGGCCTGGCATCAGGCGACCGGGGTGATGATCACCAGTTCCTGGGGCATGACGGAGGCGAGCCCGCTGGTCGCCTGCTCGCGCATCGCGACCGTGCACGACGGACTCGACCAGGAGGACCAGCGCGCACTGCTCGGCACGCCGGGTCCCACCGTCCCGCTGACAGAGGCGCGTCTGATCGATGACGTCGGCGATCCCGTCGACCACGACGGCGTCACCCCCGGTGAGCTTCAGGTAGCCGGGCCCACCATCGCCGCGGGCTACTTCGGTGCCGAGCCCGGCGCCGTCGCCTTCACCGACGACGGTTGGCTGCGCACCGGTGACATCGCCACCATCGACCGGTACGGCTACGTGCGCGTCGTCGACCGCACGAAGGACCTGGTGAAGTCGGGCGGCGAATGGATTTCCTCGGTCGAGTTGGAGAACGAGATCATGACGCATCCCGAGGTGGTGGAGGCCGCGGTCATCGGCATCCCGGACGACCGGTGGGGCGAGCGTCCGCTCGCCTGCGTCCTCACCACACCCGGATCCGACTTCGACGCGGCCGCGCTCCGGGCCCACCTGACCGGACGGGTCGCCTCCTGGTGGATCCCGGAGCAGGTCTGGGTGCTGCCCGAGATCCCCAGAACGCCCACCGGAAAGGTCTCCAAGCTCACCCTCCGACAGTTGCACGCGACCCTGCATCGGTAACCAGGCGCAGCGTGCTCAGGCGTCCGGACCGGTGCTCGCAGCACCGGCCCGGCTTCACGCCGCACGCGAATGCGTACCGTGGCAGTGGCCCGGCCGCAGCCGCCCGACGACTGGCTGGCGGACGTGTCGGCGGTGCGGGGCCGGCGGCACCTGACGCCGCTACCTGAGCAGATCGCACCGCCCGCGACGCCAGTGGCATGCTGAGCCCGTGATCATGCGTGACTGGCTCGTCGGCCTGGCCATCGCGGTCGTGCTGTTGCTTGCCTCCTGGACACTGCTGATCCTGCTCGCCCGCCGCCTGCCACCCGGCATCATGCGCGACCTGGCCGCCTTCATCCCCGACTGCGTCACCACCGTCCGCCGGCTGCGCGCCGACCCCCGAGTGCCCCGCCGAGCGAAGATCGCCGTGCTGATCGCCGGGATCTGGGTAGCCAGCCCCGTGGATCTGATCCCCGAGTTCCTGCCCGTCATCGGACCCCTCGACGACATCGTCGTCGTCGCGCTCGCCCTGCGCTACGCCGCACGCCAGGTACCTCGACACGTCATCCTCGCGGCCTGGCCCGGCGAACCGCGGCTGATCGAACGGCTGCTCGGCACGCCGCCAGCCTGACCGACCCGATCACCCTGGCAGCCTGACCTGATGATCGTGCACGACCTGCCGATCGCCGCGTCCGCCCCGGCCGCGCTCACCGCGGCCGCCGGGCTGGTCCCTGATCGGTTGGTTCGCCGCCCGCGCTGTCCCTCGCGCGGGCACGTTCCAGAGAGCAGCGGCACACCTAGCGGTCGAGTCGATCACGCAGGTCGTCGACCTGCTGCTGGAGCCGGTCCACCGCGCCCTCGTTGTTGAGGAACGTCGTGATGCCCGCGCCGAGTGCCAGCCCGAGCAGCAGCGCGATCACGCTGAGTACCAGCCCCCCGATCGCCACACCTCGGCCGGTCACCTCCGGTCGGGCGGCCATCTTGAGCCCGACGATGCCCAGGACGATGCCGACGATGGCGAGCACCACACCGATCCAGGCGAGGATGGCGGTGAGCACGCTGAACAGCGCGGCCACGCCGAACACGAGCGCGAGCGCGGCGGCCGCGCTGGTCTTGGCCGCCGTACCGGATCGGGTCCGGCCGGCGCGGGTCGAGGTACCGGCCCCGCGGGCCGGCCCGCTGGACGCGGTCATGGCACTCCCTTCGGTACCTCATGTGGCGCAGGTTCCTGCCGGCCGCTTCCCCCGTCGCCGCCGACTCATGCCTGCTGGTTCACGGTCCTTCGCACGCCCGGATCATCTGGGCGCCGCGCTGGTGCGTCGTCGTCTGGACCGGACGGACCGGTGGCGAGGGCTCGAAGTACCGGACGTGGGGGCTGCCGGACCGGCGGCTGGAGGGGCCGGTCGGTGGGTGGTAGCGGCGCGGAGCGGATGGCCCGCGTCCTGCGCGCGGTGGTGCGGCACATCGAGTGGTCCGTCGACATGGTCGACCTGGAACTGGAGACCTGGGAGAACTACCTCCTGGCGCAGGCGGCCGGCGACGGCGGCCTGTTCGTCGGGCCGGACGTCAACCGCCTGCAGCGCCACCTCGCCCTGCTCGGCCACCGCACCGCGCTCAACCGGGACGCCGTGCGTACGTCGAATGGTCGCTGCGCGGACTCACATGTTCTCCGGTCCGATCCCCGGTCCAGGCCGCTTCGAGGATCGCGGTCAGGCTGGCGGTGTCGTTCGGGCCCGGATGATTCTGGATCAGGCGGGTGACGCCACTGGCCAGCTCCGCGAAACGCGGGAGGTCGGCGCGTGCGACGCCGATGTCCGCCAAGGTGGGCGGGATGCCGATGTCGGCAAGGAACCCGTCGAGCCAGGTGAGGAAGGTGTCTGCGGCCTCGGCATCCGAGGCATCGGTCACGTCGAGCCCGCACACCCTGGCGAGGATGGCCAACCGGTCGCCGATGGCGTCCCTGGCCGCGTCCAGCGCGTAGGGCAGCAGCAACCCGACGCCCAGGCCGTGCGGCGTGTGCGTGGCTGCGCCGATGGGGTACTGGAGGGCGTGTGGGGCCGCGGTGCCCGCGTGCGAGAAGGCGAGCCCGGCGAGCATGGACCCGTAGGACATGTCCGCGCGCGCGTCCGTGTCGCCGCCGTCCCGGACAGCACGACGCAAGCTACGGGCGATCCGCTCCGCGGCCAGGAGCGCGTAGTGGTCGGTGATCGGGTTGCGGCCGAGGAACACCTGCTCCACCGGGTCGCGCGGTCCGTGGGCCCGGGGTCGCGCGGTGTAGCTCTCCACCGCGTGACAGAACGCGTCGATGCCGGAGTGAGCGGTGACTGTCGCAGGGCAGGTGTATGTGAGTTCAGGATCGACGATGGCGAAGTCGGGCACGATGTGGACGCTGGAAACCCCCACCTTCAGCTCGCGGTCCGGGTCGGTCAACACCGAGACGGGGGTGAGTTCGGAGCCGGTGCCTGACGTCGTCGGGACCGCGACGAGCGGAATCGTCGGCCCCGGCACCTTCGACTCGCCGTAGAAGTCGCGCGGTGTCCCGCCGTGGCGTCGGATGACGCCGACGATCTTGGCGAGGTCGATCACCGTGCCACCACCGATGGCGAGGATCACGTCGGCGTCCACCTCGGCGGCGACCGAGACGGCCAGGGCGACATCGGCGAGTGGTACGTCTGGAGCCGCGTCGGAGAACAATGCGACGACCTTGATCTTCTCCCGGACGGCGGCCACGATCTCGGCCACGCCCGGCTGCCCTAGGAGAACCTGGTCGGTCACGATGAGGACTCGCGAGCCGCTCTCGGCCACCACTCGTGGGATGTTCTGTGCGACCCCTTCGCCCACTATCAGCTGGCGTGGTCCGCGGACGGTCTCAAGCATGTCGGTGCCTCTCCGGAACGTCGGCGGCGATGTGCTGGGCGGACGTCCAGGTCACCTGCGCGACCGGGACGGCGTCGGCGAGCTTGGCCGCCCCGGTGGTGCCGGCGCGCGCGCCGGGCGGCGGCGGTGCGCACGCCGGCGAAGTGCCGGGCGTCCCAGGTGCCGGCGGGTTCGTGCCGGCCGTGGCCCGGTTCCCGTCCGCCGGGTGGAGACCGGTCAGGTCGTGTCCGCACCGGGCGCGGTGATTTTCGGCGTACGCCTGAGGTGGCAGGCTGGTCACGGCAGGTCGATCGCCGCGTAGGTGAGGTCGAGGTACTCAAGGATGCCCTCGTGCGATCCCTCCTTGCCGACCCCGGACTGCTTCACGCCTCCGAACGGAGCTGACGGGTCCGAGATCAGACCACGGTTGATGCCGATCATCCCCGTGTCCAGCCCCTCGGTGAACCGGAGCGCCCGCTGGAGGTCACGGGTGAAGAGGTATCCGACCAGGCCGTGCTCGGTGTCGTTGGCCTTCGCCAGCACCTCGTCGTCGGAGGTGAACGAGATGATCGGCGCGACCGGGCCGAAGATCTCCGTCCTGAGCATCCGCGCATCGTCGGGCACGTCGACGAGGACTGTGGGCGGGTAGAAGTGGCCCGGCCCATCCGGCCGCTCGCCGCCCACCACGACGCGGGCGCCGCGATCGACCGCGTCGGCGACCAGCTCGTCGATCGTGGTGACCGAGGACTCGTCGATCAACGCCCCGACGTCCACGCCGTCGTCGAGACCATGGCCCACCGAGAGCGCGCCCATCCGCTCGGCGAAGCGCGCCGTGAACTCCTCGCGCACCGGCTCCTCGACGTAGATCCGGTTGGCCGCGATGCAGGACTGCCCGATGTTGCGCATCTTGGCCACCATGGCACCGTCGAGCGCGACGTCCAGGTCCGCGTCGGCACACACGATCAAGGCCGCGTTGCCGCCCAGTTCCATGGAGGTGCGCAGCACGTTGTCGGCGGCCTGTCGCAGCAGCACGCGCCCGACCTCGGTCGACCCGGTGAACGAAAGCTTGCGGGTGCGCCTGTCGGCGAGCAGCGCGGAGACCACCTTGCCGGCACGCTTGGTGGTCACCACGTTTACCACGCCCGGGGGAACGCCGACCTCCTCCATGATGCGGGCCAGGACCAGCATGGTGAGTGGCGTCTGCGCTGCCGGCTTGGTGATCGTCGTGCAGCCCGCGGCCAGCGCAGGAGCGATCTTGCGGGCCCCCATGGCCAACGGAAAGTTCCAGGGCGTCACGAAGACGCACGGTCCGACCGGCTTCGGCACGGTGAGGATGCGATACCCACCTGCGGGGGCGGTGCTGTACCGCCCCTCGACGCGCACCGCCTCCTCGGCGAACCAGCGGAAGAACTCGGCGCCGTAGGCCACCTCTGCCCGAGCCTCGGCGAGCGGCTTGCCCATCTCGAGCGTTATCAGCCGGGCGATCTCCTCGGATCGCCCGGTCAACGCCCGGTACGTCGCGGTCAGCAACTCTGACCGTTTCCGCGGCGGGGTCGCCGCCCACTCCGCCATGGCCTTGCTCGCCACGTCCAGGGCGGCAAGACCGTCAACGACGTCGGCGTCCGCCACCTCGGCGATGGTCGTGCCGGTGGCCGGGTCCTCGACGGCAAAGGTGGCGCCGCTTGCGGCCTCGCGCCAGGCGTCGCCGACCCGGAGCCGCCGGTGCTCCGGGGCCAGGACGTTCATCGGGTCACTCATTGCGTCGCCTCCTGCGATCTTCTTGGTCTGCCGTGCCTCAGTGATCGCGCTGTGCGCGTGGACGGACGGGCCACCCGCCCTCGTCGGGGGGAGAGAGGGTGCCGAGCGGGTCGACTGTGGCAGTGGCCCGGTCCGCAGGGCGACGCCCCGGGCCACCGATCGCCTTCTCGGGCCACGGCCGTCTCGGCGTCGTCAGGCCGTGCTCCAGGGTGACGGTCCGCCGAGGTTCGGCTGCCGGGTGTGGGCGCATGGTGCCGTGGCCGCCGGCGCGGTTACCGCCCCGCCTCCGACAGCGACAGCCCGGTGCCCGCATCGAACAGGTGCGCACGGTCCAGGTCGACAGTGACCAGCAGCCGCTCGCCCGTCGTTCCGGTGACGGTCGGTCGTGCCTTGACCTTGAGGATCTCGGTCCCCACTCGGACGTCGACGACCGTCCGGTCACCGAGCGGCTCAAGCCCGTAGAGTTCCCCCGACAACGAGGCGTCGCCGCGCTGCTCGACGGACAGGTCCTCCGCACGCAGGCCCAGCAGCAGCGCTCGACCGTCCTCAGCGGTGGTCCAGCGGGGCCGCGGCAGCGTCCAGCCTTGCGCACCGACCAGACGATCTCCCTCGGCGTGGCAGGCGAGCAGGCTGATCGGTGGGCTCCCGACGAATCCTGCGACCCACTGGTTGGCGGGACGCTCGTACACCTCGGTCGGCGTTCCGACCTGTTGCACCTTCCCCTCCTTGAGGATCGCGACCTGGTCGGCCATGGACAGGGCTTCGACCTGGTCGTTTGTCACGTAGACGAAGGTTGCTCCGAGGCTGCGGTGGATGCGGGTGAGCTCGGTGCGCATCTCGACGCGGAGCTTGAGATCGAGGTTTGTCAGTGGCTCGTCCATGAGAAACGCGCGCGGGTGACGGACCAGCGCCCGGGCCAGAGCGACACGCTGCATCTCACCACCCGACAGCTGTGCGGGACGACGCTGCAGCAGCCGTTCGATGTGCAGCAGGTTCGACATCCGCTCGACGGCAGCGGCGATCTCGCTCGACGAACAGCGGCGTGCCCGCAGCGGGGAAGCGATGTTCTCGTACGCCGTGTGCCGCGGGTAGAGGGCGTAGTTCTGGAAGACCATGGCCAGGTCGCGCGCGGCCGGGGCGTCAGCTGTCGCGTCCCGCCCGTCCAGGTGCACCGACCCGGCGTCAAGCTTCTCAAGGCCGGCGATCGCCCGCAGGGTCGTCGTCTTGCCTGCCCCGGAGGGCCCGAGCACGACGAAGAACGAGCCGTCCGGCACGTCCAGCGTCACCCCGTCCAGGGCCTGGACCTTGCCGAAGGACTTGCACAGCCCGTGCACTGCCACGGTTCCCATCAGGCCACCAGTTCTTCCGTGCTCACGTCGTAGACCGCCGGGGTCCCGCCGGTGTGCCGCAGCCCGACCGGTGTGTCAGCGGCGAACCGGACGGTCGGTGGCGTCCGCACCCGTACGTCGCGCTGGCTGCCGTGGTCGACCACGTAGATGATTTCGTCGCCCAGCCACTCCACCGAGACCACGCGGGCCGGGACCGAACGGTCCGCCCCCGGTTCGGTGACTTCCAGTGCCTCCGGCCGGACGCCGGCGACCAGGCGACGGTCGCGCGGCAGGCCTGGCGGTGGTGTGAGGGCCAGTCCGCCCTGGCTGCGCAGCTTCCCGTCGGTCAGCTCCACCTCGATCAGATTCATCGGCGGTGAGCCGATGAATGCGGCGCAGAAGAGACTCGCCGGACGGTCGTAAACCTCCAGCGGCGTGCCGATCTGCTCGACGCGGCCCTTGTTGAGGATGGCGATTCGGTGACCGAGTGACATCGCCTCGACCTGGTCGTGGGTGACGTAGACCATCGTCGTCCCCAGTTCCCCCTGCAGGTGCTTGATCTCCGTGCGCATGTCCGCCCTCAGCTCCGCGTCGAGATTGGTGAGCGGTTCGTCCATGAGGAATGCGCGCGGTCGTCGCACCAGGGCGCGAGCAAGCGCGACGCGTTGCTGCTCCCCGCCGGACAACTGGCGCGGTCGCCGGTCCAGCAGCGGACCGAGCCGCATCAGCCGGGCGGCCTCGTCGACCCGCTCGCGCACCTGCTGCTTGGGTAGTCCCTCGGCCCGCAGGGGGAACGCCAGGTTGTCGCGGGTTCTCAGATGCGGGTAGAGAGCGTAGAACTGGAACACCATGGCGATGTCGCGTTCGGCGGGCGGCAGGTCGTTGACAAGCGTGTCGCCGATGCGGATGTCGCCCGTCGTCTGCCGCTCCAGGCCGGCTATGGCCCGCAGCGTGGTCGTTTTGCCGCAACCCGACGGGCCGAGCATCACGAACAGCTCGCCGTCGCGGATGGACAGCTCCACGTGATCGACCGCGACCGTCCCGTCCGGGTAGCGCTTGTGCAGGGCGGTCACCTCGATGCCCGCCATCAGCGTCGCACCGCCCCGAGCGTCACACCGGCGACGAGGTGCTTGCGCACCAGGTAGGCGAAGACGAGCACCGGTAGGGCGAACACCACGGAGGCGGCGGCCACGAGACCCCAGTCCGTGGTGGTACCACCGATGAGCCCGGCGATGGCGGGTGGGGCGGTCCGCACGCTGTCGCTTGAGGTGAGGAAGATGGCGAACACGAACTCGTTCCACGAGAAGATGAGTGCGAAGACCGCCGTCGCGGCGATGCCGGGTACGAGCAGGGGAAGGGTGAATCGCCGGAACGCCTGCAACCGGGTGTAGCCGTCGAGCATGGCGGCATCCTCGTACTCCGCGGGCACCTCGTCGACGAACCCCTTCATCATCCAGATCGTGAACGGGACGTTGAAGGCGGTGTAGATGAGGATCAGGCCGAGCTTGCTGTCGATGAGTCCGACCTGGCGGTACATGAGGAAGATCGGGATTACCACCACCACGGGCGGCATGAAGCGGGTGGAGAGGATGAAGAACAGCTGGTCCTTCTTGGCCTTCACGGCGAAGCGTGAGTAGGCCCAGGCCGCCGGGACGCCCAGCACGGTGGCCAGCACCGTGGAGACCCCGGCGACCACGACGGAATTGAGGAACGCGACGGACAGGGCCGAGCGACCGCCGCCGGGAGCGACGAACACGTCCTTGAAGTGGTCCATGGTGACCGTGAAGCCGAAGAACTGGGCCGGAACGGCATAGACGTCCCGGTTCTCCTTGATGGACGTTTCGATCATCCACAGCACCGGAAAGAGCATCACGACGGCCAGCACGGTCAGCAGCGCGATCTCCAGCGCGGATCGGCCCCGGCCGCCAAGGCGGCGCGCGGGGGGCGTGCGGTCCAGAGCAGGACCTGCGGCCACGGCCTCGTCGACGGAGACGGCCATCAGCCCTCCTTCAGCTTGTTCAAGTAGCGCAGGTAGAGCTGCGTGAGGACGATGACGACGAGGACCATGAGGATCCCGTACGCCGAGGCGGTTCCGGTGTTGAAGCCCAGGAACGCGACCTTGTAGACGTGGAACGACAACGTCTCGGTGGAGACACCCGGGCCTCCGTTGGTGAGGATGTAGACGAGGTCGAACAGCCGGAAGGCCTCGATGGACCGGAACAACACGGCAATGAGCAGTAGCGGCCACACCAGCGGAAGAGTGATGGTGCGGAACCGGAACCACTCGGACGCCCGGTCGATCGAGGCGGCCTCGTACAGGTACTTGGGCACCGCGGTGAGGCCGGCAAGGGCGATGAGCATGATGAACGGCGTCCACTGCCAGGTGTCGACCACGATCAGGGAGATCAATGCCGTGCGCTGCCGGGTGAGCCACTCCACCTGCCCGAGGCCGATCGAGCCGAGCATGCTGTTGATCACGCCGAACTGCGCGTCGAGCATGAATCGCCAGAACAGCCCGACCACGACCGGCGACAGCATCATCGGAACCAGGAACAGAGTGGTCAGCAGTCCTCGCCCGTGCGTGCGCCGGGAGATCAGGTAGGCGATGGCGAAACCGAGCACGGTCTGCAGGGTGACCGCGCCGACCACGTAGATCAACGTCGTCAGGGCCCGCTGGTGGACCTGCGCCGAGGTCAGAATGGCGGTGTAGTTCTCGAACCCGATGAATCGGGGGGAGCCGCCGCGGGTGGCCGAGTAGTCGGTGAAGGACAGGTACAACGCCCACAGCAACGGGAACACCGACATCGCGAGCAACAGCAGCAGCGCGGGGGAGATGAAGGCCACGGCGAGTCCGCGGTCGCTCAGCCGGCGGGACCGACCCGGTGCAGGTGGCGTCACAGACGCCACCTGCCCGGGGTGATCGGTCGTCAGAGGTACGGGGTCACTCACAGTCCGCCGCCGCCCCTGCGGTTGCTGGAGTCGAGCACCGCCTGCTGCTCCTTGGCGATGTCGTCGAGCGCGTCCTTCGGACTCTTCGCTCCGTTGAGCGCCGCGTTGACGTTTGTGTTCTCGATGTCGACGAGGCGCGCGTACTCGGGCACGTTCCACATGTCCCGCATCCGTGGCACCGAGTCGGCGTACACCTGGTTGAACGGCCCTGCATTGAGGAACTCGGGCGATTCCAGGGCGTCCGTACGCGCTGGCACGCCACCGGCCGCGGCCCACTTCTTCTGGATGTCGGCCCGCTCGAACCACTTCATGAAGTTCAGGGCCTCGGCCTGGTTTGCCTCGGGGGAGTAGGCCGACACGTGCATCCCCATACCGCCGAGTGGGACCAGGTTGGTCTTCTGGCTCGGCAGGGTGGCAAAGCCCAGCTTGTCGAGAATCTGCTCCCGGGTGGCGCCGAGCGTCGACTGCTTCGGATCGAGCAGGCCACCGCTCGCGGCGATCCAGTTGAACGCGATGCATGCCTTGCCCTGGGCGACCGCCGCGTTCACCTCGTCGATGAACCAGTTGCCGGAGCCCTTGGCGGTAAGCGGCTTCATCTTGTTGACCAGGACGTCCATCGCCTCCTGGCCGGCGGCGTCGTTGAGGACGCCTTCGATCTTGCGCGTCTTGGCGTCCCAGAGGTTGCCGCCGTAGACGCCGTTGACCGTGTTGTAGGTGACGGCCGCGGCGTCGGAGCCGTTGGCCTGGTGGAAAGCCAGCCCGCTGACGCCCGGGTTGTCCGTCTGGCACTTCTCGGCGACTGAGATCATCTCATCCCAGGTCTGCGGTGGCGTGTCGCCGATCAGGTCCTTGCGGTAGATCATCGTCCAGGTGTCGCCGAGCAGCGGCAGTCCGTACAGGCTGGCGTTCTCGTCGCGCTTGCCGGTCTCCGCCTGGGGGAACTGGCCGTAGGCGGCCAGGAGGTACGGGTTGTAGGCCGTGACGTCGATGTTGCTCTTGACGAAGTCGGTGATGTCGAGGATGTTGCCGTTCGTCACGGCCTCGCCGATGTGCTGCGAGTCCAGGATCGCGATGTCGAAGTCGGTCTTGCGCGCGGCGAACTGGGTGAACATCGCGTCGTGCCAGTTCGCGTTCGGCACAGTGTTGACCTTGATGGTCGCGTTCGGTCGCTCCTTCTTGTACTCCGCGTTCGCGAAGGCTTCCAGTGCCTGGGCGGGGGGCCAGTCGAACCAGATGAAGCTGAGGGTCAGCGGGTCCTTGGTGAGTTCCGGGATGGTCGCCGGCGCCTTGGGGGCGCTCGCCGTCCCGCCGTCGTCCTGGCCATCGCCGCAAGCCGCCATGGTCGTGGCCACCAGCAGCATGGCCGCCGTCGCCAACTGCACCTTTCGACCGGGAGCCAACAGTCGTCCGATTCGCTGGGGATATCGCATCTTCTCGCCTGCTTCCTGGGTGGGGACTTCTGGAACCTCGCTATGCGCTTCGCCGACCAGGTGCTGGGTTGTTCAGGCGTGCTGCCGGGCTGACACGGGGCGACCCGCAGGCCGGCGTCACGAGCACGCCGCGATTTACTGGATCTTCATGCCGTCGAGGAGCCTTCGGCCCAACCGCGGCCCGTGGGCGAACCGAGCGGGATGTCGAGCACGTTCATGGGAGCTTCAGGTGATCGAGGTGGAGCGATCGCGGGAGACTCCGCGACGGTGCAGGATGGCGGTTGTACGCCACTTTTCCTATACGATCCGGCTGGGGCGTCAGCATGTCGCAGAGTTGTGACTGATGTCAACAGGTTCCGGAAGACGCAAAGAAGGGCCTCACGTCACGATGGACGACGAAAGAACGATCGCGCGGGGCCGTCGGGCCGTGACGGGCGGAACGTCGCCGGGAAGATCTGGTGGCCGGCTCGCCGACGAGGTGTACGACACGCTGCTCGGACAGCTCATGTCCCTACGGATCGAGCCTGGCTCCCGCGTCACGATCGACGTCCTGGCGCGAGAGCTGGGGGTCTCGCAGACGCCGATCCGAGACGCGCTGAACCGTATGGAGGCCGAGGGCCTGGTCGTGCGGGTGCCCCATGCCGGCTACCGCATTCCACCTCAGATCACCCGTCAGCGGTTCGAGGACATGCTCGAGGTTCGCCTGCTCCTGGAGCCGGCGGCGGCGCGTAGATCCGCCGAACGTGCCTCCCTGGAGCAGGTGGCCGGTCTGCGCGGGATGCTGGCGGAGATGGCGGAGCTGGAGGGGGGCAAGGGCCCGACGGCCTATGGCGCCTTCGGTCTACGCGACGCCGCCTTTCACGATCTCGTCGCCCTGAGCGCGGAGAACCAGGTCATCCGGGAAGCGCTCGCTCGCCTGCACAGCCACGTGCACCTCTTCCGGCTGCACCACGACACGCAGGTCACTCACCTGGCCATGGCCGAGCACGAGGACATTGTGGCCGCGATCGCCGCGCGTGATCCCGACGCCGCCGCGTACGCGATGCGCCGCCACATCCTGCGGTCCGGCGAGCGTTTCCGGCGATTGTTCGACGAGGCCAAGGACGCGGACGCGGTGGCGGCGGAGGCTTGACGGGCGGGCTGGGCCGGGGAATGCTAACCGAATCGGATCGGATCGGATTGGATCTACCTCACCCGCCCCCAGATGCGAGGAGAAGCAGATGCCCAGAGCGCTGCTCCTGACCGGCGACGCCGCCGAGGAACTCGACACCATGTATCCCTACTACCGCGTGCAGGAGGGCGGCTGGGACGTCGACGTCTCGTCACGGACGAGGCGTGACGTGCAACTGGTCATTCACGAGTTCGACCCCAACTCCGACGCCTACGTGGAGAAGAACGGCCGGAAGCTGCCGGTCGACGTGCCCTGGGCCGAGGTCGACGTCGAGCGCTACGACGCCCTCATCATCCCCGGGGGACGTGCCCCCGAGTGGATCCGGGTCGACGCCGACGTCCGGCGCATCACCGAGCACTTCTTCGCGCGCAACCTCCCCATCGCACTGGTGTGCCACGGCGCGCAGGTACCAGCGGTGTACGGGCTCCTGAAGGGTCGAAAGACGGCGTGCTTCCCACCCATCACCGGTGACATGGAGAACGCGGGCGCGACGGTCATCGACGCTCCCGACGTCGTGGACGGCAACCTCGTCTCCTGCCGGGGATGGCCCGACATGCCGCAGTTCGGCAGGGCGATGATGGAGGTCTTCTCGAAGTCCGTCGACCCCGCATCGGCATGAGCGCCCCCACCCCGCCCCGGTGACGACACTTCGGACCGTCACGGTCGACGGTTCCCCCGTCCACGTCCTGGAGAGCGGCACCGGGCCCGCGGTGCTGATGCTGCACGGCTCCGGGCCCGGCACGACCGGGTCCGGCGCCTGGGCAACGACTGCGCAGGCGCTCGGCACGTCCTGGCACCTGGTGGCTCCTGACCAGGCGGGGTTCGGCCGTACACCTGTCCCGGCGGGTTCCGCCGGTGGGCTCCGGCTGTGGTCGGAGCAGGCCGCGGGCCTGATGGATGCCCTCGGCATCGACCACTACGCCGTGGTGGGCCACTCCATGGGTGGTGCCGTGGCGCTGGCCTTGGCGGCCGCGCGCCCCGAGCAGGTCACCCAGGTCGTGGCGGTCTCGACGATGGGCGCCCCCGGGGCGCCGTTGTCCGCCGATCTCGACGCGATCTGGGCCGCCCCCGCCGGCCCTCTCGGGGCACGAGACATGCTGAGTCGCCTCGTCCTCGACCAGGCGCTCGTGACCGACTCGGCCGTCGATGCCCGGACGGCTGCGATGCGAGCGGGGGCGGCCGCCTACGCGTCGTTGTTCCCTCCACCCAGGGCACGATGGGTCGACGGGCTCACCCTCTCGGCGCAAACGCTGGCCGCGGTCCGCGCACCCGTGCTGCTCGTGCACGGCGCCGACGACCGGGTCACCCCGCTCGAGACGGCAGTCGGGCCCCTACTCGAGCACCTGGCCGATGTCCGTCTGCACGTGTTCGGCCGATGCGGGCACGTGCCGGCGATCGAGCACCCGCACGAGTTCAGGCAACTGCTGTCGTGCTTCCTCCGCCGGAGCGGCCGTCACTAATGCTGCGGCAGGTCCGCAGCCCGTCCTGAGGCGGATCAGCATGACGAGACGTGATTCGCGCAGAAGCCAACGCCCTCAGCTGCGACTGATGGCGTGTTTCCTGGTCGCGGGGCCCGATCGGGTGGGAGCGATACCGGCGGGGCGGCAATCTTGACCGTCCGATCGCTACACTCCCGGACAACGTCCCGGAGTGCACACAGAACCCGGTGCGCTGGCTCAGGAATCGGATGGAGATGCCGTTGACCCGCGACAAGGCCGCACCCCCCGGAATCGACCCCACCGTTCCCAGCGTGGCCCGGGTCTACGACTACTTTCTGGGTGGTAAGGACAACTTCGAGGTCGACCGGAAGGTCGCCGAGCACGCCCTGCGGATCACGCCGGACGGGCCGGCCGCCGGCCAGGCGAACCGTGCCTTCCTGCGCCGGGTGATCCGTCACCTCGTCACCGAGGCCGACATCGACCAGTTCCTGGACATCGGGTCAGGGTTGCCCACCCAGGGCAACGTGCACGAGGTCGCCGCCGAGCACAACCCGAACGCCCGGGTGGTGTACGTGGACAACGACCCGATCGTCCTGACGCACGGGCGGGCCCTGCTCACCGCGGAGGGCACCGCGACGGTGATCCAGGCCGACATTCGGCGACCGCAGGAGATCCTCGATGATCCGGACGTCCGCCAGTTTCTCGACTTCGACCGGCCGATCGGGTTGTTGCTCTTCGCGATCCTGCACCATCTCGGCGACGACGAGGAGCCGCGAGCGGTGTCGGCAGAGTTGATCGACGCGCTGCCGTCGGGCAGTTACGTGGCGATCTCGCACTTCCGTGATCCGGGTGAGCGGGACCCGGAGGGCTCCCGTAAGGCCCGTGAGGTCGAGCGGGTCTTCAACGAGTCGCTGGGCACCGGCCGCTGGCGAACCGACGAGGAGATCCTCTCCTTCGCCGATGGGCTGACGCTGCTGGAGCCGGGGCTGGTGCCGCTGGCCGAGTGGCGTCCGGATCCGGGCACGCCCGCGCCGAAGCAGACCGACACCTACCACACCTTCGTCGGACTACTTGCCCGCAAACCGTAGGTCGTCGCGACGTGGGCGGGACGCCCCGCGCACCTGCCCAGAGTGTGCGATCGAGACATGTCCGTCAGCGTCAGTCATCGGTGGCAGGGCGGTGCTCATCGATCGGGAGGAGTTCGAACACCGGGTGGCGATCAGCCTCGGCCACGAAGTCCTCGACCGGCGCGTCCTTGTCCGCACTGAAGTACGGCCGGGTAGCCGCGGCGACGGCGACGTAGCGCTTGAGTACCGGTCCGGCCTCCGCCGCCGAGATCTCACGAACGGCGTAACTCCGCCGGTCGCCGCGTCGGGCCAGGCCTACTCGTCCGGCGGCGCGGGCGTTGTGCACCCAGGACACCGCTCCGTAGGGTGCGACGAGCCATTGCCGCCCCTCGTGCTGGACCACCGTCGCCGGGTGCGTGAGCGGCCGGCCGCTCTTTCGGCCTGTCGTGGTCAGCATGTACGTGCTGGGCACCAGTCCCGCTCGGACGAACACACCGATGACGGCGTCGCCCACGCGTCGCCCCCGGCTGGCGCGGAACTGCCGGGCTCCACGGGGGCTTCCTGGCCCTGATTGGCTGGGTGTCGCGTCAGTCACCGCTACCGTCTTCCATCGATTTGGGTTGGCTCGGCGAACCCGTCCAGCCTGTTCGGTCCGGGCCAGCGGGTCAAGGCGAGTCAACCAACTCAGCGGCACCCCGGTCGTACGCTTTCGTCGCTGGCAGGCACCGCCGAACCGTACCGCTCATCGGTGGTCACCGGTGTCGGCGACGGTGAGGAACTGCTCCAGCCCGTCCAGGATGCGGTCGAGCCCGAACCGGAACGTCCGTTCCGGATCGCCGATCGCGTTGTACTCCGCGCCGGCCGCCTGCCCGACCCGGCCGGAGACCGGGTAGGCGTCGGCGGGCATCACCCGCTCGAGAACCGGCGCATTGATCTCCCACCATTCGGCGTCGGAGATGCCGGACCGCTCCGCCGTACGCCGGGCGTCCACTGATGCCCGCGCCATACCGGCGGTGAACCCACTCAGCAGCGTGACCACCTGATCCATCTGGAGATCGGTGAAACCGGCACCTTCGATGGCCGCGAGTTGCCACTCGTACCGGTCGGAGATGTTCGGACCGATCCACGGCCGGCTGTTCTCCACCTGCAGCAGCCAGGGATGCCTGTGGAACTCGTCCCACAGCTGTTCGGCGACCCGGGTCATCCGCTGCCGCAGCGGGCCCTTGTGCGGCGGGAGTTCCTGCTCGCCCGCCACCTCGTCCACCATCAGGCCGATCAGCTCGGAGCGGCCGGGGACGTAGGTGTAGATGGACATGAGCTTCAGCCCGAGCCGATCGGCGACCTTGCGCATCGAGAAGGCTGGCAGGCCCTCCTCGTCGGCCACCGCGATCGCGGCCCGAACCACCTCGTCGATGGTGGCCCGCTGCTTCGGTCCCCGGGAGCCCTGCGGCGTGCCGAGGGTGCGCCGCCACAGCAGTCCGAGCGTGCGGTCGATGTCCTGACTTTCCATGTGCGGAGATTACCCCGTGAGGTGTACGGTGTACCGCGCGACCATTTCCGTAAGGCATACGGAGTTAGGAGCCTGTGTTGACCAACCACACCCTGACCGCCGACGGACTACGCAAGAGGTACGGCGACGTGCACGCGCTGGACGGCTTCGACCTGAGCGTGCCCCCCGGTGTCATCCACGGGCTGCTCGGTCCCAACGGTGCCGGCAAGACCACCGCGGTCATGGCGCTGGCCACCCTGATCGACGTGGACGGCGGCAGCGCCAGCGTCGCCGGGTTCGACGTGCGCACCCAGGCCCACCAGGTCCGGCGCCGCATCGGACTGGTCGGGCAGCATGCCGCCGTCGACGAGATCCTCGGCGGCCGGCAGAACCTGGTGATGTTCGGCCGGCTCTACGGCCTGAACTCCGCCGACGCCCGGGTGCGCGCCGACCAGTTGCTCGACGCCTTCGGCCTGACGGACGCGGCGACCCGGGCGGTCTCCACCTACAGCGGCGGGATGCGCCGCCGACTCGACATCGCAGCCGGCCTCATCCTGACCCCCGCGGTGCTGTTCCTCGACGAACCGACCACCGGCCTGGACCCCCGCGGCCGCAACGAAGTCTGGGCCGCCGTCCGTAGGATCGCCGACCGCGGCACAACGGTCCTGCTGACCACGCAGTACCTCGACGAGGCCGACCAGTTGGCCGCCCGGATCTCCGTCATGAACCACGGCAGGATCATTGCCAGTGGTACGCCGGACGCCCTCAAACGCCAGGTCGGCGGCGACCGCGTGAGCGTCACGGTGCCGCTGCGCGAGCCACTGGCGTCCATCGCGCAGCGGATGTCGGCCGCCGTCGGGGCGCCGCCCGCGATCGACGCCGACACCCGCACCATCACCTTCGAGGTCGGCACCGGCGTGGTCGCGATCGCCGAGATCGTCCGCGCCCTGGACGAGCTCGGCGTCACCCCGGAGGACCTGATGCTGCGCCGTCCCACCCTCGACGAGGTGTTCCTGACCCTGACCGACAAGGAGGTGGCACGATGACCACACTGCGCGCCGGCTGGGTCATCACCCAGCGGGATCTGGCCCACTGGGTACGCCAGCCGTGGGCACCCATCTTCGGCCTGCTCTTCTCGATCATGCTGCTGCTGGTCTTCGGCTTCCTGTTCGGCGGCGCGATAAGCGTCCCGGGCGGCGGCGACTACATCAGCTTCCTGCTGCCCGGCATGCTGGCACTGAGCATGATGTTCGGGGTGGAGGCCACTGCGACCGCGATGGCCAACGACGCCCGCAAGGGCATCACCGACCGGTTCCGCTCGATGCCGATCGGCAGCGCGTCGGTGGCGCTGGGCCGCGTCGGCGCCGACATGGCCAACTCGGCTGTCGAACTGCTGGTCCTGATCCTCGGTGGCCTGCTCATCGGTTGGCGGATCTCGTCGGATCCGGCATCGGCGGCCCTGGCCGTGCTGCTCCTGCTCCTACTGAGGTTCGCCGTCCTGTGGATCGGCATCTTCCTGGGGCTGACCTTCCGCGGCGAGGGCGCGACGATGGCGGTGCAGGTGCTGGTCTGGCCCATCGGTTTCCTGTCCACCGCGATCGTGTCCGCCGAGACGATGCCCGGCTGGCTCGGCGCCATCGCCGCCTGGAACCCGTTGTCCGCGACCGCGTCCGCCACCCGTCAGCTCTTCGGCAACCCGACCGGCATCACCGAGGGGCCGCTTGTCGACGGGGCGGTGTGGCTGGCGGTCGGTTGGCCGCTCCTGCTGACCGCGGTCTTCGTGCCGCTGTCCGCGCGCGCGTACCGCAGACTGCGCAACTGAAACCGGCCGGACCGCGACACGCCGTGTTCGTGCGCACCGCAGTCCACGCCGCTCGGCCCGCCGCTCAAGCGGTTGTGCCGATGATCCGCAAACCAATTCACGGTCCCGACTCCACCAGGAGAGCAGATGAGCTTGACCGACCAACTGCACCGCCTGCTCGACGCCGGACTCGCTGACGTCACCGGCAGCAGTCCGGCGGAACTCGCCGCCTGGGTCGCCGCGCTGCCAGACGAACCCCAGTGCGTGCTGGCCGTGCACCCCGAGCTGGCCACCGCGCGTCAGCTTGCACCGCTGCTGCGCCGTCACGACAAACCCGGCTTCGTCGTCGACGACATGGTGGACCTTGAGCAGTTCGTACCCATTGACGGCCTCGCACTACCCGACCGCCCGCTCTATCTCGTCCGCGAACCCGACCGCGGCGACGACATGCGCAACTGGAGTCCCAACGAGGCGCTACCGGCCATCCTCGAACGCGGACGAACACCGCTCACCATCAACGAGGGGATCAGCTGGTTGCTACAGGAACCGAAGGTGCTCGAACCCAGTCACTGCTTCATGACGATCGGCTCTCGCAAACGCACCGGCGACACCCTCGACGCTCGAACCCCCGCCATCTGGATCAGCGGCGGAACCGGACGCGACGGCACCGCCCGACGCAGAGCGCCGAAGATCGGATGGTGCTGGGCCGGCAACCGGCACACCTGGCTCGGTTTCGCCTCCGCGCGCCACCGCAGCCCCGTCGACTGACCGCGGCGGCGGGCCCGGGAGGACAACGGGGAACGGCAACTGGCTCCAGCGTGACCGGCTCTCATCCCCGAGCCGGCTCTTCGGAGAAGTCACTTCCCGGACCCGCCGCCACCCAGGATGAAACCTTCCTCCGGCGCCGCCGTACCAGCCTCGCCCGACGACAGCGGCATGATCGGATGTCAGCAAGGACGGACGTGTGATCGGAAGCGGGTGCTGATGAGGCAACCAACGCTGTTCCTGACTGTTGGACTCCCCTGCACCGGGAAGACCACCGCCGCGCGACGCATCGAGATCGAGCACCCAGCGCTTCGTCTCACGAAGGACGAATGGGTCAAGGCTCTGTACGGGCACGAGAACCCGCCATCGGCTCAGGATGTGATCGAAGGACGGCTCATCCAGATCGGGCTACGCACCCTCGAACTCGGCACCAGCGTCGTGATCGACTTCGGCCTTTGGAGCCGACACGAGCGCTCGGCCCTGCGGCAGGCTGCGGCAGACCTCGGCGCGATGGTGGAGATGCGCTACTTCGAACTCAGTCCAGCCGAGCAGCGCACACGACTCGACAAGCGCCAAGCCGAAGCGCCCCACACGACGTGGCCCATGTCCGACGAGGAACTCGCCGAATGGGCCGCCATCATCGACATCCCCACGCCAGGCGAACTCGACGGCAGCGAACCCATCGATGACCCACCGGCCGGATTCACGACATGGACCGAGTGGCGTACCCGCCGCTGGCCACCGTCAGTCTCCTGACGCCTGCTCCGCTCAGCGCCACCCCGCCGCTCATCGAGCCGGCTGAACTGGGTCACGGATCATGCCGAGTCGCGTAGCACCAACTTCGTGGGCAGGATGATGGACGAGGGTTCGTGCCCCGCGATGAGGTCGACGAGCATCCGGGTCATTTCTCTGCCCAGGGCCTGGACCGACTGGTGAACGGTGGTCAACGGCGGATCGGTTCGTTCGGCCATGCCGAGGTCGTCGAAGCCCACCACTGCCACGTCGGCTGGCACGGACCGGCCGGCGTCGAGGAGGACGCGGAGGGCGCCCGCCGCTGTGTCGTCGCTTGCGGCGAAGATGGCGTCGAGGTCGGGATGGCTGTCAAGCAGTGATTTCATCGCTGCGGCACCGCCGGTCTCGGTGAAGTCACCTTCTGCCGTCGCGTACGGGGTCAGCCCGGCCATGATCATCGCCTCGCGGTAGCCGCGGTGGCGAGCGCGGCCGACGTCGGTGGACATGGGGCCGGTGATGGTGACGATCCGGGTTCGGCCGAGGCCGATGAGGTGTTCGGTGGCGAGTCGCGCGCCGCCGAGGTTGTCGGAGTCGACGTACCACTGTGGCTCGAAGTTCAATGGCCGCCCGCCGTACACCGCGGGCAGGCCGGCCCGACGCACGATGTGGGTAAGCGGATCGTCGCCGTGCAGCGCCATCAGCATGATGCCGTCGACGCCGCGCGTGTGCAGCAGGTTGGTCAGCCGGGACCGGCCCCGGCCGGAGCTGGCGAGGCACAGCAGCAGGTGCAGGTCGGTCTCCTCGAGGGCTGCGGACACGCCGACGATGACCTGGGCAAAGAACGGGTCGGCGAACAACTCGGGATCATCATGGGAGACCGCGAGTGCGACGATCCCCGTCTGTCGGGTGGCCAAGGCACGGGCGGTGCGGTTGGGTAGATAGCCCATCTCCTTGATGGCGCGCTCCACGGCATCGCGCGTGGCGCGGCTGACATGTGGCGCCTTGTTGATGACCCGGGACGCGGCGGAACGTGACACGCCCGCGCGCTCGGCCACCTCGTCGAGGGTCGGTTGCCGCCGAGGCCGCTGCGCTGCCATCGCGATGCCGAGTCCTTCCTGTCCGACGTCGGGGCAGCCGCTACCGCCGGCCGGTGCCGTTATCGCTAACCGATCGTATCGGTCGGCATCGACGGCGTCGAGGTGGCTCGCTGTCGTCGTCAGCCTGGAAGCGGTCCCAGGAATGCCTGGCCTCGATCTTGCCGCGAGATTGACCTCTCTTGACATCTGCCTGACATTTGCCGACCATCGGACGGTAATGTATCGACAAATCTCGCTGGAAGCGCTTCCAGTTTGTCCGAAGGAGACTTGGCCATGAAACGCTTCGCCCGCCCCTGGGGGCTTGCCGCCGCCCTGGCGTTGGCGGTTCCCGCGGTCCTGCTCGGGGCGCCAGCTGCGCACGCGGATCCGATCAGCCAGACCAGCGGCTTCTACGTCGATCCCAACTCGAGCCCGGCGACGTGGGCGGCCGCGAACCCGGGCGACGGACGGGCCGCCGCCATCCGCACCGAGATCGCGCAGAAGCCGATGGCCAGGTGGTTCGGCAACTGGAGCGGCAACATCGGGAGCGCGGTCGGGAGCTATGTGGGAGCCGCAGACGCTGTTGACAAGCTTCCGTTGCTGGTGGCCTACAACCTTCCCGGCCGGGACGCCTGCGGCGGACACTCCGGTGGTGGCGCCGGCAGCGTCGCCGCCTACGACTCATGGATCGCCTCTTTCGCCTCCGCCATCGGCAGCCGTCCTGCCGTAGTGGTCCTCGAACCGGACTCCCTGGGCGACTTCAACTGCATGAGCCAGGCGCAGATCAACGACCGGGTGGGGATGCTCTCTCGCGCCGTCGGCCAGTTCCGGTCCAGGGCCGCCAACACCTGGGTTTACATCGACGCCGGCAATCCCCGCTGGGTCGACGCCCAGACGATGGCGCAGCGGCTCAACATGGCTGGTGTGAGCAACGCACGCGGCTTCGCGCTGAACGTCTCGAACTACTTCACCACCGGCGAGAACACCAACTACGGCAATCAGGTCGCTTCCGCGCTACAGAGGTTCGGATACAGCAAGCCGTACGTGATCGACACCAGCCGCAACGGCAACGGCTCCAACGGCCAATGGTGCAACCCCGGCGGCCGCAGGATCGGCACGCCCAGCCGGATGGGCGGCGGCGCGGAGATGCTGCTGTGGCTCAAGACACCGGGTGAGTCCGACGGCAACTGCGGAGTCGGCGGCGGATCCAGCGCCGGACAGTTCCTGCCCGAGGTGGCCTACAAGATGATCTACGGTTACTAGGCCCTGTGCCGAAGTCTTCGGTCGAGCCGAGGCGGAGTCCAGGCGGTGATCCGGCAAGGCGGCGATTGGTCCGGATACCGGTGTTGTATCCGGACCAATCCCCAACGCGGCCGGTCATCGCCTGGGCCCGCCGTAGGCCGGCCAGGGACTTCGACACAGGGCCTAGCGCGGCGCACGAAGAGCATTGGCGCTGCACGTGGCCGATGCTCTCCGCGCCCTGCCACACCAACGGCGCCTCTCTGTGTCCAGGTATCGGGCCCAGAGAGGCGCCGAGTGTCCGTACGAAGAACGTGTGTTGCACCGGTACCGGACGGCGGGTCGGCGGCGGACCTTGGGCCCGCCGCCGCCGAGCTTGCCGGACGGTCGACGATCCGGCCGGCGAGCCCGACGGCGGTCGACCCCCGTCCAGGTGGGACCGCGTGCTGACGGTCCTGGAATCAGGAACCCGTGCCCGGACCCTTCGGATCCACCGGCGGGATCGGGACCGGGCTGATCGGGACAGGGCTGGGGGAGGCGGCTGGCGGGGGCGGGGCAGGGCTGATCGGGACAGGGCTGATCGGGAGGGTGGGGGAGGCGGCTGGTGGGGGCGGGACTGGGCTGATCGGGACAGGGCTGGCGGAGGCGGCTGGCAGCTGGTCGGCGGGTGCGGACGGCGGCGGGGCGTCCCGGTCCACCGCGGCCAACGCCAGCGGCGTGCCGACCATGAGGGCGGCGACGACGCCCGCCGCCCCCACCGAGACGGTGAGGGTACGACGCCTGCGCGCCCGGGCGACGGCGGAATCTGCCAGATTCATCGGAACTGCCTCCTCGGCAAGATCGGTAAGGGTGAATCGGATGAGGTCGTCGATCGGGGTGTTCATCGCTTCAGCTCCAGCACGAGTTCGGCATCGGGCAGCACCTCACGCAGTCGACTGACCGCCCGATGGGTCCGACTGCGGACCGTCCCGACCGAGCAGCCGAGCACCTCGGCCACCTGTCGCTCGGGCAGGTCCTCGTAGTACCGCAGGACCAGCACCGCACGCTGTGCCACGGGAAGGCGCAGCAGGGCTGTCCGCATGACCAGCCGCAGGTCGGTGTAGCCGCTGTCGTCCGGGCGCTCCCGCTCCACCGGCGAGCCGACAAGCGTCTCCCGGAGTCGTCCCCGTCGCCGCCACCAGCTGATCCGCTCGCGGTACATCACCGCGCGCACGTACCCCTCGGGGTCCTCGTGCCGGATCGTCGGCCATTTGACGTACGTCTTGGCCAACGCGGACTGCACCAGATCCTCGGCGGCATGCTGGTCGCCGGTGAGCAGGTAGGCCGCCCGGATCAGGGCGGCGGTGCGGCTCTGCGCGAACTCGCCGAACCTGGCTCTCGCCTTGTCGTCCAACCGCTCAGCTCCGTCCCGGTACGCCTCATTCACCACCACAGACGCGCGGGACCGCGCCCACTATCCATGAGATGCTTCTCATCCTGGGCGGCGGTTGGTTTCGACGTGGTGCAGGACGAGGATGGCCTGCGCGATGGTGGTCGCGCGGTGTGGGCAGCGACGCAGCTCGGTCAGGACTCTCCCGGTCCTGCGGGTGGCGGTCACACGGTCGTCGAGGGCGCGGATCTTCCTCTGGGGACGGCTCACGGCCTTCTCCGACGTGACAGGGTGGCCGGAAGCGACGTCGTTCGAACGGCGTACGCACGCTGCCGCGGGACCGGGGCTCGCCGCGAGCCCGGGGCTGCTGCATTCGGGGCGGATGTCCAGGCCGCCGAGCTCGAACCCACCAGCAGCCGTCGGGCTGGTGGTGCGCGAGGCCCTGCGGCCTCCACGAGAACCTGAGGAGGACGGATGCGGTCAGTCGTTCCCGACTATCTGGCTGAGGTGCTCGGAGATGTCGAATCGGACACCTCCGGGGAGCCTGCGGGATACATTCCCGAGCTCGCGACAGCTGATCCGGAGCGTCTCGCAGCGGTCTTCGCCACGGTCGACGGCACGGTTCACGGCGCCGGTGACGTCGATGTCGCGTTCACGATCCAGTCGATCTCGAAGCCGTTCGTGTACGCGATGGCGCTCTCCGATCGCGGCTTCGATCGCGTGCTCGCCAAGGTCGGGGTCGAGCCATCCGGGGAGGCGTTCAACGAGATCTCCCTCGAAAGCGACACCGGGCGTCCCCGTAATCCGATGATCAACGCCGGCGCGATCACCGCTCACTCACTGGCCGGACCGGAGAACCTGAAGCCTGTCGAGCGGGTCGACCGCGTCGTTCAGGGGCTTTCGGCGTTCGCGGGCCGTCAGCTGACGGTCGATGAGACGGTGTGCGCATCGGAGATGGAGAGCGCGCACCGCAACCTCGCCATCGCGCACATGCCCCGCAGCCACGACATCCTCACCGAGGACCCGAGGGCCGTCGTCGACGGCTACATCCGTCAGTGCTCGGTGCTCGTGACCACCCGGGATCTGGCGATGATGGCGGCGACGCTGGCCAACCGCGGGGTGAATCCCCTGTCGAACGAGCAGGTGGTGGACGGGTCAGTGGTGCGCCAGGTCCTGAGCGTCATGGCCACCTGCGGAATGTACGACGCCGCCGGCGACTGGGCCACGCAGGTCGGCATCCCGGCGAAGAGCGGTGTGGCCGGGGGACTGATCGGTGCACTCCCCGGTCAGCTCGGCATCGCCACCTTCTCGCCTCGACTGGACCGGCACGGCAACAGCGTGCGCGGCGTGTCGCTGTTCGAGCGGTTCTCGTCCGACATGGGGCTGCATGTGATGGAGGTCCCTCCCGCGGCGCGCGCGATCGTGCGTTCCAATCGAGTACGGGGCGGCGGAGTGGACGCGCCCCGGGTTCTCCGGCTGCAGGGCGGAATCCGCTTCGCGGGAGCCGAGCGGATCGTTCGTGAGTTCGTGGAGAGTCCGCCGTCGGAGCGCCGAGTGGTTCTCGATGTCTCGCTTGTGCACTCCATCGACGATGTGGCCCGACGAATGCTCCTGGAGGTCGCGCGTCGGCTCACGCTCGACGGTCACGATGTCTATCTCGTAGATCCGGAGATGATGATCCCGGACCCGGATCCCGGCGATGGTGGCCGACTGGCGGTCGTCGATTCAGTTGATCAGGTGTGATCGCTGCGGCGTGAGTGTCGAGCTGCAGGGGCGCGCTACCCCCGAGCGGACCGACCGATTGACCGGCCGATCCGGCACCGGCCCCGGTATTCGACACTCGTCCTGTGGACCCACCGGATACGCCGCTGCGCTCGGGAGCCAGGCCCCGTTCTGTCGACCGTGCCGGTGCGAGGACCTTCGAGTCGACCGACGGGTCGACGGCACGAGACCGATTACCAGGAAAGGACCCCGTGACCGCGACGGTTATCGAGAAGCCCGACTTCACCGGGCTGCGCGCGATGTACATCAACTGCACCCTCAACCGTTCCCCGGGCCGTAGCCACACCCAGGGGGTGATCGACCGCAGTGTGGCGATCATGGAGGCGAACGGGGTCAGCGTGGATCAGATCCGCGCCGTCGACCACGACATCGCCACCGGCGTCCGACCCGATATGACCGAGTACGGGTGGGATACCGACGAATGGCCCGCACTGCTGACCCGGGTGCTGGAAGCTGACATCCTGGTCATCGCGGGACCGATCTGGCTCGGCGACAACAGTTCGGTCACCCGTCGGGTGATCGAGCGGCTCTACGGCTACTCCGGCGTACTCAACGAGCAGGGGCAGTACGCCTACTACGGGCGGGTCGGTGGCTGCCTGCTCACCGGCAACGAGGACGGCCTGAAGCACTGCGCGATGAACATCCTCTACAGCCTGCAGCACATCGGCTTCACCGTCCCGCCGCAGGCCGACGCGGGTTGGCTCGGTGAGGTCGGCCCCGGGCCCTCCTACCTCGACGAGGGTTCCGGCGGTCCGGAGAACGACTTCACCAACCGCAACACCGCGTTCATGACCTACAACCTGCTCCACCTCGCGTCCATGATCCGTCGGGCCGGCGGGTTCCCGGCCTACGGCAACCAGCGCACGGCCTGGGACGCCGGCACTCGCCCCGGCAGCGCCAACCCGGAGTACCGCTGATCGTCAGGAAGGGAAAGACGGCCGATCAGCGAACCGGTGGCGCCCCGTAGGTACCGGCCTGCGGGACACGATCACGATGACCGCCACCCTTTGCGTCACAGCGCCCAAGGATGTGAGTAGCGATGACAAGCCCGGCAACGATGAGCTGGCCGAGCCTGCGGGTCTCGGACTGGACCGCCACCCGCGAGACCCTGCACATGTGGACCCAGATCGTGGGCAAGATCCGCATGGCGCACGCTCCGTTTGTCAACCACTGGTGGCAGGTGACCCTGTACGTGAGCCCGCGCGGGTTGACGACGTCCGCCATCCCGTACGGCACAGGGGCCTTCGAGATCGAGTTCGACTTCCTCGGCCATCGGCTCGACGTTCGCACCAGCAACGGCGGCGCGCGGAGCCTCCCGCTCCGGCCGATGTCGGTCGCCGAGTTCTACTCGCGGGTCATGGCCATGCTCGGCGAGCTCGGGATCGAGGCACCGATCCGGCCGCGTCCCAACGAGGTCGATCCGGCGATCCCGTTCGCCGAGGACCACGACCACGCCTCCTACGACGGCGAGGCGGCCGCCCTGTTCTGGCGACAGCTGCTGCAGGCGAACCGGGTGATCGGCGAGTTCCGGTCGCATTTCATCGGCAAGGTCAGTCCGGTGCACTTCTTCTGGGGCGGGATGGACCTCGCCTGCACCCGTTTCTCCGGCCGGTCGGCCCCACCGCATCCCGGGGGCGTGCCCAACTGCGGGGACTGGGTCATGGTCGAGGGCTACTCCCGGGAGTTGTCCAGCTGCGGGTTCTGGCCCGGCGGCGGCGAGGAAGGCGCCTTCTACTCCTACGCCTATCCCGAACCTGACGGTTTCGCCGAACAGCAGGTCAGTCCCGAAGGCGCGTATTTCAGTACCGAGTTCAAGCAGTTCCTGCTGCCGTACGAGGCCGCCCGCACCGCACCGGACCCGGACCGCGCGGTCGCCGAGTTCCTCCGCACCACCTACGAAGCAGCTGCCGACCGGGCGCACTGGGACCGCTCCGCGCTGGAGGACAATCCGCTGCGCTGGCACGCCCGGAGCCCCGCACGGTGAGAACCCACGATGGGCCGCCCTGCCGGATCGCCGCCTGGACCTCGCCGCGACACCGCCAACGCTCCTGGACACCGCACTAGCTGAGCCGTAGGTCTCCATCGAAGTCGATCCTGGCCAGCTCGGTACGGGAGGTGATGCCCAGTTTGGGGTAGACGTTGGCCAGGTGGTGGCCGACCGTGCGTGGGCTGATCAACAGCTGTGCCGCGATCTCCCGGTTCGTCAGATGGTCCGCGGCCAACCGTGCGACCCGGAGCTCCTGCGCGGTCAGCCCGGCAGCGGTCGGGGGATCGACCACGCGGGGAGCGGCCCGCCGGTCGGTCAGAGCCTGCTCGCGCAGCGCCCGTTCCCGCAGTGGACGCGCGCCGAGGCGGTCGAAGGTCTCGGCTGCTGCGGCGAGCTGGGTACTGGCGTCGGCCCGGCGACGCGCCCGCCGCAGCCATTCCCCGTACAGCAGCCGAGTGCGGGCATACTCGAACGGCTGCACCCCCGCCCCCGCGACGTCCAGGGCGGCTCGGAACGAGGCCTCGGCCGCCGGTCCACCCTCGACGAGGGCCCTGAGCCGATGGCCGGCCGCTCGGGCCCAGGTCGCACCCGTACGCTGCGCCCAGTCCTGCACCATGGCGACGTGAAACCCGACGACGTCGCTCTTGCCGACCTGCACCGCCGCTTCGACGGTGTCCGGGGCGGCGAGCAGCGCGAAGGTGGTGTGGGCGGCCTCGTGCCCCGGCTCGACGAGGCACAGCAGGTCGTTCAGTGCCTCCTGAGGACGACCGTCGAACAGCGCCGCTCGTCCACGAATCCAGTACGCCGATGCGCTGAGCGCTCGCACTCCGCGTGGCACCGAGACCCGCAGCATCCGGCTGGTGTGCTCCTCGACGGCGCGGTGCTCGCCGCGGGCGGTAGCCAACAAACCGAGGCAGCTGCGGCTCTGTGTGGCGAGGTGATCCGCCTCGACCTCCTCGGCCAGTCGCAGGCCCTCGGCCGCCGCCGTCTCGGCGGCGTCCCACCGGCCCGCAGCCGTGTCGAGGACCGCGATCTGGGCCAGCACCAGGGCCAGCGCGGTGAGTTCGTGCCGACGCCGCAGCTGCGCGGCCTGCACGCGCAGCACGTCGAGCAGGCCACCGTCGATGCCCCAGGCCTGGACCAGCGGCACGGGCGGCAGCAGCTCCCACGCGACCGTACCGAGCTGACCGACGATGTCGCTGGCCAGGTCCCGGGGCGTCGGGGTGGCTTCGCCGGTCACGTCGTAGCAGGACCACCAGTTTTCCAGCACGGGCAGCAGCGCCGATACCGCGGGGTCAGCGGCGGTGTCCACGGCCCGTACCCGGTGTAGCGCCTGCTGTTGAAGGTCGGACCGACCGGCCGACCAGGCGGCGCGGACCGCCACCGTGCCCAGCTCCACGGCGCGGCGGGTCTCGGGTACCGCGGCCATGTCGGATGTCAGGTAATGGTGGGCACGCTCGGGCATGCCGTGTGCGAATTCGAGGATCCCGCGCAGCCCGCCGCTCAGCCGGGCGACGGGAAGTGCACCGCTCAGACGTTCAGCATCGTCGAGCAACTGTCGCGCCGCCTGCGCGTGGCCCGCGTGCCACGCGGCACGGGCGGCGGCGGCCAGCCGGCGTGCGGCGTCCGCTGGCGCTGGGGACAGCTCGGCGGCCCGGCCCAGGGTGCGAGCCGCCATCGGACCCGCACTGCGGCGCAGGCACTCCTCGGCGGCGTGCTCCAGCTGTGTGGCGACCTCCTCGTCCGGCCCGTCGGCGGCGGCTGCCAGGTGCCAGGCCCGCTCCATGGTGGCGGCCTGCGGCAGGGCCGCAGCCAGCGCCTGATGCACAGCCTGCCGGTCCGCGACGGGGGAGCCGTCGTAGATGGCTGCCGGGATCAGTGGGTGCCGGAACTCCAGGCGGGTTCCCGAGACTCGGAGCAGGCCCGAACGCAGGGCCTCGTCCCAGGCGGACGTGTCGATGCCCCAGGCGGCCCCGGCCCGGTGCACGACGTGCCGGTCGCCCCGGCCCTCAGCGGCGGCCAGCAGCAGTAGCGCCCGGGTCGACGGTTTCAGTGCCTCGGCCCGGGCGCAGAATGCCCGCCGCAACCGTGGCCCCACCGGCACCGGGTTCCCGGAAGTTGAGAGGGCCGTCGCCTCGCCGTCGGTCTCTCGATCGAGGGTGGGCAGCTCGTGCAGCGCCAACGGGTTGCCCCCCGCCGCCCGCACCGTCCGATCGGCAAGCGCCGCGTCGATCCCCGACACGGCAGCGGCCAGGAGTTGGCGCGCATCGTCGTCGGCCAGACCACCGACCTCCAGGGCCGGCAACCCCTCCCACGGACCCGAGGCGGGATCCTCGTGTCCGGTCAGCAGCACCGCGACCGGTTCCGTCGCCACCCGGCGGGCGACGAACCCCAGGCACATCGCGCTCGCCTCATCGACCCACTGCGCGTCGTCCACCACGACCAGCACCGCTCGCTCCCGCGCGAGACCGGAGAGCAGCGACAGCACGGCCGCGCCGATCAGGAAGCGGTTGGCCGGGTCCCGGCTCATTCCCAACGCACCCCGCAACGCGGCAGCCTGCGGGGCGGGTAGCGTCTCCAGCCGATCCAACACCGGCCACAGCAGCTCGTGCAGCGCCGCGAACGCGAGCCCTGCCTCCATCCGGGTGCCCCGACACCGCAACACCGTCGCGTCGGACGCCGCCCCGACGGCGTACTCGAGCAGGGCGGTCTTGCCGATGCCCGGCTCACCCCACAGCACGAGCCCGGAACCCGCGCGATCCGCCGCCCGATCCAGCAGCCGATCCAGCGCCGCGGTCTCGGCGCGCCGTCCGAACAGTTCCATGTCTCCCCCGTCTGGCCGCGATGGCACAGCCTGTCCAAGCTATAGCCCGGTCCGCCCCTTCACGAGACGACCGATTAGCCGGCCGATCCGCTTCGGCCATGCTGCCGCACACTCGATCCGGTGACCCCGCACCAGGCCTTACTGCCGAGGCTCCCAGCATGTCGGTTCGTCCGAGCACGGGCGCGTCGCGGTCAACGGAACAGATCGGTCTGGCCGTTCGACGTGGCAGCCGTGCCGCTCGCGGTGTCGCGCGCCTGGCCTGCCGGATCACGACGAGCCAGTCTCCCCATGACAGCGCGGACGCGCCCGAGGCGTCAGTGGCGCGGTGTCACGATCGCTTGTGACGTGGTGTCACTGGTCGTGGCCGGTGAGCCCCGGAGACTGGGGTGGTGACCGTACGACCGCCGCGTCACGCCGCGAACACGACTGGTGACCGGTGTGCGGCGGATGGTCGAGGTGCGCGACGCCGCTGGGAGACCCAGCTGGTCGCCGGACAGGTCGTAAACGATCTCTGACCGGTCCGTCGTGCCGGCCGGCCCGTATCGGAGATGAGATCTGAGGGAGGAAACATGGTCGTGAATGTGAAGGATGTCCCCGAAGCCAACCAGTACGAGGCGCGGCTGGAGGGAGAGTCGAAGGTCGCGGGTGTCGCGCAGTACATCCGCACCACGGAACTCATCGCGTTCGTACACACCGAGGTCTCGCCGGAGTACGAGGGCAGGGGAGTCGGCGCGGCCCTGGCCCGCGCGGGCCTCGACGAGGCCCGCGCCGCGGGCCTGCTGGTCCTGCCCACCTGCCCGTTCTTCGCGGGGTGGATCGCCCGGCACCCCGAGTACCAGGACCTGGTGTACCAGTCCCGCAGCAGAGTCAGCGACTGAACAGCAGGGCGCGGCAGCGATGGAGGTCGGTATGAGCAGCGGAAACGGGAAGAAGACGTACGAGGGCCGGTCGATCACCGTGACCTTTGAGGCCAGCCGTTGCCGGCACGCCGCCGAGTGTGTCCGCGGCTTGCCGGAGGTCTTCGACCCGGGCCAGCGCCCGTGGATCCGACCCGACGGTGCCGAGGCCGAGCGCCTGGCCGAAGTGGTCCGGCGCTGTCCCTCCGGAGCGTTGCAGTACGAACTCGTGGACGGCGGGGCGGAGACCCCGGAGCGGCCCACGGGATCACGCGCGACGCGACCGGATAGTTGATCATGCGCGGTGAGTTGGGAGCAGGGCGCATCCTGTCCTGAACGGGGGCATGCCCCCGTTCAGGACAGGTGGTGTTCAGGCGGCGGTGCACACCGGGGTCAGGCCGGTGGCGGTCCCGACGCCCTGGAAGCCGAACTCGGTGGACTGCCCAGCGTTCACCGAGCCGTTGTAGCTGACGTTGCTGAACTGCACGGTGCCGCTGCTGCCGGTGCGGTTGGCGTTCCAGACGTTGGTCACGGTGGCCCCGGAGGGCAGGGTGAGCTGGACGCTCCACCCGCTGATCGGCGCGGTGCCGGCGGTGACTCTCACGGTGGCGACGAAGCCACCGGTCCAGGAGTTCAACGAGACCGTCGCCGCGCATCCGGTGGCCGGCGGCGGCGTGGTCGTCGGCGGCGGCGTGGTCGGATCAACAGGTGGCGTGGTCGGCGGGACCGACGGCGTCACCGGCGGCGTGGTCGGCGGCGGAGTGGAGTTTCGGCCCTTGTTCAGCTCGTCGAGGACCGCGTGGTAGGCGGCCTTCTTCTGGTAGCTCCCGTTGCTGCCGGTGAACAGCAGGCCCCGTTCCGAGGAGCGCCACGACTCGCTGTCGGAGATGCCCCAGACGGTGATGCCGGTGCACTGTGCGACGTTCAGGCAGGCCCGTACGACCTTGCGGTAGTTCTCCGCCTGGCCGGCGCCGATGTCGTTGTTGCTCAGGTCGTCGTCGATGTCCAGCTCGGTGATGTGCACCTCGACGCCGAGGTCGGCGAAGCGTTGGATGTTGGCCTGCAGGTCGTTGGTGATGATGCTGTTCGGGTTGTCGTTGAAGTGCGCCTGGAACCCGACGCAGTCGATGTACTGCCGGTAGTTGCGGACGATGTCGTACAGCGCGTCGGCCTTGCGGTTCGGGGTACCGCCCTGGACCGTCAGGCCGTCGACGTCGTAGTCGTTGATGCAGAGCTTGGTGGTCAGCCCGCCGGCCTGCACGACCTGCTTGGCCCGGATGAACGAGTCCCGGATGACGTCGGTGTCGCCGGCGTCGAAGAAGTCACCGTCGCCGTTGGCGTCCCGGTTCATGGTGTGCGGCCACTGGTTGCGACGCCGGCCGGTGTTGTTGTCCTCCAGCGCCTCGTTGACGACGTCCCAGTACGCGATCCTGCTGCCCCAGCGGTTGATGGCGTTGCCGATGAAGGTGTTCAGCGTCGCCTGGCTGGCACCCTGCAACGCGCCGGCCTGCGAGTGCCAGACCAGTGTGTGACCACGGACCAGCATGTTGTTGCTCTGGGCGTGGTTGACCAAGGTGTCCGCACCGCTGGTGTTCTGCAGACCGCCGTTTGAGGTGGCGATCCTGTCCGGCTTCATGTCGTTCTCGGGGGTCAGCTGGTTGAATTCCTGACCGACGATCGGGTAGAGCCGGTTGGGTGAGGCGGCGACGCCGAAGAACAGCCCGGCCTTGGCGGCTGCGGCCCGCAGCGTGGTCTCGGCCGCCGCGGCCGGGGCGCTGGAGTGGACCGTCACGGCGCCGCCTATCAGCACCAACACCGCCGTCGGCAGGGCTATTCGCGCAGCTCTTCTGCGCTGCTTCAGGTCGCTGTTCACCGGACCTCCTTGATGCTGACGCCATCGATCGACATTTGTGCATGCCTCCGAAGGGTCAGTGTCGATATCGGTCCGCCGCACTGTCAACAACTTCCGGAAATGTTCCGGAAACCGTCCGGGCCGGGCTGGAAAGCCGACCAGTGCGGCTGTGTGCGGGTAACGGACGCACCCGAGCATGCCGTTGGACTCAGGCAGGAGAATCTCCGGCCGGTATCCGCTGGGGCCGAGGTGACGGGGTCGTGGAGTGCCTGCGAAGGTCCTGGAGGACGACCTGGCTCGCGGTGGTGAGAGTTGAGCGGCTGCGAACGGCCGCGTAGACGTGGCGGGTCAACGGTCGGCGTAGCGGGCGGGTGGCGACGTGGTAGCGACGGTCCACGGCCAGCTCGGGCAGGAGCGACACGGACAGGCCGGCTTCGACATGTGCCAGGAGCAGTTCGTAGCTGGCGAAGCGGCCAGCCACGACCGGCTCGAAGCCGGCTTGTCGACAGGTGCTCGTCACCAGGTTGGACAGGTATGTGCCGGGCATGTCGATGGACCAGGCGGCCTCGGCGAAGTCGGCCAGGTCCGCCGGTACGTCAGACGCGGCCTGCGGCTGCGGCAGCACGAGCACGATGGCGTCGGTGAGCAGGGGGATGGTGTGCACGTCAGGATGCAGCGGCATGGACCCGTCGATGAAGTCCGCTGCCACGATGATGTCGTAGTCGCCGCGGCGCAGGGCCGGATGGCTGGCCTGCGGGTCCAACTCGGCGACCTCAAGATCGATCCTGGGATGCGTCTCCCGCAGTCGCGCGGCGAGCGGAAGCACGACCGTCCGGATGGCGCTGGAGAAAGCCGCGAGGCGTACCGGCCCCGTCGGTTGTCCGGAGCGGCCCTGTAGGTCCGCCTCGGCGGCCTTGACCTGGTCGAGGATGATGCGGGCGTGCCGGGCGAGCGTACGCCCGGCCGGCGTGAGCTGTACGCGGCGGCCGGTGCGCCGCAGAAGTTCGGTGTGGGTCTCCGCCTCCAGGACTGCCAGTTGCGCCGACACTGCTGACGGACTCATGTGCAGGGCCGCGGCGACGGCCCGCATGGTGCCGAGGCCGTCCAGCAGGCTGAGCATCTCCAGGCTTGTCGTGTGGAGCCGCATTGGAAACTCCTTGTGCGCGAATTCCGCACAGCGTAGCCAGAAACATGAGCTTTTCGTGCATAACGAACGCCCCTATCGTGAGGCCATGACGCTGACCACCGATCGGAGCACCGCCGAACAGTTCTGGTCCGACGCTGCCCGTCATCTGGTGCGCTACGGCGGATCGTTCACGCCCGAGATCATCGAGCGCGCGGCCGGTAGCTTCGTGTACACCGCTGACGGCCGACGGATCCTGGACTTCACCTCGGGCCAGATGAGCGCCATTCTCGGGCACTGCCATCCCGCGATCGTCGAGACGGTGCAGCGGGAAATCGCGAGGCTGGACCACCTGTTCAGCGGCATGCTGTCCCGTCCGGTCGTCGACCTCGCGCGCCGGCTCGCCGAGTCCCTTCCCGCGCCGTTGGAGAAGGCGCTGCTGCTGACGACCGGCGCCGAGTCGAACGAGGCGGCCATCCGGATGGCCAAGCTCGTCACCGGCAAACACGAGATCGTCGCCTTCGCCAAGTCGTGGCACGGCATGACGCACGCCGCGGCCGCCGCGACGTACAGCGCCGGGCACCGGGGCTACGGGCCCACGCCGGGAAACTTCGCGATTCCCACGCCCAACCCGTACCGCCCCGACTTCACCACCCCTGACGGCGAGTTGGACTGGCAGCGCCAGCTCGACTACGGCTTCGCCCTCGTCGATGCCCAGTCGTCCGGAAGCCTCGCGGCGTGCATCGTCGAGCCGATCCTCAGCTCCGGCGGCATCATCGAGCCACCGCAGGGCTACTTCGTCGCCCTGGCAGCCAAGTGCCGTGAGCGCGGCATGCTGCTGATCGTCGACGAGGCGCAGACCGGTCTGTGCCGCACCGGCACGTGGTACGCCATCCAACGTGACGGCATAGTGCCCGACATCCTCACGCTGTCCAAGACGTTGGGCGCCGGCCTACCGCTCGCTGCGATGATCACCACAGAGGAGATCGAACAACGGGCACACGAGCTGGGTTACCTCTTCTACACCACACACGTGTCCGACCCTCTCGTCGCCGCCGTCGGCAACACCGTGCTCGACGTCCTCCACCAGGAGCAGATGGACGTACGGGCCCGAGAACTCGGCGAGTTCCTGCGCGCCGGCCTGCTGGACATCAGAGACCGACACGACGTGGTGGGAGACGTACGGGGGCGCGGCCTGATGCAGGGGATCGAACTCGTCCTCGACCGGGAGACGCGCGAGGGCTCGGACGTCCTCGGCGCCCACGTCACCCGCCGTTGCCTCGACCTCGGTCTCCATATGAATGTCGTGCAACTGCCCGGCATGGGAAGCACCTTCCGGATCGCACCACCCCTCACCACGACGCGAGAGGAACTGGCCCTCGGTCTGGAAATCCTGGACCAGGCGATCGGCGAAGCGACAGAGCACCAGTAGCCGATTACTCGCCGGCGCGGAACACCTCGTTCTCCGTACCAGGCTTCTGAGGGGTAGGCGTGCTGCTGGCCACCAGTGCTATGCTCCGCCGCGATGAATCTATCTCTCAGATTGGGGGTCCGGTTCGCACAAGGTGAGTGCTGATGCGCTCCCTGGCTGCGAATGCGGATACCCGCCTTTCTCTCTGGCGGCGGGTGCGCGAGTACGCCGTGCCGCCCTCCATGATCGAAGCTGCGACCGCTCGCCGTCGCGTCGGTGACTGGGCCGGCGCATGCGCCGCCGCCCGCGTTGACGTCGACCTTGACCTTCGCGCCGTGGTTCGCCGCCACGGCCGGGAACTGGGCGTCCGGCTCCGGGCCGACGTCCGGCACCTCGCGCCAGACCTGTTGCGCTGGCACATGCCGAGGATCGCTCCCGACGGGCTGCTGCGCCCGGGCCTGACCGTCTCACTGGCCCGGTACGGCCCGACGGAACACAACGATGCCGAGCCGGTGCACCTCGTCGCCCGAACGCCACCGGCCTGGGCGGATGCGGGCCAGCGGATAAGCCTGGCGCTTTGGGCCGGACCGCATGACGAGGGTGACCGTCATCATCCACATGCGCGTCCGGACCGTCGGTTCCGTTTCGACCTGCACCGTCACCTGTGGGACGTACGCAGAGCCGACGAGCTACGTAGCCGGTCGGGCACCTGGCAGGTGACCCCCGATTCCTCCTCCACGATGCGCCCTGATCCGACCTGGGACGGGCTGGGGGAGTGTGGTTACGCGGTACACCGGTGGGCAGCCGAGGCGGTGCTGCTGCTCCAGGCCGAGGGCAGGACCAGCGGTGCCGTGGCGGTGCGCCTCGGCCCTCGACGTCGTCTGCGCCTGGACGTCGCTGCGGCAGGCACGGACAGACTGCCGCCTGTGGCGCGGATCGCCGGGGCGTCCCGGGCTGGCCGGGCCGCCGGGCTGCCGGTGCTGCCCGACGCGGCGACCTGGATGGCACCGGACCTGGAGCTGCTGCGCCGCGGGCTGATCGAGCTCGACCGGCTGCACCCGCTGGTGGCCTCCGCGCTCGCGCCGGGTCACCCGGTGGCTGCCACCCCGGCGTCCTCGGACCCGGCGGCAGCGCCGCGTCTCGTGGCCTGCCGGGGAACCTGGCACCGCATCGGCCTGGTGAACGGGGTGCTCACACCCCTGGACCACGACCCGGCAGAGATTCGCCGGGAGGAACTGTTGGCCGCGCTGACCGGCACCCCGCTGGCCTGCCTGCAGGCGATCGACGAAGCGCACCGCCGACCGGAGTGCCTTCCCGACGTCCGCGCCCGCCTGGACCACGGCGACATCGTCGGCGCACTGGCCACCGTCGAGGATCTGCTCGGACCCGAGGCGCTCCTCCGCGACGGGGACCTGCGGGCGGAGCTGGAGAACGCCGCGCTGCGGCGAATCTCGTACGGGCTGTTCCGAGCCGGGCTGACCGGACATGGACCTCCCCCGGGCTCCCGGGACTGGCAGCCCAAACGTGACCGTCGCTGCCATCCACGTCACACAATCGCCCGCTGATCAGCGGAACCTCGTCCTAGCCCGGCTTTAGGCCGGTCCACCACCACGACTTCACAAGGTGATTCAGATGTCTTGCACCCGCACCTCGGCCGACCCCGCCCCGACGCCACAGCTCGACGTCGCCGCCGACCTGCTCGCGTTACTGTCCAGCACGACCACCGCAACCCGTCCCGACCCGCAGTCGGAGGCACTGACCCTGGCCGTCGCCGCCGACCTGCCGGTGCTGCTGTGGGGAGAGCCGGGAATCGGCAAGACCGCTGCACTGACACACCTCGCCGCATCCCTGGACCTGCCGCTCACAACGGTGATCGCCAGCGTCCACGAGCCGTCCGACTTCTCGGGACTGCCCGTCGTCGGCGACGACCCGGCGACCCAGGGCGTACCGATGGCGCCGCCGGACTGGGCCGTACGTCTGGTACGCGCCGGTCGCGGACTGTTGTTCCTGGACGAACTGTCCACCGCCCCGCCTGCCGTGCAGGCCGCTCTGCTGCGTCTCGTGCTCGAACGGCGCATCGGCAGCCTGCGCCTGCCGGCCGCCGTCCGGATCGTCGCCGCCGCCAACCCCCGATCCTCGGCGGCCGACGGCTGGGAGCTGAGCCCGCCGTTGGCCAACCGCTTCATCCACCTGCAATGGACCCACGACCACGACGTCGTCGTACATGGTCTGGGCGGGACCTGGCCCCGCGCGACGCTGCCCCGGCTCAACCCGCAGCGGCTACCGGAGGCTGTCACACTCGCCCGCCGCGCGGTGTGTGGGCTGCTGTCGGCCCGCCCGGGGCTCGTGCACCGGCTGCCCAGCAGTGAGGCCGGCCGCGGTGGTCCGTGGCCGTCGCCGCGCAGCTGGGAGATGACCCTGCGCCTGATCGCCTTCGCCACTGCGGCCGACGCCTCCCGGGAGGTCTTGTCCATGCTGGTCAGAGGCGCCGTCGGCGATGGACCCGGACTGGAGCTGCTGGCCAGCCTGGACCGGATGGACCTGCCCGACCCCGAGGTGCTGCTGGCCGACCCGGCAGCAGCCGTTCTGCCCGAACGCGGCGACCTACGCCAGGCCGTCCTGGACGCCGTGGTGGAGGCGGTACGCCGACGCCCGGAGCGGTCCCGCTGGGACGCCGCCTGGGCACTGCTGGTCCGGGCCCTGGAGACCGGTGCCCCGGACCTGGTGGTCGTGCCCGCGTCCACCCTCGCCCGGCTGCGACAGCAAGACTGGGACGTGCCCGCGTCCATCGATCGGCTCGCCGGGGCGGTGTCCCTGTCCCGCCGGGCCGACCAGACGGCGGCCCGGGTCTCGGCGGTCGCCGCAACCGGCAGGTGAGCGCCGACCGTCCCGGCACGCTGGACCGGGACAAACTCTTCACCGCCCGGCTGCACGCCGTCCGGGTCCGGCCCTACCTGGCAACGGCGCTGTTCGCCCTGCACGTGGTCGAATCGCGGGAGGTGCCGACGATGGCAGTGGACCCGCACTGGCGGTGCTACGTCTCACCAGCGTTCGTGCACCGAACACCCGTGGAGGAACTCGCCGCAGTGTGGGTGCACGAGGTCTCGCACCTGCTCCGCGACCACCACGGGCGCGGCGACCGGGTCGCCCGGGAACGCGGGCTGACCGGGCCGGCGGAGCGGCTGCGAATGAACATCGCCGCAGACTGCGAAATCAACGACGACGCCTTCGGCGACGGGCTCGCCCGCCCCGAAGGGGCCGTTGAACCTGGCTCCCTGCTGCTGCCCGAGGGACAGCTGATGGAGGACTACCTGCGGCAGTTCCGACTCGGACCGCGTACTCAGCACCTGGCCTGGCTGGACTGCGGCAGCGGCGCCGACGGACGGCAGCGGCAATGGGACCTCGGACCCGACGGCGCGTACGCCCTCAGCCCGCAAGAACGCGACGCGGTGCGATTCCGGGTGGCCGAGGGCATCACCGGCCGACCGGGAAACGTCCCACAGGGCTGGCGGCGCTGGGCGGAACAGGCATTCCATCCACCGCAGCCCTGGCGGGAACTGCTCGGAGCGGCGGTCCGCTCGGCGGTCTCCGCGCCCGGTGTGGGCGAGGACTACACCTACGGCCGACCGTCGCGACGCTCCGCCGGCATACCCGGGATCGTCCTGCCGGCACTGCGACGCCGGCCACCGCGGGTCTGCGTCATCATCGACACCTCCGGGTCGGTCAGCGACACCGAACTCGGCAGCGCCCTGCTCGAGGTCACCGCGATGACCCGGACCGTGGGCGGCCGCCGCGACCTGGTCACCGTGCTGCCGTGTGACGCGGCCGCCCAGATCATCGGTCCGCTGTGCCGGGCCGAGGACATCCCACTCGTGGGCGGTGGAGGTACGGATCTACGGGCCGGTTTCACCCGGGCACTGCGCGAGACACCCTGCCCGGACGTCATCGTCGTGCTGACCGACGGACAGACACCCTGGCCGACCGCACGGCCGCCGTCGCGCACCGTCGTCGGGCTGTTTCCCCGTGCCGTGCGGTGGAACGAGGACGATCCTGACTACCGGCCGGACTCTCCGCCCGACTGGGCGCGGGTGGTCACCATCGGATCCGACCCCACCGTGCGATGACCCTGAGACCCCTGGAGTGGACTTGGTGACGTCCAACGAGGATGAGGTCCTGCGCTGCTACGGCGCTGGGACCTGACAGTGTCTGCCGCAGCGGCACTGCCTCGGCCGTCGCCGGCGGCCGGATCGCCCCGTCAACGCTCGACCGGGTCCCGGGTGAGACAGAGCAGGGCGATGTCGTCGCACCGCGGCCGCGGACCGACGTCACCGGCCAGGATGTGATCCAGGATCTCGGCCGGATCGAGGCGAGGCGCGCTGTGCACTGCCGCGCACAGCTCCTCCAGGCCCCGGTCGAGCGGATGGCTGCGGTCCTCCACGAGTCCGTCGGTGTACAGCACCAAGGTGGCTGCCGGCGGCAGATCGAAGCGGCTCTCGCGGTAGACAACCGAGTCCGAGACACCCAGGGCAGGGTCCGTGGCGAGGCGGACCGGGCCGGTGGTGTGGGCATCGCGCAGGATCGGGGCTGGATGCCCGGCAAGCACTCCGGTGACGACACCCTCGGCGACGTCCAGTTGCAGGTAACAGCAGGTGGCCATGGTGTTCAGCCGCAGCGCGCGGATGAGGTGGTTGACGTTGTTCATGACCATGGCCGGCGGCTGCCCGGCGATGGCGTACGCGCGCAGTGCGTCACGGACCTGACCCATCGTCGCCGCGGCGGCGGTGTTGTGGCCGGCCACATCGCCGATCACGACGGCGACGACGTCGTCACTGATGGGAATGATGTCGTACCAGTCGCCGCCCACCTCGGCGCCGCGTGTCCACGGCAGGTAGCGGGCCGCGTGCCGCAGCCCCGCCGTCTGCGGCAGCGTCGCCGGTAGCAGAGCGTGCTGCAGCTCGGAGGCGATCGACACACTTGTCTCGAACAGCATCGCCCGCTGAAGTGCCTGGGCGCCCAGGCCTGCCAGGGCCGTCAGCGTCGATCTGGTGTCGGGATCGAAGTCGCGCGGTTCCCGATAGCCGACGACGAGCGCACCCAGCACCTCCCCGGCCACGGTCAGGGGGAGGAAAGCCCACGCCTGGCGGGATCCGGGCGGGACGGCTGTCTCCGGGTCGGGCTGAGCGGCGTGGAACTGCGCCAGCGACGTCAGGTAACGCGGCTGTCCGGTGTGGGCGACGGTCGCCGCCGGGTAGGGGTGCTCGATCGGCAGGTCATGCAGCCGCGCGACGACCTCCGGTTCGTACGCGGCGTGGTAGGCGAGGCGCAGGGACTGTTCCTGGCGCAGGAGCAACGCCAGGGACTGCCCGCCGGCCGAGGGCCGCAGCACCGATCCGATGGCGGTGTACACCTGCGCTGTCGTGCTCGCCGCCACCAACGCCGCGGTCACGCTCTCCAGGCTTCGGGCGCGGGCGGCGGCCTGTTCGGCGCGGGCCACGCTGTCGGCGAGCTGTCGCTGTTTGTCGACCTGCTCAGTGATCTCCCGGAACGAGACCGCGACATGACCGCCGCTCGTCCGCCCGATTTTGATCTCCCACACCTGGCTGATCTCGGGATAACTCAGCTCCTGTCGCCACGGCTCCCCGGTTTCGACCGCCGTGCGGTAGCGATCGAACAGCCCGCTGTCCCAGCTGTGGGCAGAGATCTCGCTGAGCCGGTGACCGATCACATCCTCCACGCTGTGGCCGGTCATCTTGGCCCCGACCTGATTGACGTACTCACAGACGAAGTCCACGATCTCTTCGCTGGCGTCCCGCACGGGACTAAGCACCGTGAACCCGTCGAACGCGGTGTCGAGCATGTCGTACAGCCGTACCGCACCTGCCGACTGCGGAGACACCGTCACCTGGCGCAGGTCCACGCACCGAACCATGATCCCGTCGCGGTACGGACCCACCCGGAACTCGAAATGTCCGGTGATGGACTGCCGTTCGTAGTACACCGTGCGTAGGGCCGGGTTCCCCGTCTCCACGACCGACCGGTAGAACGGAAGCGTCCCGTCGTGCATGGTCTCCGGCCACAGGTGTCGGTAGCGGTGGCCGACCAGCTCGACGCGCGGTCGTCCGACCAGGCGGCAACCCGCGTCGTTGATGTAGACCAGTTCGAAGTCAACGATGAGGCGGCCATCGTGCACCGCCCGGGCCAGCATCCAGCCCTGCGGCTCCAGGTCCAGCATGGCGAGCACCTGGGCGTCGGGCAGCCACTCGTCCACCCCGCCACCTCCCTCACGCGCCATGGCCGCGCGCACAGGAATCATCGCCCGCCGACATCACCTTCACCTAATGTCGTAGACCCGCCGACGCGGACAGGGTGTCATCTGCGCACAGGTGTCCGCCACGAGGCACCCACAGCCGGGAGAAACCGCTCCACCAGCCGACAACGATTGCGTCTGTTTCTGGATCTGGACAAGGGCCCGGCCGGGCTCGCCCAACGCCATTGCCTACACCCCGCCCGGGGGGGGTGTCCCTATGGGTTTCGTCAAGCGGGGACGGGGCCTGTCGGGCGTGGTTGGTAGGGGATCTTGTCGCGGAGCATGGCGTATAGGACGT